>NZ_CP036200.1:2490000-2652500 GCF_004295345.1 Shewanella maritima | reverse complement strand
CAGACAGGATGTCACGTGTCCCGCCTTACTCGATTTCATCACTGGTTAGTTTTCATGTACGGGGCTATCACCCTGTGCCGCTGTGCTTTCCAACACATTCCACTAACACCCCAATGACTTAAGGGCTAATCCCCGTTCGCTCGCCGCTACTAGGGGAATCTCGGTTGATTTCTTTTCCTCCGGGTACTTAGATGTTTCAGTTCCCCGGGTTTGCCTCCTAACGCTATGTATTCACGTTAGGATAATTGCTTATGCAATTGGGTTTCCCCATTCGGACATCGTTGACTCAAATGCTTGTTACTAGCTCGCCAACGCTTTTCGCAAGTTACTACGTCCTTCATCGCCTCTGACTGCCAAGGCATCCACCGTATACGCTTAGTCACTTAACCATACAACCCAAATGAGTCTTACTAATGTAAGTCATTCAAGCCACATAGGTGACTAGCTGGTTTATTTGATAAATCACACCAATGAGTAAACTCATTCATGTGTATCGCCTTAGTTTTAGAATATTCAAGACACTTAAATAGTGTTTTGAGAACTCAATTATTTCGCATTTTATGTTTTCACATAAAAATACTATCAGCTTTCCAAATTGTTAAAGAACAATGCTAACCGGCTCGCGGCGCATTTGACTCTCACTTCTTATAAAAGAAGCGACAAGTTATCTGTGTGAACACTCAACAAAGTCTAAATTCGTGTCGATAAGGAGGTGATCCAGCCCCAGGTTCCCCTAGGGCTACCTTGTTACGACTTCACCCCAGTCATGAACCACAAAGTGGTGAGCGTTCTCCCGAAGGTTAAACTACCCACTTCTTTTGCAGCCCACTCCCATGGTGTGACGGGCGGTGTGTACAAGGCCCGGGAACGTATTCACCGTAGCATTCTGATCTACGATTACTAGCGATTCCGACTTCATGGAGTCGAGTTGCAGACTCCAATCCGGACTACGACGTACTTTCTGAGATTAGCTCCACCTCGCGGTCTCGCAACCCTCTGTATACGCCATTGTAGCACGTGTGTAGCCCTACTCGTAAGGGCCATGATGACTTGACGTCGTCCCCACCTTCCTCCGGTTTATCACCGGCAGTCTCCCTAAAGTTCCCACCCGAAGTGCTGGCAAATAAGGATAAGGGTTGCGCTCGTTGCGGGACTTAACCCAACATTTCACAACACGAGCTGACGACAGCCATGCAGCACCTGTCTCAGAGTTCCCGAAGGCACCAATCCATCTCTGGAAAGTTCTCTGGATGTCAAGAGTAGGTAAGGTTCTTCGCGTTGCATCGAATTAAACCACATGCTCCACCGCTTGTGCGGGCCCCGTCAATTCATTTGAGTTTTAACCTTGCGGCCGTACTCCCCAGGCGGTCTACTTAATGCGTTAGCTTGAGAGCCCAGTGTTCAAGACACCAAACTCCGAGTAGACATCGTTTACGGCGTGGACTACCGGGGTATCTAATCCCGTTTGCTCCCCACGCTTTCGTACATGAGCGTCAGTCTTTGTCCAGGAGGCCGCCTTCGCCACCGGTATTCCTTCAGATCTCTACGCATTTCACCGCTACACCTGAAATTCTACCTCCCTCTACAAGACTCTAGTTCGCCAGTTCCAAATGCAATTCCCAGGTTGAGCCCGGGGCTTTCACATCTGGCTTAACGAACCGCCTGCGTACGCTTTACGCCCAGTAATTCCGATTAACGCTCGGACCCTCCGTATTACCGCGGCTGCTGGCACGGAGTTAGCCGGTCCTTCTTCTGCGAGTAACGTCACAGCTAGTAGGTATTAACCACTAACCTTTCCTCCTCGCTGAAAGTGCTTTACAACCCTAGGGCCTTCTTCACACACGCGGCATGGCTGCATCAGGGTTTCCCCCATTGTGCAATATTCCCCACTGCTGCCTCCCGTAGGAGTCTGGGCCGTGTCTCAGTCCCAGTGTGGCTGATCATCCTCTCAGAACAGCTAGGGATCGTTGCCTTGGTGAGCCATTACCTCACCAACTAGCTAATCCCACCTAGGTTCATCCAATCGCGAAAGGCCCGAAGGTCCCCTCCTTTCCCCGTAGGGCGTATGCGGTATTAGCAGTCGTTTCCAACTGTTATCCCCCTCGACTGGGCAGATCCCTAGGCATTACTCACCCGTCCGCCGCTCGACGCCGTTATCGTTCCCCGAAGGTTCAGATAACTCGTTTCCGCTCGACTTGCATGTGTTAGGCCTGCCGCCAGCGTTCAATCTGAGCCATGATCAAACTCTTCAATTAAAAGTTTTTACGAACTTTCGTTCGACTCAATGAATTCTACTGTCATGCGTCAATTTAAACTGAATCATCAATTCAAATTAACTTGTGTCGTATGAACATCAATGAGTTTTAAATTTTGTGACTCACTCGAAAGTGAATCTGTCGAATCTAAAGCTCTGTGAATGTCCACACAGATATACTTGTCATATTGTTAAAGAGCATCCCGTTCGCGCTTGGCTCATCGGGTCAGGGCTGCGTATTCTACGCTTTCCCATCTCGGCGTCAAGTGTTTTTTCAAACTTTCTTTTCACCTTGATTTGAGTGGCTTAAATGCCTTCAAATCAAACTGTCGAACTTGCAACCTACACCTCGTGCTGGCCGCTGCGCCGTGTCTACCAAGCTTGTTCCAGACAAGCTTTGGCATTCCCTACGTCCTGTAAGTCAGTGGGAGCGCATTATAGGGAGCAGATTTATTTGCGCAAGCTGTTTTTGTAATTTAAACCATAAAAAAAGACCGCTTGGCGATCATTTCACCAAAAGCGATCTTTTTTAAACATTTAGCGTGTCATTTAAGCTGTAATTATTCTATTCAGCTTGAACCTTTACTGCCTGGCTTTCTGCATCACTAGCTTGATCTTGATTATCTTCGACTTTAGTCTTCGAACTAAACTGGGCTAGAAACTCAATCGCATTTTCGTCATCCCAATCTACATAACTACGTACGAACGCTACCAACTCGCCTTGTTCATTTAAAATAAACGTCGCTGGAATAGTTTCGAGCGGGAACACAGCTCTTAAGTTTTGCATCGGATCAAAATAAGAAACAAAGTCCCCCATTTCGAGAGATTGCAAAAATGGCTGCACGATTTGTTCACCTTCTGCATCAATTGAAATTGGGATTAGTGCATAATCTTCTTTATTTAATGCTATGCCAAGACGCTTAAGTGCCGGCAGCTCACGTACACAAGGCGGACACCATGTGGCCCACATATTAACCACAACCACTTTACCGCGAAATGCCTCAAAGTCGACTTGTTCTCCAGCAAGACTGCTGAAGTCAACCAAGTCAATGGGAAACGGCGTTGGCAACACATTGATTTTATCTAATGTCGATTGTGACTGCTTAGCTTCTTTAGGCTTCATCCCTGGGTAAGCATGGCTGTGCACACTCACCATCAGGGTCAAAGATAAGATAGCG
Source organism: Shewanella maritima (assembly GCF_004295345.1). Lineage (NCBI taxonomy): Bacteria > Pseudomonadati > Pseudomonadota > Gammaproteobacteria > Alteromonadales > Shewanellaceae > Shewanella > Shewanella maritima. Next base: position 2,649,068 of record NZ_CP036200.1, on the reverse strand, counting down.
GTAAGAATTAACTTCATTCTTTTAATACGCTTATTATGGTTAAGAGTCTTTATTGCGATTAAGCAATTCGTCGAGTTGTTTTTGGTCTTCTTCAGATAAACCTTGGTCAATCTCAACAGCTTTACGTTGTTTACGCACAAACACTAGAGCAACGAATAAACCAATCGCTAGAAGCACAAATGGACCACCCCATAAAATATAAGTCTTAGAATCAAGCTTAGGCTTATAAAGTACAAAGTCACCGTAACGTGTTGTCATGAAGTTCACGATTTCATCGTCACTCTTACCTTCGTCCACCATTTTGTAAACCTCAAGACGTAAATCTTGGGCTACCGGTGAATTTGAGTCGATTAGGTTCTGGTTCTGACATTGTGGGCAACGTAATGAGTGCGCAAGTGATAGTGCACGCTTTTGGTTGTTGTCAGATTTAAACTCATAAGTGTCTACTGGTGTTGCTGCCACTTGAGTGGCAACAAACAAGGTCAAACATAAACTCACTATTATCGCGAATGCGCGCATTAAGATACTCCTTCTTTCTTGGCTTCAGCTTGTAGCTGCTTCACCATAGGGTAAAGAGTCTCAGACCAAATGTTTTGATCGATTGGGCCTGCGTAACGGAAACGAATGATGCCGTTATGATCAACAATGAAGGTTTCAGGCGCACCATACACCCCAAGATCTAGACCTAAGCGGCCATCTACATCGAAGATGTTTTTCTCGTATGGGTCGCCTTCTCGTCTTAATTCACGAATTGCCGCGCCACGCTCATCACGATAGTTAATACCATAGATAGGCATAATGTTTTGGCGAGCTAGCATCATTAAGAACGGGTGTTCGTATTTACACGCTGGGCACCAAGTTGCCCAGACGTTTAATACTGATACCTGACCTTTAAGATCTTCATTGGTGATAAATTCACTGGCGTTTTCAAGCTTTTCGAGCTTGAACGCCGGAACGGGCTTACCTTCCAAAGCTGATTCTAGTTTCTGTGGGTTAAGGAATAACCCCTGATATAGGAATATCCCCATACCAAGAAACAAGACTAAAGGTATAAACAGCACCAACTTTTTCATACTTTCTCCGTTACAAATTTAGGCTGTGGCTAAATTATCTTTGGCAGCTTTTTCTGTTGCTGCTTTTTTTACACGGTAACGTTTATCAGATGCTGATAGGAAACCACCGACCATCATCAAGATTGAACCGATCCACAACCAACGTACAAATGGCTTGTAGTTAAGGCGAACAGCAAACTGAGTCATGCTTAGAGGATCACCCATTGTGATATATAAATCACGGAAGAAGCCCCAATCAATACCCGCTTCAGTCATGTCCATTGTACGTACATTATACTGACGACGGTCTGGACGCAGCAGCGTCACATACTCATCACCTTTGTACACTTCTACCTGACCTTGTTTAGCAGTGTAGTTAGGACCAACGACATTCTTAGTCTCAATGTACTTAAAGGTATAACCCGCAAGCTCATGACTAATACCTGGGCCCATACGAACACTCTTTTCAACTGAGTAGTTCGACACCATGGTTGCGCCAACTACAGACATCGCGATACCAAGGTGAGCAATAATCATACCTAACTGGCTACGACCCAAGCGGCTTAGCATAAAGTCGCCATCTTTGGTTTTACAGATATTGTAAGCCGCTTTAATTGACGCCAAAGTGATCCACGTCGCGGTACCAATACCGAATACAACCCAAAGGTTAAACTCTCCGCCCATTAGGAATGGGGTAGCTAGACCAACAACAGCTGAAACGATTGCAGGAACAAGTAGCTGACGCTTAATCTCGCCTTGCTTAGACTTCTTCCAGCGGATGATTGGACCAATCCCCATAAAACCAAATAGCACAAGTACGATTGGTACAAATACAGCGTTAAAGTATGGAGGTCCTACAGAAATCTTACCCATGCCCAATGCATCGATAAGTAGCGGATAAAGTGTACCAAGTAATACCGTACCACACGCCACCGTTAGCAACACATTACAAACCAAAAGCATGGTTTCTTTCGACTTAAGTTCAAAACGCGCTGGGCTACTCATTTCACTTGCACGGAAAGCGAACAAGGTTAAAGAGCCACCAATTGCCAAACCAAGCAGTAATAGGATGAACATACCGCGACTTGGGTCTGCAGCGAACGAGTGAACCGATGTTAAAACACCAGAACGAACAATAAAGGTACCCAGCAAGCTTAATGAGAATGCAAAAATAGATAGCAATACTGTCCAGTTACGGAATGCACCGCGTTTTTCAGTCACAATAAGTGAGTGAACTAACGCTGTACCAATCAACCAAGGCATAAATGAAGCGTTTTCGACTGGATCCCAGAACCACCAGCCGCCCCAGCCTAATTCGTAATATGCCCACCAAGAACCTAATGAGATACCGCCGGTTAAGAATACCCAAGCAGCTAGCGTCCAAGGACGAGACCAACGTGCCCAAGCTGAATCTAAACGACCACTCATTAACGCTGCAATAGCAAACGCAAAGCTAACAGCAAAACCTACATAACCTAGGTAAAGCATTGGCGGATGGAAAATCAGACCAACGTCTTGCAGCATAGGGTTAAGGTCACGCCCCTCTGCAGGAATTGGAAATAAACGTTCGAACGGGCTTGAAGTCAGAATCATAAACAAGGTGAAACCGACAATGATCATCGCCAGCACTGACAATACCCTTGCGGTAAAGACTTCTTCTAAGCCTTTACTAAACATGGCTACCGCAGCTGCCCATACCGTTAACGAGAACACCCAGAACAGTAGTGAACCTTCGTGACCACCCCAAACGGCGGCAATCTTAAAGAAGATAGGTAACTGAGAGTTAGAGTGATGCGCTACATAAGCAACAGAGAAATCATCAACCGCAAAACTGTAACCTAGGGTGATGACCGAAATAGTAATAAAGAAGAACATGCCGTATGCAAGCGGCCATGCAAATCTCACTAAATATGGGTCCTTACGGGCCGAACCTATCAATGGCACACTAGCTAGAAGAAAGGCAAACGCCAATCCAATAATCAGTGAAAAGTGTCCAAGTTCTGGAATCATGGGAGATCCTTAATCTACAGAGATCTAAGTTAATTTGAGTTTTTCAACTCACAAAAACGCTATGCGTAACTAAGCAAATATAATCACATTAGCTTAAACGAATTTTAAATTATTTTAGTGTTAACTAAGCCGAATGTCTGCCATTTTGATGCAAAACTGGGTGACTTGTCTCATTATGTTAACTTACTTCAACAAAAACTTATGTTTACATTTGCATCCCATACGACCCACATCACAGTATTAAGTTTCAGACGATTTTTACATTATGTTTCGATCTGTGAACCAACACTCAACTATCAATTTTTGGGTTTAGTTCTGACGTATATTACTGTTCAATGAATAATCTTTCCGTATAATCTACCTCTCAAGCCAAAGCGGAAACTGCTGCTTTTCCTTTAAACTAAAAGTGAATATTGAAACAATGACCACATTTTGGATTTTTATCGCGCTTGCCCTTTTCATTAGCCTGTTAATGATTTGGATCCCGCATTTCCGCCAGCAAAAGTTACTGCAAGCTGAAGAAGCGGGTGTACGTAAACAAACCAACCTAGAACTATTTAACGAACGTCTTGGCGTATTGGAACAAGAGCTAGCAGAAGAGCTATTGGACCAGCGAGAGTTCGATGCCCTTAAGAAAGAGCTAGAGATCAGCCTACTTCAAGATATGAAGCAAGAAGGTGATGACTCGCTTACCGAAGTTGCTAAACCAAAGAGCGTACTTTGGCCTACAATCATGACTGTTGCTGTTGTCGGTGTATGTGGTTACTTCTACCAGGAGCTTGGTGCTTATAAAGAGTTAGCAAACCCACCTCAGGCACAGCGCAGCCCACATGAAGGTATGACTCAAGAACAAGTAATGGCTCAACGTCTGCAAATGATGGAAGCCCAGGTTCAATCTGAGCCTGAAAACAGCCAAGCATGGTTCTCATTGGGTCATGCCTACATTTCAGCAGGTCAGTACAATCAAGCAATTGCCGCATTTGATAAAGTCATGGAGCTAGTGGGTACTCATGCAGAACTACTAGGGCCTAAAGCAACCGCTATGTACTATGCTGCAGGTCAAAAAATTACCCCTAAAATCCAGGGTATTATTGATCAATCATTGTCGATGGACCCGCAAGACCCGTCAACATTACTGCTAATTGGTATGGACTCATTCTTTACTGCTCAATACCAAAAAGCGATTGACGCATGGCAAATGATCTTAGATAGCGATCGTCAAGACGTAGACCGCACCGCATTAATGAACGCAATTCAATCTGCAAAAATGAGTATGCAATCTGACGTGGGTGCAATGCCAAATGACGACGCACACAACCCACTAAAGAACAAACAAGCTCAAGCTAGCGGCAACAAAACCGTCGATGTAAATATTGAAGTTTCTGCAGAGCTTGCTGACAAAGTAGACTCAACTGACATGATCTTTGTATTTGCTCGCGCAACTTCTGGCCCTAAAGTGCCACTGGCAGCAACGAAGATCAGCGCTAATAGCTTACCAGCGACGATTACTTTAGATGACAGTACATCGATGGGTGGTGACGTAAAACTTAGCGGCGCTAGAGAAGTAGAGATTATTGCGGTACTTTCAAAGCATGGTAGTGTTAAGCCACAAGCAGGTGACTTACAAGGTAAAATTGATGCCGTTGCTGTTGGTGGCACTACCACACTGACCCTAGATACCCTAGTGCAGTAGCAAAATAGTGCAATAGTAAAAGTGCAGTAATTAGAGACAGCAACAACAGGTGCTGTTTCATGGCAAACACAAATACTATTACAAATACAATCCACAAAAAAACCGGCTAATTGGCCGGTTTTTTTTAGAGCGTCAAAGTCAAATCTTACTTAGACATGAACTCGATAGCAGCTTTGTAGTCTTCATCACTACAGTCAGTACACATACCACCTGGTGGCATAGCATTCATACCAGACTTAACTGTACCGATTAGTGCGTCCATACCTTTAGCTAAGCGTGGTTCCCAAGCTGCAGCGTCGTGAGCTTTTGGAGCGCCTGCAACACCCATGCTATGGCATACTTGACATGCTTTGGTATAAACAGCCTCACCATCCTGAGCAAAAACATTTGCAGACAAAGTTAGAGCAGCTACTGCAGACATTGCTAACAATTTTTTCATCTTTATGCGTTCCTAAATGTAATAAATACAAGGCTTGTGGCTGCCTTAAATTACGGAGGCAGACTCTTTTTCACAGCAAGAATACTACAAACTGCAAATAAACTCACCTTTTTGTGATAACAATCTCACCTTCCCCTAGCAGAAAAGACAAAATTCTCAAAATCATTAATATATTAGAAAATGTTGAAAAAGTTCCAACTTTGTCAATGTTATTGGAACTAAGTCAAATTGCTGAAAGACAAAAGATAACAAAGGTAAACCCGCAAATCGCTTTATGTTAGTATCTTTTTCGATTCATCCTCACCAGAAAACCGAGGGCTAAGTGACACAAAAACCACAAACAAACGTGCTAGTTCATGCCAACGAATTAACCTGTATTCGTGAAGAGCGCATTCTATTTGATGAGCTCAGTTTTGATATTCATGCGGGCGATATTGTCCAGATTGAAGGTCCAAATGGTGCAGGTAAAACGAGTCTTTTACGTATCATCGCTGGACTGTCTCGCCCATACGCGGGAGAGGTACATTATCAAGGTCAAGACATCACTCGATGCCGCGATGAGTTTAACCACGACCTACTCTACCTGGGGCATCTTGCTGGCGTTAAAAGTGAGCTAACTGCAGAAGAGAACCTTAACTTTAATTTAAGAATCAGCGGCTATGATGGCTTTGATACCTCGGATATTCTTGCGAATGTTAATCTGAGTGGATTTGAAGATGCATTAGCTGGTCACTTGTCTGCAGGGCAGCATAGACGTACCGCCCTAGCAAGATTGTGGCACACCAACTGTCGCGTTTGGATATTAGACGAACCTTTTACGGCCATTGATAAGAAAGGCGTGGAAGAGCTTGAAAGACTATTTATCAAACACGCTGAGTCTGGTGGTTGCGTTATCCTTACCACTCACCAGGATATGAGCGTAGTAAGCGACGAGCAGCTACGAAAAATCCGACTCGATTATCGCTTTGTATAAGGTATCGCAATGAATAGAGGTATTAGTTACACCAGCGCTTTTATTACGCTACTTAAACGCGATATAAAAATTGCTATTCGTCATCGCGGCGATATTTTTAATCCATTATTGTTTTTTATCATGGTTGTTACCCTATTCCCATTAGGTATCGGCCCTGAGCCACAAGTACTAACTCGCGTCGCACCAGGTATTATTTGGGTTGCAGCATTACTCGCATCAATGCTGTCTTTAGAGCGACTTTTTAAAGCTGATTTTGCAGACGGTAGCTTAGAGCAAATGCTACTTAGCCCGCAGCCGTTGTCTTTAATGGTATTAGCTAAAGTACTTGCTCACTGGATTTTAACTGGCGTACCACTCATTTTAGTTGCGCCATTACTTGCAGTGTTATTACACCTTGAAACCAATAGCTATGGTGCGCTAATTGCAACTCTAGCTTTGGGTACACCGGTATTATCTTTGCTGGGTGCCATTGGTGTTGCACTAACTGTAGGCTTAAGAAAAGGCGGCGTATTACTCAGCTTGTTAATTCTACCGCTGTATATTCCGGTGCTAATTTTTGCCACCAGCGCGATTGATGCCGCAGGAATGAATTTACCTTACACTGGTCACCTTGCCATCATAGGCGCAATGTTGGCTGGTTCTTTAATTTTGGCTCCAATTGCTATTGGCGCTTCATTACGAGTGAGTACAAACTAAATGTGGAAATGGCTTAATTCATACGCTGATCCAGAGCGTTCATATAATCTCGCAGGCAAGTTACTACCTTGGTTTGCTTGTTTAGCAATCGCACTTATTGGTGTAGGTACAACTTGGGGCTTATTGTTTGCACCAACTGACTACCAACAAGGCGACAGCTATCGCATTATCTTTATCCACGTGCCTGCTGCATCTATGTCAATGGCGGCCTACATGGGTATGGCAACAGCGTCATTTATTGGTCTGGTTTGGCAAATTAAGGCAGCTGACTGGGCTGCAGCATCTATCGCTCCTATCGGTGCGGTAGTGACGTTTATTGCACTATTTACCGGCGCAACTTGGGGCAAGCCAATGTGGGGAACTTGGTGGGTTTGGGATGCACGCCTAACCTCTGAGTTAGTCCTGCTATTCTTGTACTTAGGTGTTATTGCACTATACGCATCATTTGAAGACAAGGTCCTAGCTGCTCGCGCTGCTGGTATTTTAGCTATCGTTGGTGTGATTAATATTCCAATTATCAAGTACTCAGTGGAATGGTGGAGCAGCTTGCACCAACCAGCAACCATTAAGATCACCGAAGAATCAACAATGCCGATGGAAATGCTAATGCCGCTTCTCATCAACATCTTTGGTTTCGGTATGATGATTGGCGCGGTAACCCTAGTTCGTTTCCGCAGTGAAATCTTAGCCCGCAATGGCATGCGCCCGTGGGTTCGCGCGCTAGCAACACAAGAGGTAGCCAAATGATCCAGTTTGACTCTATCAGCGACTTTTTCAATATGGGCGGCTACGGCTTTTATGTCTGGCTTGCATACGGTGTCACCTTCTCTAGCTTGGCAATTTTGATTGTTGCCAGCGCACGCAGAAAACGTGCTGTGCTTTCAGAAATCGCGACCAAAATCGCTCGTGAAGCCAGACTTAAAGAATCAAGAGGTAACAAACAGTGAACCTAAATCCAAGACGTAAAAAGCGACTCGCACTAGCCTTATCTTTAATTGGTGGTGTTGCCGTTGTCGCATCGTTATTGCTATATGCTCTAAACTCAAATCTAAACCTATTCTTCACACCGTATGAAATTGTTAACGGTAAGCAAGACACGGGTGTTAAACCTGAAATCGGTCAACGTATCCGCGTAGGTGGTATGGTAACAGTAGGTACACTAGTTCGTGATCCTGACAGCCTGCACGTTGAGTTCGAAATTCATGACTCATTTGGCGGCGCTATCATGGTGACTTTCGATGACCTACTACCAGATCTGTTCCGTGAAGGACAAGGTATTGTTGCCCAGGGTATCTTAATCGAGCCAGGTAAAGTAGAAGCAACCGAAGTACTGGCGAAGCATGACGAAAACTATATGCCACCAGAAGTAGCTGAAGCTATGGGTCAAGGCCATAACAAGCTTGACTACAGTGAGCAGCAAGGTGAGAAAAAGTCTTACTAAACTCATATGAGTTTCAATCTACAAAGCCAGTCATCACGACTGGCTTTTTTGTAAGTTGTTACCACTGACTGTGCTTCCTAGCCAAATCCTCTTTAAATCAATGATTACGTGTCAGTTTTGCTACGCACCCTTGCCTATAGCCTCAAATTTGTTTACCGTTGGCTGCAATTTAAACAATTGGAAGGGAGTTCCTGTGACACTTTTTTCAAAAACAGTGATGGCAATCGGTATTGCTAATTGCGCGCTAATCACCTCTGTATCACAAGCTAATGCAGCTGATCTCACTCAAGAAAACCAAGCTCGACTACTTGGCTGGATGCAAGGCCATTTTACCAGTGAACAACAGTCAATTGATGACAAAGACTTCTTTAATATCCATTTGAATATGGTGCAGATTTGGCCATCAGAAAAATCAACCTGGCTGTATGTTGAGCAAGCGGCTGCCACTCACTTAAAAGAGCCGTATCGTCAGCGGGTATATGAGATAAGCGCTATTTCAGAAACAGAATTTGCCAGCAAGGTATACACCTTTGCCAACCCAAAAGACTATGCCGGCGATTACCTAGACACCAATCCACTAGGTAAATTAAGCCCTAAAGATTTGACTGAAAAGCAAGGGTGTACTGTTTACCTAACCTGGTCAGCAGACAGCGCAGCGTACATTGGCTCAACCAAAGCTGACGAATGTAAAAGTAAACTGCGCGGTGCAAGCTATGCCACCTCTGAAGTAACAGTTACCGCAGATAGCATTATGAGCTGGGATCGCGGCTTTGATGCCAGTGGAGAGCAGGTTTGGGGCGCGGTGAAAGCAGGTTACGACTTTATTAAGCAGTAGCTCTAGCCATAACAATCACAAGCAATCATCATAGCTCTTAGCAAGATACAAAAAAGCCATAGCAACGCAGGTTGCTATGGCTTTTGCATTTAATGATGTACAGATGCACCTGAAACAGATGCCCCTATAATAGGGCGTTATCTGCGTTGAGCGCTCTTACTGACCGAGCTTTGTTGCTATCGCGGCTTTGACCTGATTGACAGCTGTGCCGCCTAATACGTCACGCTTAGCTAAACACTCTTCAATTGTCAGGTCTTGATACACATCATCATCAATTAGCTCTGCAAACTGCTTCAACTCAGCAACCGAAAGTTGCTCAATCGCCTTTTGCTGGTTGATAGCAAATACAACAACCTCACCGACAACATGGTGGGCTTCCCTAAATGGCATGCCTTTAGCCACCAAATAATCAGCTAGCTCAGTTGCATTAGCATAACCTTGCTGCGCCGCTTGCAATGCTTGCGGACGGTTAACTGATAAGCCCGACAACACAAGTGCAGTCATATCTAAACAAATAGACCAGGTGTCTACCACATCAAACAAGCCCTCTTTGTCTTCTTGCATATCTTTGTTGTAAGCAAGCGGCAATGCTTTCATGGTAGTTAAAATGCCCACCAGCGCGCCATAAACCCGACCCGTTTTACCACGCACCAACTCTAATGCATCGGGGTTTTTCTTTTGCGGCATTAGTGATGAGCCAGACGTGACATTATCAGCTAGCGAAATAAAGTTAGCTTCACCTGAGTTAAAGAAGATTAAGTCTTCTGCCATACGGCTTAGATGCATCATGCTGATCGATGCGCTGCTGCATAGCTCGACAACATGATCTCTGTCTGACACCGTATCTAGACTATTGAGTGTTGGGCCGCTAAAGTTCAGTGCTGCAGCAATTGCATAACGGTCCATACTGTAAGCCGTGCCAGCAAGTGCGCCACTACCTAGCGGGCAAGTATCCGCACGTTTTAGTGCATCTTGTAAGCGGCTAATATCCCGCTCAAACATCTCGACATAAGCCAAGCACCAATGGCCGAAGGTAACAGGTTGCGCCCGTTGTAAATGGGTATACCCAGGCATTACAGCGTCAACTTCACGCTCGGCAAGTGCCAATAGCTCTGCGTGTAAAGTCCCTAACTTAGCCAGTAGCGATTCACCCTGAGCTTTACACCATAGCTTCAAGTCAGTAGCGACTTGATCGTTACGTGAACGACCTGTGTGCAGTTTTTTGCCTAAATCACCAACCTTGGCAATTAGCTGTTGCTCAACATAGCTATGAATATCCTCTGCACCATGGCTTGCTATTTGCTCTGGTTTATCAGCAAACTCTTGAAGCAGCTCATTTAGTGCTTGTTTTAAATCAGCACATTCTTGCTCGGTAATAATGCCCACGCTGGCAATAGCATCAGCCCAAGCAATCGAACCAACGACATCATGCTCGAACAAGCGGTAATCAATCGGTAATGAGTCGTTGAATTGCTTAAACAAAGCACTGCTTTCACCTTGGAATCTGCCACCCCATAATGCCATTGTGTTGTCCTCTTAAGTAATCTGGTTGCTATACTTCTTGTAGCTAAACTCTGGTAACTAAAAACAAACGGGGCTCATAAGTAGCCCCGTTCTTGCAAATAATGCGTTAAGGGTTATTTGGTGTTTAATGCACGAATTCGGCTGGCCAATGAGTAGAGACGGATAAAGCCTTCTGCATCTTTTTGGTTATAAACCTCATCTTCACCAAAAGTGGCAAACTCTTCTGAATATAAACTGTTTGGCGAGCGCTTCTTCACCGCGCTTGCTTGACCTTTATAAAGCTTTAATACCACTTCACCGTTAATTAAATCTGCTAACGGCTTAGACGCCCCAAGTAATGACTCACACAAAGGTGTAAACCAGCGACCGTCATACACTAGATGCGCCATTTGCGCGCCAACTTGTTCACGCCATTCGCGGCTGGTTTTATCTAGCACCAACTCTTCAATTGCTCTGAGCGCGGCAAACATCACAGTGCCACCCGGCGTTTCGTAGCAACCACGAGACTTCATACCCACTAAACGGTTTTCGGTAATATCAATACGCCCGACGCCATGCCTACCGGCAATCTCGTTAAGTGCCATTAATGCTCCATAAGGCGTTAGGCTCTCACCATTTACCTGGGTCACTTTGCCCTGCTCTAACGTCAGCGATACATATTCAGGCTCATTAGGCGCATCTTCAGGCGCTACCGTCATGGTCCATACTTCTTTCGTTGGCTCATTCCATGGATCTTCTAACTCGCCGCCTTCATGGGAAATATGCCAAGCGTTAGCATCACGGCTATAAATCTTAGTTGCAGAAGCCGTAGTCGCAATGTTGCGCTCAGCTAAGTAATCAAGCAGGTCTTCACGGCTAACCATCGACCATTCGCGCCATGGAGCGATAACTCTTAAATCAGGCGCTAATGCCGCAAAACAGCCTTCAAAACGCACCTGATCGTTGCCCTTACCAGTACAGCCATGACATACGGCATCTGCGCCGACTTTACGCGCAACCTCGACCTGAGCCTTGGCGATAATTGGTCTTGCCATTGAGGTACCCAATAAATAAGTACCCTCGTAAATGGCGCCAGTGGCAATGGTCGGGTAAATATAATCAGCGACTAACTCTTCTTTTAAATCGACGATATAGCATTCAGAAGCACCTGAAGCGATTGCCTTTTCATGCAAACCTTCTAACTCTTCATCACCTTGACCCACATCTGCGCAAAAGGCGACGATCTCACAGTTGTTATAGGTTTCTTTTAACCAGGGAATAATCGCTGAGGTATCAAGGCCACCAGAGTAAGCAAGTACTACCTTTTTCACATCATTATCGTGTTGCTTAATTGCCATGTTGCTGTTCCTAACTTTAATCTTTTTAACGTATGTAATTTGTTTCAATCTAATTTACGGGTTAACTAATTTACGCTGAGTGTTACCCGAGTAAGGTCACCAATACCGCGTTTTGCGCGTGCATGCGGTTTTCCGCTTGACGTAATATCAGTGAACCTTCGCCATCAACCACAGCGGCAGTCGCCTCAACCTCACGGTAGGCCGGTAAGCAATGCATAAAGTAGTTGGCACCTGCACCTTGCATTAACTCTTCAGTCACTTGATATGGCTTAAACTTAGCTTCAATTTCAGCCATTGGGGTACTATCGCCCATCGAAATCCAGGTATCGGTGTAAATCGCATCCTGCTCGCCAAGCTCATTAATATCTGATGTTAGTACTAACTTACCGCCGTGCTCGGCAGCGATTTGCTGCGCTTCACACACAACCTGACCATCAGGGAAATGCCCTTTAGGGCAAACAACTGTCATTTGCACACCGAGTAATGCCGCGCCATACATCAGTGAATGGGTCACATTGTTGCCATCACCTATGTAAGCAAGCTTCACCTTGCTTAAGTCATCAAACATTTCTGACAAACTGAGAAAGTCTGCAAGCCCTTGGCATGGGTGATACATATCTGACAGCGCATTGATCACCGGCACTGTGCCATGCTCAGCCAACTGCTCGATAGTTGAGTGAGCAAAGGTTCGCGCCACAATTGCATCAGCCCAACATGAAATATTGCTAGCAAAGTCTGATACCGGCTCGCGCTTACCTAACGCACCATTTTGTTGATCAAGATAAAGCGCATGACCACCTAGCTTATTAATGCCGATATCAAAACTAACTCGGGTTCGCAGAGACGGCTTTTCAAATAGCATGACAACGCTTTTGCCTGCTAATGCTTGTGCATACCCTTGTGGGTTCGCCTTAATTTGCTTTGCCAGAGCCAACAGTTGTAGCAATTGGCTTTGAGTTAAGTCTTTAATCGAAAGAAGATGATTCATTGTGGTATCTCCTAAGGTTGGATCTGAGTGCCAAGGCTAACGCCGTTAGCAAAACCAATAAGTGCTTGGGTGTCTTTCCATGATGCGATGTTTACGGCAATGCCAGATTGCTGAGCCACGTCTAATGCCGCCTCAACTTTTACCTTCATTCCCTTCTCAATCACGCCATCTGACACAAGCTGGCTAATTTGTTGTTGGTTTAAAAATGGGATTAATGAGCGTGACGCATCGAGCACGCCTGGTACGTCTGACAACAATACCAAGGTAGCATCCAGTAATTGTGCAATAGCGGCTGCAGCTTGGTCGGCATTGACGTTAAGGCGATTACCATGCTCATCAATTGCTATCGAGCTACATATAGGCAACCAGCCCTGTGATAACATAAACTGTAGATAAGCTGGATTACCTGGCACAACTTCGCCCACTAAGCCTAGCTCCTTAGCTTTAATCTTGGCTGAAACGCTTTGACCGTCAGTTAAGCTCATTCCTACTGCAGTCACACCCGCTTTAATAGCTGCACCTTGCAACAACTTATTGCTAGTACCCGCCAGCGCTCCTACAACAATGTCGATTTGATCTTCAGGGGTAACCCGTAAACCATTTAACTTTACTGTTTGCTTACCATTAGCCAGTAACTGCTCATCAACTAGACAACCGCCACCGTGCACTAACACCACATGTTGCCCCGCGGCAATCATCGACTTCAAAGCAGCCATCAAATTTGCCATGGCTTGCGGTTGCTGCAGCAAAGCACCACCGACTTTAATCACTAATGTATTTGTTTTATTCATGTGATTACCTTAAAGCCCAAAGTGAATTTTAATGCACTGCAGTCCTTGGCTCGCAGCACCTTTCATGAGGTTGTCAATCGCGCTAGCAATCACAATATGATGGTTGTTGGCATCATATTTCCAACCGATGTGACACTGAGTGGTATGCACCACATCATCAACTTTCGGGAATAGGTTTTGCTTTACATGAACTAACGGCTCATCGTCATAAACACTAAAAGCTTTAGCAATTTGCTCAGCTGTGGTGTCCGCTTTTAGCTGCACCGTAATAGTGGCTAAAATACCACGTTTGAAGTTGCCAAGATGCGGGGTGAAAATCACCTCATGACCCAGTTGGGTGGCGATTTCAGGTTGATGCCTGTGCCCAAGTACGCCGTAAGGTGTCAGGCTAACTTCACAAAAACTCGTATGTAGCTGCGCCTTACGCCCAGCTCCTGTTACTCCACTAACGGCATTGATAACCGGTAAACTGCCGGCAAATAAATCGGTTAACGGTTTTAGTGCCAGCAGCGATGCGGTTGGGTAGCAGCCAGGCACTGCAACCATAGACGATTGGGTAATTTGCTCTTTATTCCATTCGGCAAGTCCATATACCGCCTGAGCAAGCAGTTGCGGCTGCGTATGTTCAAAGCCATACCACTTAGGGTATTGCGCCGCATCTTCAAAACGATATGCGCCGCTTAAGTCGAACACGGCGAGCTTTTGCGCATGAAACTCGGCAGCCAAAGCGAGACTCACCGCATGATCTGTCGCGAGTACCACGGCATCGGCCGTTGCAATAATATGCTGTTTTGCCTGCTGGGTAAGTGGCTGCAGTTTTAGACTAATATCTTGATAAGAAGGATAAAGCTCGCTAAGCGGCTTGTATTTATCAAGGCTTGCTTCTGAGACGTAGATACCCTGAATATCAAGGTTAGCATCAGCGTTGATCAACTGAGTAATTTGGGCACCGGTATAACCGCTAGCACCAATAATTGCGATATTTTTCATAGATCTTTTCTTATAAGTGTCATGTTAAAAGTGAACAATGGAGCAATAGGCTTTCGCCCAAGGTGACTACTTATCGTCGACGGAAAGGCGAAATCAGATAAAAACGCAAATTGTTGTAGCTAACTGTACTGGTGTTTGTTTTCATTTTTACTATCGGGGTTATGGTAGTGCTATTAAGTGTTTGCTAGACTATCATAACTTTATACTTATGCAATATTTTTGAATAAATATTTTACGGAGATTTCATGAGTAAGCTGCCAGATCTTAAAACAAGCTTTAGTGAATTGATCGCTACCCCATCAATCAGCTCATTAGAATCGGCTGAAGATATCAGCAATAAACCAGTGATAGATTTGCTACAAAGCTGGTTTAATGACTTAGGGTTTGAGTGTACTAGCCCCGAGGTGGCAAATACCCGCGAGAAGCACAATTTGATTGCCCGCTTAGGTCAAGGTGATGGAGGTTTATTACTCGCGGGGCATACTGATACAGTTCCGTTTGATGAAGGGCGTTGGAGCCATGACCCATTCACGCTTACCGAGCGAGATAATCGTTGGTATGGCTTAGGTACTTGCGATATGAAAGGCTTTTTCGCATTAGTGCTTGAAGCCTTGAAAGACCTACCTATTAATGAGTTCAAAAGACCACTGACTATTTTTGCCAGCGCAGATGAAGAAACCACCATGAATGGCGCCAAGGCATTTGCTAACTCCACCGAAATCAAACCTGATTACGCCATCATCGGCGAGCCAACCAGTTTGAAACCTGTATATATGCACAAAGGCCATTTGGCGCAGGGAATTAAGATCATCGGTCGCAGCGGTCATTCATCCGATCCGGCTAAAGGGCTCAATTCCATTGAAATTATGCACTTGGTGATTGGGCAATTGCTCAAACTCAAACAACATTTGGCAGAGAACTATCGCGAAGATGCCTTTAGCGTGCCCTACCCAACCATGAACTTTGGCAGTATTCATGGCGGTGATGCGGCAAATAGAATCTGTGGCTGTTGTGACTTACACATTGATTTAAGGCCCTTACCCGGTATGCCTTTAATTGAACTAGAGCAAATGGTGATCAACTATCTTGAAGACATCTCTAAACAATATCCTGGCAGTGTCAGCATCAGCACACTTTATCCTGGCTCTGAGCCTTTTGCCGGTAGTGCAAATGATGAATGGACCAAAATTGTTGAACAAGTGGCAGGTAAGCAAGCAGAAGTGGTCAACTATGCCACCGAAGCGCCCTATATTAAGCAACTTGGTTGCCAGACTTTGGTACTTGGTCCGGGTAGTATTGAGCAGGCTCACCAACCTGATGAGTTCATTGGACTGGAATATATGAAGCCTACAGTTGAGCTACTTAAAAAACTCATCTATCAAGCCTGTATTCAATAACCCAGCTTATTGAATTCAGTTGTTGAGCAATTGCTAAAACTGTAACAATCTAACGAAATTTTATTTCAAGATAGATTGATTAGTTATTGACCCAATTCGCTGCGATGGTTATTGTTCAGGGAAGGTTTATTTTTTGGGGAAGTCTTTATGACAACTGAAACAGCGGATATGTACGCCTCGCTGAGATCAAATGTAGGTAACTTAGGTCAAATTCTTGGTGAAACCATGCAAAGTCACCTCGGGCCTGCATTTTTAGAAAAAGTAGAACAGATCCGTATTTTAGCCAAACAGTCACGCCAGGGTGATGAAGCCGCTAGAGAACAAATGCTGGCACTGTTAACCTCGCTTCCCGACGAAGAGTTAGTCCCATTTGCTAAAGCATTCAATCAGTTCCTCAACTTAGCAAACCTAGCCGAGCAGTTCCATACTATTAGCCGAAACTGTGACGAGCTTGTCTGTGTGCCCGATCCTGTGGAGCAGTTACTTGGACGCGTACTTAACACCAACTTTGACAAAGACGACGTACTGCACTGCTTAAGCGAGCTTAATATTGACTTAGTACTGACAGCTCACCCAACTGAAATTTCACGTCGCACCTTAATTCAAAAATACTCATCTGTAGTCGACTGCTTGACCGAACAAGAAAACCCACAACTGACAGACCGTGAACGCAAGCAATCTAATTTGCGATTGCGTCAGCTCATCGCTCAGATCTGGCACACCAATGAAATCCGCCACGAGCGACCAACACCAGTTGATGAGGCTCGTTGGGGTTTAAGCACGATTGAGTCGTCTTTATGGCACGCAATACCTGATTTTCTGCGCCAACTCAGCGATCAGCTTGAGCAGCGCATTGGCGAACAGTTGCCAATCGATATCTGCCCAGTCAAATTCTCAAGCTGGATGGGTGGCGACCGCGATGGCAACCCGTTTGTCACCGCTAAAGTCACTGAAGAAGTGTTACTGCGTAATCGTCACGCAGCTGCAAGACTCTATCTAAAAGATGTCGTCACTTTAATCAGCGATCTGTCGATGGAGCAAGCGAATGACGAGTTACTCGCTGCCACGAATAACAGCATGGAGCCATACCGTGACGTGCTGCGCGAGCTACGCTGCAAACTAAGAGCGACCATCGACTACTTAAATGAGCGTATTGACGGTCATCACCCAGATGCTGATACCAGTGAACTCATTTGGCAATTTGATGACTTACACAAGCCGCTATTGATGCTGTACACCAGCCTGTGCGACTGTGGAATGCGTTTAATTGCCAATGGCTTACTACTTGATATGCTGCGCCGCCTAAGTTGTTTTGGCATCCATATGCTGCGCCTAGATATCAGGCAGGATGCTGAGCGTCACAGCGACGTTGTCGCAGAGCTTACGCGCTACCTGGGTATGGGTGACTATAACCATTGGGATGAGTCAGAAAAGCAGGCATTTTTGCTGCGCGAGCTAACGGGTAAACGCCCGCTTATTCCTGCAACCTGGCAACCAAGTGAAGAAGTAGCCGAAGTACTGGCCACTTGCAAACTCGTGGCTAAGCAGCCTGCCAACGCGCTTGGTTCATATGTAATTTCAATGGCAAGTAATCCGTCTGATGTTCTTGCAGTGCTGCTACTTCTAAAAGAAAGTGGTTGCCAACACCCTATGCGCGTGGTGCCGCTATTTGAAACCTTAGATGACCTAACTGGCGCAGCTGATTGTATTACCGCACTGTTAGACATTGACTGGTATCGCGGCTATACCAAAGGCATGCAAGAAGTCATGATTGGTTATTCTGACTCTGCTAAAGATGCCGGTGTGATGGCTGCGGCCTGGGCACAATATCGTGCTCAAGAGCAGCTTGTAGAAGTGTGTAAAAAAGCAGATGTAAAACTAATGCTATTCCACGGTCGTGGTGGCTCAATTGGTCGCGGCGGTGGACCGGCACACAAAGCGATTCTATCTCAGCCACCTGGCTCAGTAGATGGTCGCATTCGCGTAACTGAACAAGGTGAGATGATCCGATTTAAGTTTGGTCTACCAAAACTTGCAGTGCAGTCACTCGCGCTTTATACCTCAGCCGTGATGGAAGCGACTTTGCTACCACCTCCAGAGCCTAAAGCTCACTGGCGTGAATGTATCGAGCGCATTGCCGCTGAATCTGTTGATGCTTATCGCGGCATTGTACGCGGCGAAAAAGACTTCGTACCTTATTTCCGCAGCGCAACCCCTGAAGTTGAACTCGGCAAACTGCCGTTAGGTAGTCGCCCAGCTAAACGCAGAATTGATGGCGGTATTGAAAGCCTACGTGCAATCCCTTGGATTTTTGCCTGGTCACAGAACCGTTTGATGCTGCCAGCCTGGTTAGGCGCAGGAGAAGCACTACAAGCGGCAATGGGGCGTGGTGAGAAGCAATTACTACAAGAAATGCAATCACAATGGCCATTCTTCGAAACACGCTTGTCTATGCTAGAGATGGTGTACATGAAAGCGGAGCCCAATCTTGCCAAGTACTATGAGCGCAGTCTAGTAGAGGAATCGTTACGACCATTAGGTAAGAAGCTACGAGACCGTTTACGTCAAGGCATTGAAACTGTGTTGTCACTCACTGAGTCTGACGAGTTAATGTCGCACACGCCATGGAACCAGGAATCGGTGAAATTGCGTAATCCTTACATTGATCCGCTAAACTTCTTACAGACCGAGCTGTTAGCTCGTACTCGTAAAGAAGAGTCACCTTCTGACAATGTACAATTAGCGCTGATGCTCACCATCGCGGGTGTAGCGGCAGGTATGCGTAACACTGGCTAGCTTTTAAAGATAAAGCGCTAAGGAGTAAGGGCTAATCTATGGGTTTACCGCTACAGCACCTCGCTAAATGGTTAACTATCGCAAGCTTATCTGTATTGGCTGGCTGTGCTAGCCAATACAGTATTAGCGAGCGTGAGATAGAGAAGCACTTAAACAAAGAAATGCACTTTGAGGTCAATCAGGGCAACCGTTTAATTGGTATGTCGATTAACCTCAATGACATGGAAGTAAGCTTAGGTGATAAGCCTGACATTATGGCGTTAACCGCCAATGCCAAGGTGTCGGTCAATAATCCGCTGATGCCTTTGTCTGCAAGGTTAACGTTAACTTTTGAGGCAACGCCTTGGTACGAAAAATCCTCAAAGAGTATTTACTTGCGAGGGCTAAACATGACCGAGGTGAGCGCTGAGCCAAAAGAAGTCGAAAACGCACTTAAACAGATCTCACCTCAGTTAATCAATTTCGTCAGCAGTTTTTTACAAACGCAGCCTGTCTACACCCTAGACGAACGCGATAGCAATCAAGCATTAATGGCAAAATTCGCGGAAGAGATTAAAGTCGAGAAAGGTAAAATTGTCATTAAATTTTAGCTAAGCTGTGACTAAACACTGCACTGCCTAGCTATGTTACTTACATCGCTATCTATATTGCTTAGGACACCATCTATACCGCTTTAGCCTAGATATTGGCTACTTTGGATAGCGATAATACGATGGGTAATCGACAATAACCGCTTCACCTAACAAGGCTCTACGCAGCATATCGTAGGCTACCGCAGCGCTCACACCGCGAATAATATCTCGTTTCTTAATTGGGAACTTAAGCATTTGGCTGTGAACGCCGCCACCCTTAACAGCTAATGCGATTGCTACTGTGCCAACTGGCTTTTCATCGGTCCCACCATCAGGGCCTGCGATACCGCTAGTAGCTAACGCGTAATCACTATCAAGTAGACCTCGAACGCCTTCGGCCATTTCCTCAACCGTTTTTATCGACACTGCACCATGATCATCCAAGGTTTGTGGCTTCACCCCAAGTAACTGCACTTTAGACTCATTACTATAGGTAACTAGCCCATGATGCAAATAGGAAGAGCTACCAGGAAAATCGACTAGCTGGCTGGCGAGCAAGCCTCCGGTACAAGACTCAGCTAACGCCAAGCTTATGCCTGATTGGAACAAACGGTGATGGATCTCCTCAGCAAGGGTTGCGCGCTCGGTAGCCACCACGACATCTCCTAGATTTGCTTTAATAACTTTTGTCACCTTAGCGAGCTTGTTGATTGCTTGGTCACCACGGGCGAAAATCTTAACGTCAATATGAGGCATTGAGGAGCGGTAGCCTAACTCAATTCCGTCGGGCAACGACAGCGTTGATAATTGGTCTTGCAGTGCGGATTCTCCCTGACCTATGGTTAACAGCTTAGTGATCTTGGTGTTGGTTTTGGCTCCGAGCTCGTTCTGAATAAACGGAATAAACTGCTCATTTATCATCTGCTTAAGCTCGAATGGTACACCAGGGGTGAAGAATAACCAGGCATTATTCAGTTTAACTCGAAAGCCGCAGGCGGTACCTACAGGGTTATCTACCATAACAGCAGACTGGGGAAGCAAGGCTTGTTTACGATTACTTTCAGGCATCTGCCTGCCACTTCGCTGATACCAGGCCTCAAGACGGGATATCCACTCTTTATTCTCGACTAATTGTTCACCCTTAGCGGTTGCCATAGCGGCAGCTGACATGTCATCCGTTGTTGGACCTAATCCGCCATTAACAATGATGACATCAGCATGCTGACTACGCTCACGAAAAGCATCAACTAGGTCTTGCATGCGGTCGCCAACGGTAACCCTATGTTGCATTTCAATGCCAATATCCATCAGCGCATTGGCAACCCACGCTGCGTTAGTATCGACAATTTGGCCCAACAGCACCTCTTCACCAGTGCAGATCATTTCAACTTTCATTACGGCTCCCTATAAAGCAAGTGCTAGTAACTTAGGCAAGGCACTCGGTAAAAGCAAGGACAATAAGATGACAAGCGGGTTAATTCGGGTTTAATAACCAAAAGAACAGCAACTGGGGTTGAGCTAGCTGGGACTAATCCAGAGGCAAAAGCTGATAGCGCGCAACAAATTTTGGGCATAAAAAAACCGAGCCTAAGCTCGGTTTTTTCAATGTAATACTAAGTATTACTCAGCTGCTTCTACTTCTTCAGTTTCAGCAACTTCTGGACGACCTACTAACTCGATGTAAGCCATTGGGGCTTTATCACCGGTACGAAGACCGCATTTAAGAATACGAGTGTAACCACCAGGACGTTCCTGGAAGCGTGGACCCAATTCTGTGAATAACTTACCTACAACTTCAGCGTCGCGGGTACGAGCGAAAGCTAAACGGCGGTTTGCAACGCTGTCTACTTTAGCTAGTGTTATTAGAGGCTCAACTACGCTACGCAGTTCTTTCGCTTTAGCTACAGTTGTCTTGATGATCTCATGACGAACTAGTGAGCCAGCCATGTTACGGAACATAGCTTGACGATGACTGCTGTTGCGGTTCAGTTGACGACCACTCTTACGATGGCGCATGACCTAATCCTTATACCTAAATCTGTACTAACCTGAGAACTTATAGGTCGTCTGCTAAACTAGCCGGTGGCCAGTTTTCTAGACGCATACCTAACGACAGTCCGCGAGACGCTAACACATCCTTAATTTCAGTAAGAGACTTCTTACCTAAGTTAGGAGTCTTAAGCAGCTCAACTTCAGTGCGCTGTACTAGATCTCCGATGTAATGAATCGCTTCGGCTTTCAAACAGTTAGCCGAACGTACGGTTAGCTCTAAATCGTCGACAGGACGCAACAGAATTGGGTCAAACTCCGGTTTAACTTCTTCTGGCGGCTGCTCAGTCACATCACGTAGTTCAACAAACGCATCTAGCTGTTCAGCTAGGATAGTTGCTGAGCGACGGATAGCTTCCTCAGGATCGATAGTACCATTGGTTGTCATATCGATAACGAGTTTATCTAAGTCAGTGCGCTGTTCAACACGAGCAGCTTCTACATTGTAAGCAATGCGAGCTACTGGTGAGAAAGAAGCGTCTACTAGCAAGCGACCGATTGGGCGATCATCGTCTTCAGTTTGTGCACGAGCCGAAGCTGGAACATAACCGCGACCACGCTCAACGCGAATACGCATGCTAATGTCATGATTACCAGTCAAATGACAGATAACATGATCCGGATTCATAACAGCTACATCGCCGTCATGAGTAATATCTGCTGCTGTAACAGGGCCTGCGCCTGACTTACTTAGGGTAAGTAAAGCTTCATCTTTACCCTCAATTGTTACTGCTAAACCTTTAAGGTTTAGTAGTATTTCAAGGATATCTTCTTGCACGCCTTCCTTGCTGCTGTATTCGTGCAGCACACCATCAATTTCCACCTCTGTGACAGCACAGCCTGGCATTGATGATAATAGGATGCGACGCAACGCGTTACCTAAGGTATGGCCAAAACCACGTTCTAATGGCTCTAGTGTAACTTTAGCGCGTGTTGAATTAACCTGCTCAATATCAACGAGACGCGGTTTAAGAAATTCTGTAACAGAACCCTGCATTGTGTCCTCTCTTGTTTGTTAGCTTTACTTAGAGTAAAGCTCGACGATCAGCTGTTCGTTAATATCCGCAGACAAATCGCTACGTTCTGGTAGACGCTTGAAAGCACCTTCCATTTTCGCATTGTCGACTTCTACCCAAGTAGGCTTTTCGCGTTGACCAGCAACTTCTAAAGCCGCTTTGATACGAGCTTGGTTGCGTGATTTTTCACGGATGCTTACAACATCATTCGCAGACACTTTGAATGACGGAATGTTAACAACACGACCGTTAACCATAACTGCTTTATGGCTTACTAGCTGACGTGATTCTGCACGAGTAGCACCAAAACCCATACGATAAACAACGTTATCTAGGCGTACTTCTAAAAGTTGTAATAGGTTTTCACCAGTATTACCTTTTAGACGTGCAGCTTCTTTATAGTAGTTACGGAATTGCTTTTCTAGCACACCGTAAATACGACGAACTTTTTGTTTCTCGCGTAATTGTAAACCGTACTCAGACAAACGAGGCTTACGAGCGCCGTGTTGTCCTGGTGCAGCTTCAAGCTTACACTTCGAATCGATTGCTCTCACACCGCTTTTTAAGAAAAGGTCAGTACCTTCTCGGCGGCTGAGCTTGAGCTTAGGACCCAAGTATCTTGCCATGATCTTTCTCCAACTATCCTATAACGCTGTTATACACGACGTTTTTTAGGTGGACGACAACCATTGTGAGGGATAGGTGTCACATCAGTAATGTTGGTAATTTTATAACCAACTGCGTTCAGTGCGCGAATCGCTGATTCACGTCCTGGACCTGGACCCTTCACAAAAACTTCAAGGTTTTTAACACCATAATCTTGTGCGGCAACACCTGCACGCTCTGCTGCAACCTGTGCAGCAAATGGGGTTGATTTACGTGAACCACGGAAACCAGAACCACCTGAGGTAGCCCAAGATAAAGCATTACCTTGACGATCGGTAATGGTTACGATTGTGTTGTTGAAAGACGCATGGATATGAGCCATGCCATCTGCAACCTGTTTACGTACGCGCTTACGCGGAGAACGTGACGGAACTTTAGCCATTTTGGTTTACCTTCCCGTTACTTTCTAATTGGTTTACGTGGACCTTTACGCGTACGCGCATTGGTCTTAGTACGTTGCCCACGAAGAGGCAGGCTACGACGATGGCGGAGACCACGGTAACAACCAAGGTCCATAAGACGCTTGATGTTCATAGAAATCTCACGACGTAAGTCACCTTCTACTTCGTATTTGGCAACTTCTTCGCGTAGGGTGTCGATTTGAGCTTCGCTCAATTCCTTGATCTTAGCGTCTTCAGCGATTGAAGTAGCAGCACAAATTGCTTTTGCGCGCGTACGTCCAATACCGAAGATAGCAGTCAATGCAATGACTGTATGCTTTTGATCAGGAATGTTAATGCCAGCGATACGGGCCACTATGCACTCCTTAAATGTTAAAGGTCATCTGCGAAAAGCCCGAAAGGATACTCGACAGACGACAAATTTGCAAACAATATTTTGGTCAGCCCGGACAGGGCTGACCAACTTTTTTCTAGCCTTGACGCTGTTTGTGTTTAGGTTCAACACAAATCACGCGAACAACGCCGCTACGTTTGACGATCTTGCAGTTACGGCAGATCTTCTTCACGGAAGCTCGAACTTTCATTTCATCACTCCGTTAAGCAATCTTATTTACCAAAGCGATCTAAATTCGCTTTGTTCACAAGATTAGCTTTCTTCATAACAGACTCATACTGATGAGACATCATATGGGTCTGAACCTGAGCCATGAAGTCCATGATTACAACTACGATAATTAGTAGTGAAGTACCGCCAAAATAGAACTGTACTTGCCATGCAATTAACATGAACTCCGGAATTAAACAGATAAAGGTAATGTAAATAGCGCCAGCCAAAGTTAGGCGGGTCATTACTTTATCAATGTAACGCGAGGTCTGTTCACCCGGACGGATACCTGGAATGAATGCACCACTTTTCTTCAAGTTGTCTGCTGTCTCACGTGGGTTAAATACCAACGCAGTATAGAAGAAACAGAAGAAGATAATCGCAACCGCGTAAAGCAGTGAGTACAGTGGCTGGCCTGGTGACACCGCTAATGCGAAATCACTTAACCAAGACATCGACTCATTTTGACCAAACCACTGAGCCAGTGTGCCTGGGAACAAAATAATGCTTGACGCGAAAATAGGCGGGATTACACCAGCCATGTTCACTTTTAATGGTAAGTGCGTGCTTTGAGCAGCAAACACCTTACGGCCCTGCTGACGCTTTGCATAGTTAACGACAATACGACGTTGACCACGCTCAACAAACACTACCAAATAAGTTACAGCAAATACGATTACCGCTAGTAGCAATAGTAGCAAAACATTCAAGTCACCTTGACGCGCTTGCTCAGCCGTTTGGCCGATAGCCGATGGTAAACCAGCAACAATACCTGCGAAAATAAGAATCGAGATACCATTACCAATACCACGCTCGGTAATTTGCTCACCTAGCCACATCAGGAACATGGTTCCTGTTACTAAGCTCACAATCGCAACGAAGTAGAACGCTGGGCCTGGATTAGCAACTAAGCCAGGCATCAGGTTCGGTAGACCTGTTGCAATACCAACTGATTGGAGCGTACCTAGTACTAATGTACCGTATCTTGTGTACTGACTAATTTTCTTACGTCCAGACTCGCCTTCCTTTTTCAGTTCGGCAAGGGCTGGATGCACAACAGTCAATAACTGCATGATAATCGATGCCGAAATATACGGCATGATACCTAATGCAAAGATAGAAGCACGCTCTAAAGCACCACCTGAGAACATGTTAAACATGCCCAAGATGGTGTCTTTTTGCTGTGCAAACAATTCGGCTAATACAGCTGCGTCAATACCAGGAATTGGTACAAACGAACCGGCTCTAAAGACGATAATTGCACCAATCACGAACAGAAGACGGGCTTTCAATTCAGATAAGCCGCCTTTCGCGCTTTTTAAATCAAGTCCTGGTTTTGCCATCGACGTATTATTCCTCGATCTTACCGCCGGCAGCTTCTACAGCTGCACGTGCACCTTTGGTTACCTTAAGACCTTTTACGGTCACTGGGCGCTCAATGGTACCTGAAAGAACGATTTTAGCAAACTGGATGTTGCGAGTAATTACATTCGCATCTTTCAGAGCGTTTAAGTCGATCACATCACCGTTAACTTTTGCTAGTTCGCTCAAGCGAACTTCAGCCGTTACCAAAGCTTTACGTGAGGTAAAACCGAATTTAGGTAGACGGATTTTAAGTGGCATTTGACCACCTTCAAAACCTACGCGTACGCCACCGCCACTACGAGACTTTTGTCCCTTGTGACCACGACCAGCAGTCTTACCTAGACCAGAACCGATACCACGACCTACACGCTTAGGTGCAGATTTTGAACCTGCAGCTGGAGAAAGAGTATTTAAACGCATTTATTAACCCTCCACCTTAACCATGTAGTAAACCTTGTTAATCATACCGCGAACAGAAGGAGTATCTTCTACTTCAACAGTGTGATTAATACGACGTAGACCTAAGCCTAGCAAGCAAGCGCGGTGCTTTGGTAAGCGACCGATGCTGCTTTTAGTCTGTGTTACTTTAATTGTGTTAGCCATCGTGCATTACCCCCGAATTTCATCAACATTCAGGCCACGCTTAGCTGCGATTTGAGCTGGTGACTTCATGTGCACCAACGCATCTACAGTTGCGCGAACGATGTTGATCGGGTTAGTAGAACCGTATGCTTTAGACAGAACGTTATGAACGCCTGCTACTTCAAGTACGGCACGCATTGCGCCACCGGCAATAATACCAGTACCTTCCGATGCTGGCTGCATGTATACACGCGAACCAGTATGACGACCTTTAACTGGGTGATGTAAAGTACCACCGTTCAGTTCAACAGTAACCATGTTGCGACGTGCTTTTTCCATTGCTTTTTGAATAGCAGCTGGAACTTCACGTGCTTTACCGTAGCCATAGCCAACCTTACCGTTACCATCACCCACTACAGTTAGTGCTGTGAAGCTAAAGATACGACCGCCCTTAACTACTTTAGAAACACGATTTACTGCAATCAGTTTTTCTTGCAGATCGTCTTTTTGCTGAGCTTCTAATTTAGCCATTTTTATAACCCCTTAGAACTTCAGGCCAGCTTCACGAGCAGCGTCTGCTAATGCAGCCACACGACCGTGATACTTGAAACCAGAACGGTCAAACGCAACAGTTGCTACGCCTTTTTCGATCGCACGCTCAGCAACTAATTTACCAATTGCTTTTGCCGCGTCTACGTTACCGGTACTCTTAAGTTGCTCTGCAACCGCTTTTTCAACAGTTGAAGCAGCTACAACCACCTGAGCTTCAGGATTGATCACCTGAGCATAAATGTGACGTGGTGTACGATGTACAACCAGACGGTTCACGCCTAGCTCTTGGATCTTCTTACGTGCACGAGTAGCGCGACGTAAGCGAGATGTTTTCTTATCCATATCGCGTTACCTACTTCTTCTTAGCCTCTTTACGGCGTACTTGTTCGTCTGCATAGCGAACACCTTTACCTTTGTAAGGCTCTGGTGGACGGTAGCCGCGAATTTCAGCAGCAACTTGGCCGATTAACTGCTTATCAACACCTGAAAGGGTGATATCAGTTTGGCTAGGACATTCTGCTTTTACGCCTTCCGGTAGTTCGTGCACTAGTGGGTGCGAGAAACCTAAAGTAAGGTCGATACCGTTACCTTGTACTTTCGCACGGTAACCAACACCAACTAGCTTTAGCTTCTTCTCGAAACCTTGAGATACACCAACAACCATGTTGTTTACTAATGCACGTGCAGTACCTGCTTGAGCCCAAGCGTTAACTGCGCCTTCAACTGGACCGAAGGTGATTTGTGCATCTTCAACTTTAACAATGACTGCATCATTGATTACTCGAGTCAGACTACCTTTGCTGCCTTTAACAGTAAGAGTCTGTTCGTTTAAAGTCACCTCTACGCCTGCAGGGATAGTGACTGGTGCTTTTGCAACACGAGACATTACTAACTCCTTACGCTACGTAGCAGATAACCTCACCACCCGTGCCTTGTTGGCGGGCGGCACGATCAGTCATCAAGCCTTTAGAAGTGGAAACAATTGCGATACCCAGACCGCCCATCACCTTAGGAAGTTCGTCTTTACCTTTGTAAATACGAAGACCTGGGCGACTTACGCGCTGGATAGTCTCAACGACTGGTTTGCCTTGGAAATACTTTAAAGTGATTTCTAATTCAGGCTTAGCCTCATCTGCTACGGCGTAGTCAGTAATGAAACCTTCGTCTTTAAGTAATTTCGCGATTGCTACTTTTAACTTAGCTGAAGGCATCTTTACAGATACGTGGTTAGCAGCTTGGCCGTTACGAATACGGGTTAACATATCCGCAATAGGATCTTGCATGCTCATATTAGCTTACTCCGTGACAAGTGCTTACCAGCTGGCCTTACGCAGACCAGGAACTTCACCGCGCATGGTAGCTTCACGTAATTTGATACGGCTTAGGCCGAACTTACGTAGGTAACCATGTGGGCGACCAGTTTGATTACAGCGGTTGCGTTGACGCGACGCGCTAGAATCACGAGGTAGTGCTTGCAACTTAAGCACTGCATCCCAACGATCTTCTTCAGAAGTGTCTGGGTGTGCAATTAGTGCTTTAAGAGCTAAACGCTTTTCAGCATATTGAGCTACTAGCTTCGCACGCTTTGCTTCACGTGCTTTCATAGATGATTTTGCCATTATGCTACCCTTATTTCTTAAATGGGAAGTTAAAAGCGTCTAACAAAGCACGACCTTCTTCGTCATTCTTCGCAGTAGTAGTGATAACAATATCCATACCACGAATCTTATCGATTTTATCGTAATCGATTTCTGGGAAGATGATCTGCTCACGCACGCCCATTGCGTAGTTACCACGACCGTCAAACGCTTTTGCGCTTAGGCCACGGAAGTCACGAATACGTGGGATTGCAATGTCAACTAAACGCTCTAAGAATTCCCACATACGCTCACCGCGTAGGGTAACTTTACAGCCAATCGGGTAGCCTTCACGGATTTTAAAACCAGCAACTGATTTACGAGCTACAGTTACAACTGGTTTTTGGCCAGCGATTGCAGTCATGTCACGAAGCGCGTGCTCCATAACTTTTTTGTCTGCTACAGCTTCACCAACACCCATGTTAAGGGTGATTTTTTCAATCCGAGGGACTTGCATGACACTGGTATATTCGAACTTCTTAGAAAGTTCTGCAATAACAGTCTCTTTGTATTTATCATGCAGTTTCGCCATCGTTTACTCCAAATTACTTAACGAGTTCACTGTTCGACTTAAAGAAACGAACTTTTTTGCCGTCTTCAAATCGGAAACCAACACGATCTGCCTTGCCTGTGGCTTGGTTAAAGATCGCTACGTTTGATGCTTGAATAGGCGCTTCTTTCTCGATAACACCACCAGTCTCACCCAGTTGTGGGTTTGGCTTTTGGTGCTTCTTAACAAGATTGATGCCTTCAACAATCAATTTACCAGTAGGTAGGACTTGAGAAACTTTACCGCGTTTACCCTTGTCTTTACCTGCTAATACAATTACTTCGTCTTCACGACGGATTTTTGCTGCCATTTTGAAGCTCCTTACAGTACTTCAGGTGCCAGCGAGACAATTTTCATGAACTGCTCAGTACGCAATTCACGTGTCACTGGTCCAAAGATACGAGTACCAATCGGTGCAAGGTTAGCATTAAGCAATACCGCTGCATTCCGATCGAAGCGAATGACAGAACCGTCTGGACGACGTACGCCTTTCTTAGTACGGACTACCACCGCGTTATATACATCACCTTTCTTCGCTTTAGCGCGAGGAATTGCTTCTTTAACAGAAACTTTGATGATGTCGCCGATACCGGCATAACGACGATGAGAGCCACCCAAGACCTTAATACACTGAACTCTGCGTGCGCCACTGTTACATGCGACGTCAAGAGTCGATTGCATTTGGATCATTTCAAGTGCTCCGCTATCGTTACTACACAAATTCCCACTATTGGGACATTAACTTGACCATTTTGAGTACAATTACTCGAAAATGGCGCGCAAGTATAACACCACATAATGAGGTTGCATAGGGAAAAAAAACAAACGGCCCCAAGTTTTTGGAGCCGTTTCGGTTAACCTAATGAAATATTAGGCTTTTGATACTACTTCAACCAGGGTCCAAGACTTAGTCTTAGAAAGAGGACGACACTGGCTAATTGCCACTACGTCACCTTCATTACACTGATTTGTTTCGTCATGTGCATGGATCTTAGTAGTGCGCTTGATGTATTTCCCATAGATTGGGTGTTTCACTTGGCGCTCAATAGCAACAGTAATAGACTTGTCCATTTTGTTGCTAATTACTTTACCTTGCAAAGTACGGATTTTATCAGACATTACGCACCTGCCTTAGAAGTAATAATGGTCTTAACACGTGCAATGTTACGACGCACTTGTTTCAATTGATGAGTTTGACTCAATTGACCAGTAGCGTGTTGCATACGCAGGTTAAACTGCTCACGCAGCAGACCAAGTAATTCAGCGTTAAGTTCTTCAACGCTCTTTTCTCTTAGTTCGCTCGCTTTCATTACATCACCGTCTTAGTTACGAAGGTAGTCTTAATAGGAAGTTTAGCAGCTGCTAAAGTGAAAGCTTCACGAGCTAACTCTTCAGAAACGCCATTCATCTCATAAAGAACCTTACCAGGTTGAATCTGACATACCCAGTATTCAACGTTACCTTTACCTTTACCCATACGCACTTCAAGAGGCTTAGAGGTAATAGGCTTGTCAGGGAAAACTCGGATCCAAATTTGCCCTTGACGTTTAATGTGACGTGTCATTGCACGACGCGCAGATTCGATCTGACGAGCAGTTAAACGGCCGCGGCCAACTGCTTTAAGACCGAACTCACCGAAGCTAACTTCAGTGCCGTTCGCTAGACCGCGGTTGCGGCCTTTGAACATCTTGCGAAACTTCATACGTTTAGGTTGCAGCATTACCGGCTCTCCTATTTACCACGAGGCTTACGCTTAGGTTGCTGCTTCGGCTCTTCTAGTGCTGGAATAGTACCGTCTAGAACTTCACCTTTGAAGATCCAAACTTTAATACCAATCACACCGTATTGAGTGTGAGATTCAGCAGTTGAATAGTCGATATCAGCACGTAGAGTATGTAGAGGTACACGACCTTCACGATACCACTCAGAACGTGCGATTTCAGCGCCACCTAGACGGCCACTCACTTCAACTTTGATACCTTGGGCACCGATGCGCATTGCGTTTTGTACCGCACGCTTCATAGCGCGACGGAACATTACACGGCGTTCTAATTGCTGAGCGATAGAGTCAGCAACTAACTTAGCGTCTAATTCAGGCTTACGGATTTCAGCGATGTTGATTTGAGCAGTAGTGCCAGTGATTTTAGACACGTGTGCACGTAATACTTCAACGTCTTCACCTTTCTTACCAATCACAACACCTGGACGGGCAGTGTGAATAGTAACGCGGATGCTTTTCGCTGGGCGTTCGATAACGATCTTAGATACTGATGCAGCCTTTAACTTTTCAGTTAAGTATTGGCGCACTTCCCAGTCGCTGTTCAGATTATCTGCATAATCTGACTTATCTGCGTACCAGGTAGAGATCCAAGGCTTGGTGATACCCAGACGGATACCATTAGGATGTACTTTCTGTCCCATTGCTCTCTTCTCCTAGCGATCTGATACAACCACAGTGATGTGGCTGGTACGCTTCATGATACGATCAGCGCGGCCTTTAGCACGAGGCATGATACGCTTCATAGTTGGGCCTTCGTCAACGAAAACTTTACCAACTTTAAGCTCATCGATATCTGCACCTTCGTTGTGCTCGGCGTTTGCGATAGCTGAGTCAAGTACTTTTTTAACTAGTACGGCGGCTTTCTTAGGGCTGAAAGTCAAAATCTCTAGCGCCTTAGATACAGGCAGACCACGGATTTGATCAGCAACCAGACGGGCCTTCTGCGCTGACGTACGAGCAAAACGATGTTTAGCTAAAACTTCCATCTTATTTCTCCCGTATTAACGCTTCTTCGCTTTCTTATCAGCAGCATGGCCGCGATAAGTGCGAGTTGGTGAAAATTCACCAAGTTTGTGGCCGATCATTTCGTCAGTTACGAACACAGGTACGTGCTGACGACCATTATGGACAGCGATGGTCAAACCAATCATGTTTGGAATGATCATTGAGCGGCGAGACCAAGTTTTAATTGGCTTTTTGTCACCAGACTCCATCGCTTTCTCTACCTTCTTCAGCAAGTGTAGGTCAATGAATGGACCTTTCTTGAGAGAACGTGGCATGGGCGAATCCTCTTACTATTTATTACGACGACGTACGATGTACTTGTCAGTGCGTTTGTTGCTACGAGTTTTGTAACCCTTAGTTGGAACACCCCATGGTGATACAGGGTGACGGCCACCAGAAGTACGGCCTTCACCACCACCGTGTGGATGGTCTACCGGGTTCATTGCAACACCACGAACTGTAGGGCGTACGCCTCTCCAGCGCTTAGCACCAGCTTTACCTAACTGGCGTAGCATGTGCTCGGCATTACCAACTTCACCGAATGTCGCGCGGCAATCAACTGGAACTTTACGCATTTCGCCAGAGCGAAGACGTAGAGTTGCATAAGCACCGTCACGCGCTACAACTTGTACATAAGCACCAGCTGAACGAGCGATCTGAGCACCTTTACCAGGCTTCATTTCTACCGCGTGAACAACACTACCTACTGGAATGTTGCGTAACGGCATAGCGTTACCAGTCTTGATTTCTGCATCGATACCAGATTGGATTGCGTCACCAGCTTGCATGCCTTTAGCAGCAAGGATGTAACGACGCTCACCGTCTGCGTACAATACTAGCGCGATGTGCGCTGTACGGTTTGGATCGTACTCAAGACGTTCGATTTTTGCAGGGATACCATCTTTATCGCGCTTAAAGTCGATTAGACGGTAGTGCTGCTTGTGTCCACCACCAACGTGACGAACAGTGATACGGCCAGTATTGTTACGGCCACCACTTTTAGACTTTTTCGCCAGCAGGCCAGCAAAAGGCTTACCTTTATGCAGGTCAGTGTTTACCACTTTAACAACGTGGCGACGACCAGCAGAGGTTGGCTTACACTTAATAACTGCCATGATAATTCTCCTTTGCTTACTCAGCGCCGACGAAATCGATGTCAGCACCAGCAGCTAGAGTTACATAAGCTTTTTTCCAATCGCTACGACGACCTGCACGGCCACCAGTGCGCTTAGTTTTGCCTTTGTTAACTAGAGTGCGAACTGAATCAACTTCAACTTCAAATAGCTTCGCTACTGCAGCTTTAATCTCTGCTTTAGTTGCATCGATTGCTACGCGGAAAACTACAGTGTTGTTTTTCTCAGCTTCGATAGTGCTCTTTTCAGAGATATGCGGAGCAAGAATAACTTTTAGCAAACGTTCTTCGGTGATCATGCTAGCATCTCCTCGATTTGCTTCACTGCGTCAGCAGTAACTAAAACAGTGTTGAACGCGATTAGACTAACTGGGTCTAGACCCGCTACGTCACGTACGTCAACTTTGTATAAGTTGCGAGCCGCTAAGAATAGGTTCTCATCAACTTCTGCAGTAACAATTAGAACGTCGTCTAATTGAAGATCTTTAAGCTTAGCTTTTAGCTCTTTAGTTTTAGGAGCTTCAACGCCGAAAGATTCAACAACAACTAAACGCTCTTGACGTACCAATTCAGAAAGAATGCTCTTAAGAGCACCACGGTACATCTTCTTGTTAACTTTTTGGCCATGCTCTTGTGGCTTAGCAGCGAAAGATACGCCACCACCACGCCAGATTGGGCCTTTTACGCTACCGGCACGTGCACGGCCAGTACCTTTTTGACGCCAAGGCTTTTTACCAGAGCCTTTTACTTCTGCACGAGTCTTTTGAGCACGAGTGCCCTGACGTGCGTTAGCAGCGTACGCTACAACTACCTGATGAACCAGAGCCTCGTTAAAGTCCTGGCCGAAGGTAGTTTCGGAAACTTCAAGAGCGCTTTGAGCGTCTTTCAATACCAATTCCATTACTATCTCCTCAGACCTTAAGCTTTAACAGCAGGCTTGATGATCAGGTCGCCATTAGTAGCGCCTGGTACAGCACCACGTACTAGAAGTAAGTTACGCTCTGCATCAACACGTACAACGTGTAGATTTTGAGTCGTTACTTGCTCAGCACCCATGTGGCCTGACATCTTTTTGCCTTTGAATACGCGACCTGGCGTTTGGTTCTGACCGATAGAACCATTCGCGCGGTGCGCCAATGAGTTACCGTGAGTCGCGTCTTGAGTACGGAAATTCCAACGCTTAATACCGCCTTGGAAACCTTTACCCTTAGACTGACCAGTAACGTCTACTTTCGCTACGTCTGCGAAAATATCAACATTTAGCTCAGCACCAACTTCAATGCCTTCGCCTTCACCGTCTGCTAGACGCATTTCCCATAAACCACGACCGGCTTCTACACCGCCCTTGGCAAAGTGACCTGCTTCTGCTTTAGTGATGCGATTGGCTTTTTTGGTACCTGTAGTTAACTGAAGTGCACGGTAGCCGTCGTTCTCTAAAGTTTTCACTTGAGCAACGCGGTTGCCAGCAACCTCAATTACAGTTACAGGGATAGACGCACCATCTTCAGTGAAGATGCGGGTCATACCCACTTTACGACCAATAAGACCGATAGCCATCTCTCAAACCTCTTCTAAGGATCTCAATTAACCTAAGCTAATCTGAACGTCGACACCAGCCGCAAGATCTAAACGCATTAACGCGTCTACTGTCTTCTCTGTTGGCTCTACGATGTCAACTAAACGCTTGTGGGTACGGATTTCGTACTGATCACGTGCATCTTTGTTAACGTGCGGAGAGATCAAAACGGTATAACGCTCTTTGCGTGTTGGTAGTGGGATTGGACCACGTACCTGCGCGCCTGTACGCTTAGCAGTTTCAACGATTTCCGCTGTAGACTGATCAATCAGACGATGATCAAAGCCTTTTAAGCGGATACGGATTCTTTGGTTCTGCATTGACCAGAGCTCCTAAATTGGACACATAAAAAATCACCCTCTAGCAGTTTCCTCATGGGAAAGCAGAGCGAGATGATTTAACCGTTAGACTCCCTATCGGAGTCCCTATGAATATGTAGAAACCAATGTTTCTACACTTAATTTATCTCTGAACATGTTCAGAGGAGGGCAATTATACAGACTTAAAGTCAGAGATCAAGCCCACTGCACAAATTATCTGCAAACTAATTCAGCTAAGTTTTACTGACTTTGGTTTAGTAACTTTGGGTCAGAGTAAACTTGCACGTCGTAACTTTACGGCGCTTGTAAATTAGCGTTACAGCATCTGTAAAAATGTGGAGCGCATTCTACACGGATAGTTGGATTTAGCAAACACAAATTTCAGGCAACAAAAAAGGAAGCCGAAGCTTCCTTTTCTCAGTAACTTAATTGTCGAAATTAGTCGACGATTTTAGCTACAACACCAGCACCTACTGTGCGGCCACCTTCACGGATTGCGAAACGTAGACCTTCGTCCATCGCGATTGGGTAAATTAGGGTAACATTCATCTTGATGTTGTCACCTGGCATTACCATTTCTACGCCTTCTGGTAGCTCGATAGTACCTGTTACGTCAGTTGTACGGAAGTAGAACTGTGGACGGTAACCTTTGAAGAATGGAGTGTGACGACCACCTTCATCTTTAGATAGTACGTATACTTCTGATTCGAAAGAAGTGTGAGGAGTGATTGTACCTGGCTTAGCTAGTACTTGACCACGCTCAACTTCGTCACGCTTAGTACCACGTAGTAGTACACCACAGTTCTCACCTGCACGACCTTCGTCAAGCAGCTTACGGAACATTTCTACACCTGTACAAGTTGTAGTTGTAGTGTCTTTGATACCAACGATTTCTACGTCGTCACCTACTGTGATGATACCACGCTCAACACGACCTGTTACTACAGTACCACGACCTTGGATTGAGAATACGTCTTCAATCGGTAGTAGGAATGGCTTGTCGATGTCACGCTCTGGCTCTGGGATGTAAGTATCTAAAGCTTCTGCAAGCTCGATTACTTTCTCTTCCCACTGAGCTTCACCGTTTAGTGCGCCTAGTGCAGAACCTTGGATAACTGGTAGGTCATCACCTGGGAAGTCGTACTCAGATAGAAGTTCACGAACTTCCATTTCTACTAGTTCTAGTAGTTCTTCATCGTCAACCATGTCACATTTGTTCATGAATACGATGATGAAAGGTACACCAACCTGACGTGAAAGCAGGATGTGCTCACGAGTCTGTGGCATTGGGCCATCAGTCGCTGCTACTACTAAGATTGCGCCGTCCATCTGTGCAGCACCAGTAATCATGTTTTTAACATAATCCGCGTGACCTGGGCAGTCTACGTGTGCGTAGTGACGAGTTGGAGTATCATATTCGATGTGAGAAGTATTAATTGTAATACCACGCTCACGCTCTTCTGGAGCGTTATCGATTTGTGCGAAATCTTTAGTCTCACCGCCGTATGCTTTAGTTAATACTGCAGAGATAGCCGCTGTTAGAGTAGTTTTACCATGGTCAACGTGACCAATTGTGCCCACGTTTACGTGCGGCTTACTACGTTCAAATTTTTCTTTTGCCACGATATATATCCTTTCTTTTCAGAAGTGCCCGTTATGCGGGCCATATAACAATTAAATGTGTACTTAATTCCTAAGTACGTGATTCGATAATCGCTTTTGCAACGTTACTTGGTGCTTCATCGTACTTCAAAAACTCCATAGAGTATGAAGCGCGACCTTGTGTAGCACTTCGTAGGTCGGTTGCATAACCAAACATTTCAGCTAAAGGTACTACTGAGCGGACTATTTTAACACCACCGATGCCATCGTCCATACCTTCAATGATACCACGACGTCTGTTGAGGTCGCCCACAACGTCACCCATGTAATCTTCAGGTGTAGTTACTTCAACTTTCATGCATGGTTCGAGCAATACAGGGTTAGCTTCTAGTGCGCCCTTCTTAAAGCCCATTGAACCAGCAATCTTGAAAGCCATCTCATTAGAGTCTACATCATGGTATGAACCATCATATAGGGTGACCTTCACATCAAGAACAGGATAACTAGCTAATACGCCGTTCTTCATTTGCTCTTGAATACCTTTGTCAACTGCCGGAATGTACTCACGTGGAACTACACCACCAACAATTTCGTTAACAAATTCGTAGCCAGCGCCCTCTTCTAGAGGCTCTAGTTTTAGCCATACATGACCAAATTGGCCACGACCACCAGATTGGCGTACGAATTTACCTTCCACTTCGACGCTGTCACGGATAGTTTCGCGGTAAGCCACTTGTGGTTTACCAACATTACACTCAACACTGAATTCGCGACGCATACGGTCAACGATGATGTCCAAGTGTAATTCACCCATACCAGAGATCAGTGTTTGAGCGGTCTCTTCATCTGTCTCAACACGGAATGACGGATCTTCTGCAGCAAGTTTCTGCAGTGCAATCGCCATTTTGTCTTGGTCAGCTTTTGAGCGCGGCTCAACGGCAATGGTAATAACTGGCTCTGGAAACTCCATTCGCTCAAGTATTACTTTTTGATCGTTGTCGCATAAAGTATCACCCGTGGTGACTTCCTTTAGACCAATCGCAGCAGCAATATCGCCAGCTCGAACTTCTTTCAGCTCAGTACGGTCATTAGCATGCATTTGCACGATACGACCGATACGCTCACGTTTTTGCTTCACTGAGTTGTATACCGATGCACCAGTTTCTAGTACACCCGAATATACGCGGATAAAGGTAAGTGTGCCCACGAACGGGTCAGTTGCAATCTTAAATGCCAGCGATGAGAAAGGTGCGTTGTCGTCAGATGGACGTTCAACTTCGTTCTCATCCATATCAACACCTTTAATAGCAGGTACGTCAATGGGAGCAGGCAAGAAGTCAACAACAGCATCAAGTACCGCTTGTACACCTTTGTTCTTAAATGCAGAACCACAGGTAGCTAGTACGATTTCGTTGTTGATGACACGTTGACGTAGTGCTTGCTTGATTTCTTGCTCTGATAGCTCACCTTCTTCAAGGTATTTGTCCATCAGTTCATCAGAAGCTTCAGCGGCACTTTCGACAAGGTACTCATGCATCTCTTGAGCTTTGTCCAAGAGATCTGCGGGAATTTCTTCATAAGAGAAAGATACACCCTGATCTTCTTCAGACCAGTTAATCGCTTTCATCTTAATCAAATCAATAACGCCTTTGAAATGCTCTTCGGCACCAATATTCAATTGAATTGGTACACAGTTAGCACCTAAGCGGTTACGGATTTGGTCGATCACGCTGTCAAAGTCAGCACCTGCTCGGTCCATTTTGTTAACGAACACAATGCGTGGTACTTCATACTTGTTGGCTTGACGCCAAACAGTCTCTGACTGAGGTTCTACACCTGATGAGCCGCAGAATACAACTACAGCGCCATCAAGCACACGTAATGAACGCTCCACCTCAATGGTGAAGTCAACGTGACCTGGGGTATCGATGATATTAATACGATGTTCAGTGAACTGAGCATCCATACCACGCCAGAATGCTGTTACAGCAGCAGATGTGATAGTAATACCACGCTCTTGCTCTTGTACCATCCAGTCTGTAGTAGCGGCGCCGTCGTGCACTTCACCGATTTTATGAGACAAACCGGTATAGAACAGAAC
Source organism: Shewanella maritima (assembly GCF_004295345.1). Taxonomy (NCBI): domain Bacteria; kingdom Pseudomonadati; phylum Pseudomonadota; class Gammaproteobacteria; order Alteromonadales; family Shewanellaceae; genus Shewanella; species Shewanella maritima. The sequence continues at coordinate 2,610,596 of NZ_CP036200.1, read as the reverse complement.
ACGTTCTGTTGTGGTAGTTTTACCTGCATCCACATGAGCAACAATACCGATATTACGATAACGCTCAATTGGGGTTGTACGAGCCACTTTTTATACCCTCTCAACTAAAGCATGCTGCTTTAGTAAATATCAACAATATGAGGCGGGCAAATGCCCGCCTCATCATATTACCAACGGTAATGAGCAAAGGCTTTGTTAGCTTCAGCCATGCGATGCACGTCTTCACGCTTCTTAACAGCAGTACCTTTGTTTTCAGATGCGTCTAGCATTTCACCTGCTAGACGTAGAGCCATAGATTTTTCACCACGCTTGCGAGCAGCTTCAACTAACCAGCGCATCGCTAGTGCGTTACGACGCACTGGACGAACTTCACATGGTACTTGATATGTTGAACCACCAACACGACGAGATTTAACCTCGACTGATGGGCGAACATTCTCAAGTGCTGCTTCAAGGATTACTAGGTGCTCTTCGCCTTTTTTGTCAGCAACAACATCTAGTGCCTTGTAGATAATTTTTTCAGCAGTCGACTTTTTGCCGTCCTGCATAATGACGTTGATGAACTTAGCCAGCAACTCACTTTGGAACTTTGGATCTGGTAGGATTTTACGTTGTCCTACAACGCGACGTCTTGGCATATCAATTCTCCGTATGCTTCAGGTATTTCCAAAACTGGAATGTCAATTAAATTAGCTTGGCCTTACTTTAACGGGATACGTTAAGACTTAGGACGCTTAGCACCGTACTTAGAGCGGCCTTGGCGACGAGTAGTCACGCCAGCACAGTCTAATGCGCCACGAACAGTGTGGTAACGCACACCAGGTAAGTCTTTAACACGACCACCACGGATTAGGATTACACTGTGTTCTTGCAAGTTATGGCCTTCACCACCGATGTACGAAGTTACTTCGAAACCGTTAGTTAGACGCACACGAGCTACTTTACGTAGTGCAGAGTTAGGTTTTTTAGGTGTTGTAGTGTACACACGAGTACAAACACCACGTTTTTGTGGGCACGCGTTCAACGCTGGCACGTTAGTCTTTTTGACTTGCGGCGAGCGTGGCTTACGTACCAACTGGTTTACAGTTGACATGTATAGCTCCGACAGTTGAATACTCAACAATTAGGTGTGAAAAATCTATATCCCACTATGGTGGGACGCGGAATTTTAGAAAGGTAATCGCAGCCTGTCAAGAAATAGACAACTTTTGATCGAAATAACATAAAAAAAGGCGCCTAAGGCGCCTTTTTTTCACATTTTGATCACTTAATCCTGGCTTCCGGCCAAGTTAAGTAGATCTGCTAGGTTCTGCTCAGCTTCGCTAGCGGTTACTGCAGGAGCCTCAACTTGGTCAGCACCTGTAGTGCGTTCTTCGTTGCGGTTCTTATGATAAGAGTAACCAGTACCCGCTGGGATCAGACGACCTACAATCACGTTCTCTTTCAGACCGCGTAATTGATCGCTCTTACCACCAACGGCAGCTTCAGTCAGTACGCGAGTCGTTTCTTGGAACGATGCTGCTGAGATGAATGACTCAGTTGCCAAAGAAGCTTTGGTAATACCAAGTAGTTCACGCTCAAACTTAGCAGGTTGCTTGCCTTGAGCTTCAAGCTCACGGTTAGCAATCTTCACGCGAGATACTTCAGCTTGTTCGCCTTCTAGGAACTCACTGTCGCCAGCGTCTGTAATTAGACACTTGCGTAGCATCTGACGGATGATAACCTCAATGTGCTTGTCGTTGATCTTTACACCCTGTAGACGGTATACATCTTGAACTTCGTTCACAATGTAGTTGGCTACATGGTGGATGCCGCGCAGACGTAAAATGTCATGTGCTGCTTCTGGACCATCTGCAATCACCTCACCGCGTTCAACTTTTTCACCTTCGAACACGTTTAGGTTACGCCATTTAGGGATCATCTCTTCGTACTGATCACCGCCATCTGCTGGAGTGATTACCAGACGACGCTTACCTTTAGTCTCTTTACCGAACGAGATAGTACCTGAGATTTCTGCAAGAATTGCAGGCTCTTTTGGCTTACGCGCTTCGAACAAGTCTGCAACGCGCGGTAGACCACCGGTAATATCGCGAGTCTTAGAAGACTCTTGTGGCATACGCGCTAACGTATCACCAATGTTGATTTGCGCGTTATCGTCTTTCGAAACAATCGCGTTACCTGGTAAGAAGTATTGAGCTGGAATTTCAGTTCCAGGGATCATTAAGTCATTACCGTCAGCATCAACAAGGCGGATAGCTGGGCGCATCTCTTTACCTGCTGAAGTACGAGCACCTACGTCTAGTACTACAACAGAAGAAAGACCGGTTAGTTCGTCTGTTTGACGTGTCATCGTGACACCTTCAATCATGTCTACGAACTTAACGCTACCTGCAACTTCAGAGATAATTGGGTGAGTATGTGGATCCCAGTTAGCGATGATTTCGCCAGCTGCTAGTTCACTACCCTCTTGCTTCTCAAGCACGGTACCGTAAGGAACCTTGTAACGCTCTTTCTCACGGCCCAGCTCATCAATAACAGCCAGCTCGCTTGAACGAGAAACAATAACCAATTTGCCGTCAACATTGCTAACGTATTTAGCATTATGCAGCTTAAGTGTACCTGCGTTCTTAACTTGAACATTGTTCTCAGCAGAAGCACGCGATGCCGCACCACCAATGTGGAAGGTACGCATGGTAAGCTGTGTACCTGGCTCACCAATCGACTGAGCAGCCACAACACCAATTGCTTCACCGTGGTTAATAATATGACCACGAGCCAAGTCACGGCCGTAACACTTAGCACACACACCGAAGTCTGTTTCACAAGTAATTACGCTACGTACAACAACTTCATCGACGCTGTTTTCTTCAAGCTTGTCACACCACTTCTCGTCAAGCAGAGTATTACGTGGTGCAAGTACTTCATCAGTACCAGGCTTAAGTACGTCTTGAGCAACAACACGACCAAGTACACGCTCACGTAGTGGCTCAACAACGTCACCACCTTCAATTAGCGGCTTCATTGTTAGACCGTGTTCTACGCCACAGTCTTCTTCAATAACCACTAAGTCTTGTGCAACGTCTACTAGACGACGAGTTAGGTAACCCGAGTTCGCTGTCTTCAATGCAGTATCGGCAAGACCTTTACGCGCACCGTGAGTAGAAATAAAGTACTGAAGTACGTTTAGACCTTCACGGAAGTTCGCCACAATCGGCGTTTCAATGATAGAACCATCTGGCTTCGCCATCAGACCACGCATACCAGCTAGCTGACGGATCTGAGCAGCACTACCACGTGCGCCTGAGTCAGCCATCATGTAGATGCTGTTGAATGAAGCTTGAGTTTCTTCTTCGCCATCACGGTTAATCACTGTCTCGGTAGACAGGTTGTCCATCATCGCTTTAGAAACTTTCTCATTCGCGCTTGCCCAGATATCGATCACTTTGTTGTAACGCTCACCCGCGGTTACAAGACCAGATTGGAACTGCTCTTGAATTTCACGTACTTCAGCTTCTGCGTCAGCAACAAGGGTGTACTTCTCAGCTGGGATTTCCATGTCGTTAATACCAACAGAAGCACCCGAGATAGTCGCGAAACGGAAACCTGTGTACATCAATTGGTCAGCAAAGATAACAGTATCTTTAAGACCTAGTTGACGGTAACAAGTGTTCAGTAGTTTCGAGATCTGCTTCTTACCCATGTTTTGGTTAACAAGGTCGAAAGATAGACCTTCAGGTAAGATAAGCGATAGCAATGCACGACCTACAGTAGTATCAACGATACGAGTAGAAGTTGTCTTCTCACCGTTATCATCAATGCTTACTTCGTTTAGACGTACTTTAATGCGAGCGTGAAGCCCAGCTGCACCTGTTGCATAAGCTTTTTCAACTTCTGCTACAGAAGCGAATGCCATGCCTTCACCTTTACCGTTAATGCATTCACGGCTGGTGTAGTACAGACCTAATACAACGTCTTGAGACGGAGTGATTACCGGCTCACCGTTTGCTGGTGACAGAATGTTGTTGGTAGACATCATCAACGCACGCGCTTCTAATTGCGCTTCTAACGTTAATGGTACGTGTACCGCCATTTGGTCACCGTCGAAGTCAGCGTTATACGCCGCACATACAAGCGGGTGAAGTTGGATTGCTTTACCTTCAATCAGTACTGGCTCAAATGCTTGAATACCAAGTCTGTGAAGTGTTGGTGCACGGTTAAGCATCACTGGGTGTTCACGAATTACTTCGTCTAAAACATCCCAAACTTCTGCTTGCTCACGCTCAACCATTTTCTTAGCGGCTTTGATCGTAGTCGCTAGACCACGGCCTTCTAACTTGCCATAGATGAATGGTTTGAATAGCTCAAGTGCCATCTTCTTAGGAAGACCACACTGGTGTAAACGTAGAGTAGGACCTACGGTAATTACCGAACGGCCTGAGTAGTCAACACGCTTACCAAGTAGGTTTTGACGGAAACGACCTTGCTTACCCTTGATCATATCAGCAAGAGATTTCAGAGGACGCTTGTTTGAACCTGTAATTGCACGACCACGACGACCATTATCTAATAGCGCATCAACAGACTCTTGCAGCATACGTTTTTCGTTACGTACGATGATGTCTGGAGCAGCTAGGTCTAATAGGCGTTTTAGACGGTTGTTACGGTTAATCACACGACGGTATAGGTCATTAAGATCAGACGTCGCAAAACGTCCACCATCTAGTGGAACTAGCGGACGTAGATCAGGTGGTAGAACCGGTAGTACTTTCAGGATCATCCACTCTGGCTTGTTGCCAGATTGGTAGAATGCTTCCATCAGTTTCAGGCGCTTAGTCACTTTCTTGCGACGAGTTTCTGAATTGATTGAAGGTAGCTCTTCGCGCATTTGCTCGATTTGCTCTTCTAAATCAATACCACGTAGTAAGTCTAAAACGGCTTCAGCACCCATTTTAGCTTCAAACTCATCACCATACTCTTCTAGTGCGTCTAAGTACGTCTCTTCCGTTAGCATTTGGCCGCGCTCAAGCGAGGTCATGCCTGGCTCGATAACAACAAATGATTCAAAGTACAGTACGCGCTCAATGTCACGTAAAGTCATATCTAGCATTAAGCCAATACGAGACGGAAGTGACTTTAAGAACCAGATGTGTGCAACTGGGCTAGCCAGTTCAATGTGACCCATACGCTCACGACGTACTTTAGTCTGGGTAACTTCTACACCACACTTCTCACAAATTACACCACGGTGCTTAAGACGTTTGTATTTACCACACAAACATTCGTAATCTTTCACAGGACCGAAGATACGCGCACAGAACAAACCTTCACGCTCAGGCTTGAATGTACGGTAGTTAATGGTTTCTGGCTTTTTAACTTCACCAAAAGACCAAGAACGGATGAGGTCTGGCGATGCTAGACCAATTTTAATACCGTTAAATTCTTCAGTCTTGCTTTGCTGTTTAAGAAACTTTAATAAGTCTTTCACGTTTCTCTCCTGAAGGAGTTAAACCGGGTGCTTCGCACGGGGCGAAGCACCGTTAGGTTACCAAAACATTGCTTAAGAGCGATGCTTACTCTTGATCCAACTCGATATTAATACCCAGTGAACGGATCTCCTTCAGCAATACGTTGAAGGACTCTGGCATGCCAGGTTGCATCTGATGGTTACCGTCGACGATGTTCTTATACATCTGAGTACGACCGTTAACGTCATCCGACTTAACTGTAAGCATTTCTTGAAGAGTATAAGCGGCACCGTATGCTTCAAGTGCCCATACTTCCATCTCACCGAAACGCTGACCACCGAACTGAGCTTTACCGCCCAGAGGCTGCTGAGTAACCAAGCTGTACGAACCGGTAGAACGGGCGTGCATCTTGTCATCAACTAAGTGGTTCAGTTTAAGCATGTACATGTAACCAACAGTTACTTCACGCTCAAATTCGTTACCAGTGCGGCCATCGAATAAACGAAGCTGGCCTGAAGATGGTAAGCCTGCAAGTTCAAGCATTTGCTTGATCTCTTTCTCTTTAGCACCGTCGAATGCTGGTGTTGCGATTGGCAGACCAGATTTCAGGTGTTTGGCAAGACGTACAACTTCATCATCAGAGAATGAGTCGATGTCAACTTTCTGTTGAACTTCATCACCTAACTCATAAACTTCTTTGATATAGCCACGTAGCTCAGCAAGTTCGCGTTGCTCTTCAAGCATTTCGGTAATACGGTTACCAATGCCTTTAGCAGCTGCGCCCATGTGAACTTCAAGTACCTGACCGATGTTCATACGCGATGGTACACCCAGCGGGTTCAGGACGATGTCTACTGGGTTACCAGTTTCATCGTATGGCATATCTTCAATAGGACAGATCTTCGAGATAACACCTTTGTTACCGTGACGACCAGCCATCTTATCACCAGGTTGGATAGTACGTTTAACTGCTAGGTAAACCTTAACAATCTTCAGTACGCCAGGTGCTAAGTCATCACCTTGAGTGATCTTACGACGCTTGATTTCAAACTTCTTATCAAAGTCAGCTTTTAGCTCTTCGTGCTGCTCAGCTAACTGCTCAAGTTCAGTTTGTTTCGCTTCGTCGTCAATAACTTGGATTAACACGTCTTTACGTGGGATCTCAGCAAGTTTTGCTTCAGAGAAACCAGCAGACAGTAACAAGTTACGTGCACGGTCTAAGACACCTTCTTCAAGGATCTTGAACTCTTCGCCTAAGTCTTTACGAGCTTGGCTTACGTGCATTTCTTCAATTTCTAGTGCGCGCTTGTCTTTTTCAACACCGTCACGGGTGAAGACTTGAACGTCGATGATGGTACCTTTTACTGAGTTAGGTACACGTAGCGAGCTGTCTTTAACGTCAGACGCTTTTTCACCGAAGATAGCACGAAGTAACTTCTCTTCTGGAGTAAGCTGAGTTTCACCTTTAGGTGTCACTTTACCTACTAGAATATCGCCACCTTTCACTTCTGCACCAATGTAAACGATACCTGACTCGTCTAGTTTAGACAGAGCAGACTCACCTACGTTTGGAATATCAGCTGTGATTTCTTCACTACCAAGTTTAGTATCACGTGCAATACATGACAGCTCTTGGATGTGAATAGTCGTGAAACGGTCTTCTTGCGCTACGCGCTCAGAAATAAGGATCGAATCCTCAAAGTTGTAACCGTTCCAAGGCATGAATGCGATACGCATGTTTTGGCCAAGTGCCAAATCACCTAAGTCAGTTGAAGGACCGTCAGCTAGTACGTCACCACGAACCACTGGCTCACCAACGAAACAACGTGGACGTTGGTTGATACAAGTGTTTTGGTTCGAACGGGTGTACTTAGTTAGGTTGTAAATGTCGATACCCGCTTCACCTGGAGTAAGCTCGTCTTCATTTACTTTAACTACGATGCGGCTAGCATCAACATAGTCGATTACACCGCCACGTTTAGCAGCAACAACTACGCCTGAGTCAACAGCCAATGCACGCTCAATACCCGTACCGACTAATGGCTTTTCAGCGCTTAGTGTTGGTACAGCCTGACGTTGCATGTTCGCACCCATCAATGCACGGTTCGCGTCATCGTGTTCTAGGAACGGAATCAATGAAGCAGCAACAGAAATAATCTGTTGTGGCGAAACGTCCATGTATTGAATGTCAGCTGCGCGCATAAAGGTAGATTCACCTTTGTGACGACATGCAATCTGCTCTTCAACCATGCGGCCGTTCTTATCAACTTCAATGTTTGCCTGTGCAATAACATAACGACCTTCTTCAATCGCTGACAAGTATTCCACTTCGTCAGTGATCACACCGTCTACCACTTTGCGGTAAGGTGTTTCTAGGAAACCGTATGAGTTAGTACGTGCGAAACTTGCCAAAGAGTTGATCAAACCAATGTTTGGACCTTCAGGTGTTTCAATCGGACATAGACGACCATAGTGAGTCGGGTGTACGTCACGTACTTCGAAGCCAGCACGTTCACGAGTCAAACCACCTGGGCCTAATGCAGAAATACGACGCTTGTGCGTCACTTCTGATAGCGGGTTATTTTGGTCCATGAACTGAGACAGCTGTGAAGAGCCGAAGAATTCTTTCACTGCCGCAGAAATTGGCTTAGCGTTAATTAGGTCTTGTGGCATTAGCTCGTTTAGGTCGCCTAAAGATAGACGCTCACGAACAGCACGCTCAACACGAACTAGACCAACGCGGAATTGGTTTTCTGCCATTTCGCCCACAGAGCGAATACGACGGTTACCAAGGTGGTCGATATCATCGACTTCGTCGAAACCATTGCGAATATCAATGATTTTCTTCATTACCGCAACGATGTCTTCTTTAGACAGAATGCCTTCGCCTTCATCTTCAGCCATTTCTAGACGACGGTTGAACTTCATACGACCTACTTTAGATAGGTCATAACGCTCGTCGCTGAAGAATAGGTTTTGGAATAAGCTTTCTGCCGCTTCCTTGGTTGGTGGCTCACCAGGGCGCATCATACGATAGATTTCAACTAGCGCTTCTAGGCGGTTAGTTGTTGAATCGATACGTAGGGTGTCAGCAATGTAAGCACCGTGATCAAGGTCATTGATAAACAGAGTGTCAACGGCTTTGATGCCTGCTAATGAAAGCTTAGCTAGGTCTTCTAAAGTGATTTCGGCATTTGCTGAAACTAATACTTCACCAGTATCTTCGTCGATGTAATCTTGCGCAGCAAACTTACCAACGATGTACTCAACTGGTACTTCAAGATCTGTTGTGTTAGTTTTCTCTAGCTGGCGAATGTGACGTGCAGTAACACGGCGACCCGCTTCAACTAGCGTATTGCCTTCAGAATCTTTAATGTCAAAGCTAGAAGTTTCACCACGTAGGCGATCAGGAACTAGCTTCATCACTAATGAGTCTTTCTTAATCTTGAACTCAGTGCGTTCGAAGAATAAGTCTAGAATTTCTTGAGTCGAGTATTCCAATGCGCGCAGAATGATAGTCGCAGGTAGTTTACGACGACGGTCAATACGTACGAATAATGCATCTTTTGGATCGAATTCGAAATCCAACCATGAACCACGGTAAGGAATAATACGTGCGTTATACAGCACCTTACCTGAAGAGTGGGTTTTACCACGGTCGTGATCGAAGAATACACCCGGACTACGGTGTAACTGAGAAACAATTACACGTTCAGTACCATTGATAACGAAAGTACCATTTTCAGTCATTAATGGGATGTCACCCATATAGACTTCTTGCTCTTTGATATCTTTTACAGTACCAGCAGCAGCTTCACGGTCAAACAGTACCATGCGTAGTTTTACGCGTAATGGCGCTGAATAGGTAACACCGCGGATCTGACATTCTTTCACATCAAAAACTGGCTCACCTAGCTTGTAGCTGACATATTGCAGCTCACTATAGCCAGAAAAGCTCTTGATAGGAAAAACGCTACGGAATGCGGCTTCTAAGCCACGTTCACCCGTAGGGTCTTGATCGGTGAACTTCTTAAAAGAGTCTAACTGGATAGACAGTAGGTAAGGGATGTCCAGAACTTTAGGACGCTTACCAAAGTCTTTGCGAATACGCTTCTTTTCAGAATAGGAGTAAACCATGGGTTTCCTCTGCTTACGAGATGTGACCAAGACTGAAATAAACTTAATTAAATCAGCACGTTTGCCCATCACCGTTGATGCAAGAACCTAACCAGTAATCTCTGCTAGGGACTGCTAATAATTGGCGATAAACGGTGAAAAAAAATCGCCTGCGCTTAAAGCGCAAAAAAGCTGACGGTCAAAAAACCGTCAGCCCTCACCCAAATTAATGGGTGACTGAACTATAAGTATAGATTACTTAAGTTCAACTTCAGCGCCAGCTGCTTCTAGATCAGCTTTAAGAGCTTCAGCTTCTTCTTTGCTGATACCTTCTTTAACTGGTACTGGGCAAGATTCAGCCATGCCTTTAGCTTCTTTCAGGCCTAGACCTGTAGCGCCACGTAGTGCTTTAATAACAGCAACTTTGTTAGCACCGTGTGAAGTAAGAACTACGTCGAACTCTGTTTGTTCAGCAGCAGCTGCACCAGCGTCACCGCCTACAGCTACAGCAGCAGCGGCAGCAGAAACACCGAATTTCTCTTCCATTGCTTCGATTAGTTCAACAACTTCCATTACAGACATTTCTGCAAAGGCTTCTAAGATTTGATCTTTAGTGATAGACATTAGAAATATTTCCTATTGTTCTGAATTCAATTTAATTAAGCGGCTAATGTAAAATTAAGCTGCTTCTTTCTGATCGCGTAGGGCAGCCAAAGTACGTACGAACTTGCCAGCAGATGCTTCTTTCATAGTCATCATTAACTGAGCTAGTGCTTCGTCGTAAGTTGGTAGTTTCGCTAAACGATCAATATCAGCTGCAGGGATTAGTTCCCCTTCAAATGCTGCACCTTTAACTTCAAACTGCTCTTGCTCTTTAGCGAAGTCTTTAAGAAGACGCGCTGCAGCACCTGGGTGCTCGTTTGAGAATGCAATTAAAGTTGGGCCAGTGAATGTTTCTACTAGGCACTCAAAATCAGTACCTTCAACAGCACGGCGAGCAAGTGTGTTACGTACTACACGTACGAATACACCATTTTCGCGAGCTGACTTACGTAGAGCAGTCATAGCGCCTACAGTTACACCGCGTGAATCGGCAACAACTGCAGAAAGTGCACCTTTGGCAGCTTCGTTGACTTCAGCAACAATTGCCTTTTTGTCTTCGAGTCTTAATGCCATTGGCTTTACTCCTGGATTCTACCTAGGGCTATCCCTAGTATTAACCAACTAAATACTAATGTACTTAGCTACTTACGGTGCAGATTTCCAGCAGAATAAAAATTCTTATCTGGGGCCTGACACCGTCTACGCAGGGAATTAAGTTAGTCGTTTGAATAACACCTGCGGTCTTGGACGGAAGCTGATTTATGTCGATTTAATCGTCACTTACCAGCTTCAACCCACAAGGAGCGCGAATTATACGCTAATTTACGCCCCTTGTATATTACTTAACTTCAGTTAAAGAAGCTTGGTCAACAGCAACACCTGCACCCATAGTGGTAGAGATGCTAACTTTCTTGACGTAAACACCTTTAGCAGAAGCAGGCTTAGCCTTCTTCAGAGCGCCAACAAGTGCTTCTAAGTTTTCTTTAAGCTGTTCAGCGGTGAAATCCACTTTACCGATAGTAGTGTGGATAATACCGTTCTTGTCGTTACGGTAACGAACTTGACCAGCTTTAGCGTTCTTAACTGCTTCTGCAACGTTAGGCGTTACAGTACCAGTCTTAGGGTTAGGCATTAGACCACGTGGACCTAATACTTGACCTAGTTGACCAACAACGCGCATTGCATCTGGAGATGCGATAACTACGTCGAAGTTCATTTCGCCAGCTTTAACTTGAGCAGCTAGATCGTCCATACCTACAAGTTCAGCGCCTGCTTCTTTAGCAGCATCAGCGTTTGCACCTTGTGTGAATACCGCAACGCGGATGTCACGACCAGTACCGTGTGGTAGTACAGTAGCACCACGAACGTTTTGGTCAGATTTACGTGGATCGATACCTAGGTTAACGGCAACGTCAACACTCTCAACGAATTTAGCAGTTGCTAATTCTTTAAGTAGAGCAACAGCTTCGTTCATTTCGTAGCTTTTAGTTGCTTCAACTTTTTCGCGGATTACGCGCATGCGCTTAGTTAGCTTTGCCATTATATTAGTCCTCTACTACCAAACCCATTGAACGTGCAGTACCTTCAATTGAACGCATCATTGCTTCAATATCAGCACCAGTCATATCAGCGGCTTTAGTTTCAGCAATTTCCTGAACAGCGCTACGCTTGATAGTTCCCACTTTTTCAGTGTTAGGACGGCCAGAACCAGACTTCAGACCAGCTGCTTTAAGCAGTAGGAAAGACGCAGGTGGAGTCTTAGTTTCGAAAGTGAAAGAACGGTCATTGTATGCAGTGATCACAACAGGGATCGGCATACCTTTCTCGAATTTTTCTGTACGAGCGTTGAACGCCTTACAGAATTCCATGATGTTTAGACCTTTCTGACCCAGAGCTGGACCAACTGGTGGCGACGGGTTTGCAGCACCGGCTGCTACTTGTAGCTTAATATAGCCTTCAATTTTCTTTGCCATGTCGACATTTCCTCTATTTGGGTTCAAACGCTCATCAGCCCAATGCCGACTTGCTCCCCTGAAAACAACGGGTGCGGATTATATAAAAATCCACACCCGCAAACAATCTTTAATTTGCTTTTATTTTAATCAGCTTTTTTCAATCTGACTAAAGTCCAACTCAACGGGAGTTGAGCGGCCGAAGATCATAACAGACACCTTCACGCGGCTCTTGTCATAATCAACTTCTTCAATGGTGCCATTGAAGTCAGCAAATGGGCCATCACATACGCGAACAACTTCACCTGGTTCAAACATCACGCGATGTGTTGGCGACTCGGTCGTTTCTTCTAAGCGTTGAAGAATTGCATTTGCTTCTTTATCTGAAATCGGCGCTGGACGGTCAGAAGTACCGCCAATGAAGCCCATTACACGTGGTACGCTCTTCACTAAGTGCCAGCTTTCGTCGTTCATTTCCATTTGGACTAATACATAGCCAGGGAAGAACTTACGCTCACTCTTACGGCGTTGACCTGCACGCATTTCTACTACTTCTTCAGTCGGTACTAATACTTCACCAAAGTAGTCTTCCATGTTGTGCATTTTGATATGCTCAAGCAGTGTCTTACATACTCGACCTTCATAGCCAGAGAATGCTTGAATCACATACCATCTTTTTTTCGCTTCAGTAGCTTCAGTCATGTTTAATGCCTATACGCCAGTAATGAAATTAACGATTCGCAGCAACACTGCATCTAATCCCCAAAGGATTAATGCAACAACACCTGTTGCTGCTAGTACGATAAGTGTCGTGTTACGCGCTTCTTGGCGTGTTGGCCATACCACTTTACGTACTTCAATATGCGCTTCTTTAGCAAAAGTTAGCGCTTCTTTACCTTTAACTGTTTGTGCAGCAATAAAAGCAGCAATTGCGAATGTCACAATAACAGCTGCTGCGCGGGCAACGACACTGGCCTCACCAAAGTATTGGTTACCAATAACTGCAGCTGCGATAAGTAGCACTGCAATGCCCCACTTTACAAGATCCAGAGAATTGCTCTGGTTTTCAGTATTTGTTGTCATCGGTTATTTCCGTTACTTACTACGCCCTACGCTCAAACTTGGTAAATTAAAGGCTTACTAAACTAGTAACTCAATAATTTCGAAATAAAGCGCCGCGCAGGGTCAAAAATCGGCCATAGATTGTATTCTTATTCAACTTTGTTCGCAACTACACCTTAGCTTGTAGAGGCAACAAAATGTGAAAAAGCACCAATTTTTTCACCCTAAACAAAAAAGGAAGCCGAAGCTTCCTTTTCTCAGTAACTTAATTGTCGAAATTAGTCGACGATTTTAGCTACAACACCAGCACCTACTGTGCGGCCACCTTCACGGATTGCGAAACGTAGACCTTCGTCCATCGCGATTGGGTAAATTAGGGTAACATTCATCTTGATGTTGTCACCTGGCATTACCATTTCTACGCCTTCTGGTAGCTCGATAGTACCTGTTACGTCAGTTGTACGGAAGTAGAACTGTGGACGGTAACCTTTGAAGAATGGAGTGTGACGACCACCTTCATCTTTAGATAGTACGTATACTTCTGATTCGAAAGAAGTGTGAGGAGTGATTGTACCTGGCTTAGCTAGTACTTGACCACGCTCAACTTCGTCACGCTTAGTACCACGTAGTAGTACACCACAGTTCTCACCTGCACGACCTTCGTCAAGCAGCTTACGGAACATTTCTACACCTGTACAAGTTGTAGTTGTAGTGTCTTTGATACCAACGATTTCTACGTCGTCACCTACTGTGATGATACCACGCTCAACACGACCTGTTACTACAGTACCACGACCTTGGATTGAGAATACGTCTTCAATCGGTAGTAGGAATGGCTTGTCGATGTCACGCTCTGGCTCTGGGATGTAAGTATCTAAAGCTTCTGCAAGCTCGATTACTTTCTCTTCCCACTGAGCTTCACCGTTTAGTGCGCCTAGTGCAGAACCTTGGATAACTGGTAGGTCATCACCTGGGAAGTCGTACTCAGATAGAAGTTCACGAACTTCCATTTCTACTAGTTCTAGTAGTTCTTCATCGTCAACCATGTCACATTTGTTCATGAATACGATGATGAAAGGTACACCAACCTGACGTGAAAGCAGGATGTGCTCACGAGTCTGTGGCATTGGGCCATCAGTCGCTGCTACTACTAAGATTGCGCCGTCCATCTGTGCAGCACCAGTAATCATGTTTTTAACATAATCCGCGTGACCTGGGCAGTCTACGTGTGCGTAGTGACGAGTTGGAGTATCATATTCGATGTGAGAAGTATTAATTGTAATACCACGCTCACGCTCTTCTGGAGCGTTATCGATTTGTGCGAAATCTTTAGTCTCACCGCCGTATGCTTTAGTTAATACTGCAGAGATAGCCGCTGTTAGAGTAGTTTTACCATGGTCAACGTGACCAATTGTGCCCACGTTTACGTGCGGCTTACTACGTTCAAATTTTTCTTTTGCCATGATATCGCCTCAATCCAGAATCTTTGGTCGTGCAAAAACAGATATAGAAAAAATCCGACGCATATAATGACATCGAATCAGTTATTTTTTGGAAGTTAAGCTTAGCATATAACAGGGGAGGTGCTGATAAGATTAAAGTTTAATTTAATCTTGATAGCAATTTGGAGCGGATGGCGGGAATCGAACCCGCGTTATCAGCTTGGAAGGCTGGAGTAATACCATTATACGACATCCGCGGAACCTGCTAAGGCTACCTAACTGCCTTAAAAAAATGGTGGAGGGAGAAGGATTCGAACCTTCGAAGGCTGAGCCGTCAGATTTACAGTCTGATCCCTTTGGCCACTCGGGAACCCCTCCAGTAAAATGGTGCCGGCACCAAGAGTCGAACTCGGGACCTACTGATTACAAGTCAGTTGCTCTACCAACTGAGCTATGCCGGCGTGTCATTTCGGAAACGGATATTAGGTAAATGTGGCGCTGAGTGCAACTATAAAATTAAAAAAAACCGAAAAAACCACTCAAACGGTGTTTTTTTACGCTTGTTGTTGGTAATTCCGCACATTTATGCACAAATTTCTATCGGCCTTGAGGCAAATCAAGGCTAACTATTGTTTCGCTTAATGGTTTTGCGGTACTGTGCCAACCTAATCGAAGGAATGGTCATGAATACAACTAATAGCATCCAACAAGCCTTGTTTCATCGTTTCGATCGCGAACAATGGGCAGAGTTACGCCAATCGGTGCCGCTTACTTTGAGCGAAACTGAGCTGGTTGACCTGCAAGGCATGAACGAGCAACTTTCATTAGCTGAAGTTACAGACATCTATTTGCCGTTAAGTCGACTACTTAACCTGATCATCGATGCTAAACAGCAACGTAGTTTCGTGCTTAACCAATTCTTAGATCATAAAGTCGACCACAGTCCTTACATTATTAGTATCTCAGGCAGTGTCGCCGTAGGTAAAAGCACTACAGCCCGTATCTTGCAAACACTACTGCAACGCTGGCCACAGCACCCAAAGGTTGACTTAGTTACCACTGACGGCTTTTTGTACCCGCTAGCAGACCTCAAACGCAAAGGCTTAATGAAGCGTAAAGGCTTCCCCGAAAGTTACGATAAGAAAATGCTCAGTCAGTTTATTGCCGATGTCAAAGCTGGCCATGATGAAGTGCTTGCACCCTTGTACTCTCACGTCACTTATGACCGCCGTCACGACGAGCACCAACCTATTCGCCAACCAGATATTCTTATTCTTGAAGGTTTAAACGTGTTGCAAACCGATGCCGATACCTTAGTCGAGTCGCGCAAACCGTTTGTGTCTGATTTTGTTGATTTCTCTATTTATGTAGATGCTGAAGAGTCACTATTGAAAGAGTGGTACATGCAGCGTTTCTTGCAATTTAGACAAGGGGCATTTGCTAACCCTAAGTCATACTTTAACCACTACTCGAAGCTGACAGATGCCGAGGCCAACGCCATTGCTGCTAATATTTGGGATACCATCAACGGCCCTAACTTAAAGCTCAATATTTTGCCAACCCGCGAGCGCGCGGATTTGATCTTGACCAAAGGTGCCAACCATCTAATGGATAAAGTGTTATTGAAAAAATAACGCGACATCCACAAATACAAAAGGCGCTCAAATTTCAGCGCCTTTTGTTTATCTGAGCCACGAACTTATCTAACCCACGAGCTTTAGTTTGAACGCAGAGTGATCTCGCCGCCAATAAAGCTCTTCATACCAGCTTCAGTTTCAAGTACCACAGCACCTTGATTATCAATGCCATGATAAACACCATGAACTTCATTCGGCGCCATCAATAGTTTAACCTGCTTTTGCATAAATAAATCAGCCTGATTCCAACGCTCAATAAAGCTTGCCAAGCCATTCGCCTCAAACTCACGTAAATCACAAGTTAGCTGTTTATGCAGCGCGATCAGCAGTTGGGTTTTACTCATGCTCTTATCAAGATGCGACAAGTCACTCCAAGGTTGATCAATTTGATTTCCCTGAGTCGCTGGCATATTCATGTTTAAGCCAATACCAATAACTAACTCAACGCCTTGAGTTTGATTTTGCCCAAGCTCCACCAGCACACCCGCGAGCTTACGCCCTTCAAGATAGATGTCATTTGGCCATTTAAGCCCTAGCTCAGTCACCCCAAAATCCTGTAGCACCTTAACCAACGCGCAGCCAACCACTAGGCTTAGCCCCATTAATTGCTGAGGCGCTAACTGGCTACGCCAAAATAGTGAGGTATATAAATGATGTCCGTATGGCGATTGCCATGCGCGCCCTCGACGCCCTCGCCCTTGCGACTGATACTCAGCAACACAAAAGTCGCCGCTTGCCAGCTCAGCAGCATGACCCATAACAAAAGCATTGGTACTGTCAATTTCATCAAAATAAAAGCAACGCTTATCGATGTTGGCAATAAGCTCAGCCTCGTCAATCAGGCTCACCGCAGATGCTAGCTGATAACCTTTACCCTTAACGCTATATATATCGATACCATATTCAGCCATCGCATCAATATGCTGATTAACCGCGCCTCGGCTTAAGCCTATATGCTTGGCAATGGTCTCACCTGATACAAAACGCTGCGCACTTAATAATTGTAAGATTTGTCGCTTTCTCGACCAATGTTGGTTACTCATAGGCTTATCTCTCCTTGTTCGCCAAACACTCTCGGCTCTGCATGTAAACGAATAGCAAACTTACGTTCGACGACCTCAACAACGTAATGCGCCAAAGCGCGGATATCCGCGCCGTTTGCACCACCCAAATTCACTAGCACTAACGCTTGTTGATGATGAACACCGACTGCACCTTGCTGATACCCCTTCAAACCCGCATTATCGATTAACCAACCGGCAGCAACTTTCACCGAACCGTTGTCTTGCTCATAGCCGACAATCCCGTCAAACCGCTGTTTTAACTCAGCAAACTGTTGCCCATCAATAATCGGATTTTTAAAAAAGCTGCCGACATTACCCAGCACTTTAGGGTCGGGCAGCTTACTCATGCGCGTTGCGCACACACAATCAAATACCTGCTTAGCGCTAACATCTGTACCGATTAAATGAGTTAGCGGACCATAACTCAGGTTCGGTTGCCAATCATTGGGGATAAACAAGGTCACAGCGCTAATGATCGCCTTTTCTTTTAACTGATGCTTGAAAACCGAATCTCGGTAGGCAAACTCGCACTGACTGTTATTTAGCGTTTTGAAAGTGAGCGACTCAAGGTCTAGATACTCGACAGAGCGACAAAACTGGCTTAACTCGAGGCCATACGCCCCAATATTTTGAATTGGCGCCGCGCCAACGGTGCCCGGGATCAACGCCAGATTCTCTAGGCCGTAATAACCATGCGCTAAGCAAAACTCGACTAATTGATGCCAGTCTTCACCCGCCTGCACCATCAACTCTACACCGCCGTCAACCTGATGAACTTCTATGCCTTTGCTATTCATTTGTAGGCATGTGCCAGCAAAATCAGCGGTTAAAATCACGTTGCTGCCACCGCCTAATATCAACATAGGCGTATTGTTTACTTTGAGCTGCTGGCACGCTGTGACTAACTGTGATTTAGACTCAATGACTTCTAGTGCTTGGCATGACTGCGCTAGCCCTAGAGTATTGTATTGCTGTAAAGAGACGGGCATGAAAGGCTGCCTTTGCTGAATAGACGGATAAACTTAGCGGTTATTGTAAAACAAAGCCCTAGCAGGCGCGATGCAATAATGCTGCTAGGACTTACCATTTTACTTTGAGGGAGAATGAACGCCTTTTCGTAAGTTAATCTTCAAACAAAGCATTAATTTGCTCAGCTAACAATGACTCATGAGTAGTTAGCGCATCAGCGATTTTATCAAGCAAAGGCTTATGGCTGACTAAACGAAGCTCGACACTTTGCTCGGCGGTCACTAGCCAGTTGCGTACGCTTTGCTGAGCTTGCAACAATAAGTCACTTTCCTCATAGCGGGTTAATAGCTTGATATTAAGCGGCCCCAACTCTTCATCTAGCCCAGCTTCGTAAATCACGTGCATGGCTAGGTTAGTGGCTTTTTCAATGTCATTACTGGCACCAGCACTCACCTCGTCACTATTACCGGTTAGAATTTTCTCAGCCATGCGTCCCGCGAGCATAACTTCAAGGTGCGACATAGCTGTGGTTTTAGACAAGCTTTCATAGCTTTCACTTGGTCGCAGAGCCACAAACCCTAACGCTTGATTGCGGGGTTCAATGGTAACAAAGTCTACTTCACGATTTGGGAACAACAGCTTTGAGACCAACAAGTGCCCTGCTTCATGATACGCTGTGCGTTTTTTCTCCTCATCCGACATCGAAATATTTTCAGACGGAGTGCCGTAACTAACCCGGATCATGGTTTGTTGCAAGTTGGCAAAAGTCACTTCTTTGCCCTCGCTAACTGCGCTATAGATTGTCTCTCTGAAAACCTGCTCAATTTGCGCTGCCGACATGCCACGCGACGCACTTACCAAGTCGATAAGCAACTCATCACTTAGGGGTAATTGGTATTTATCTGCAAAGCGTTTAAAGAACGCATTTCTTGCGGCACTATTAGGTAAGTCACAATAAATGGTTTCATCAAAGCGCCCAGGACGCATCAAGGCGGAGTCTAATAACTCTGGTAAGTTGGTCGCAGCCATAACAAACACTTGCCCGGCAGACTGATCAAAGCCATCCATTTCAGTGAGCAAGGCATTAACCGTTAGGTTACGGTCTTTATCAGCACTGCTTTCGCCACTTGTTCTTTGCCCCGCGATAGCATCTATTTCATCAATAAACACTATTGATGGAGCATAGCGCCTCGCTGCAGCAAACAGTTTTTTAATATTGTCAGCACTGCCACCTGAATGCGACGCAGATATGCTTGATGATGACACACTAAAGAAAGGCAACTGGCTTTCGCCAGCAAGGGCTCTTGCCAGCAAGGTTTTTCCAGTGCCAGATGGACCGGCAAACAAGAAACCACTCGGAGGTTTGACATTGTACGCGGCAAGCTGGTGTGGCGACTTAAGCCACTGCAATACCTGAGTTAAACGATCTTTCGCACGCTCTAGCCCAACAACATCGGCTAGCGTTTCTGTGGGCACATCATGACTAAATAGCTCGTCACAGCGGACATCCTGACTTTGCACTTGCTGCACATAGCCTAGCTCGTGATAGCATACACTTAACCCGCTCGTCGATGACTGCATTGTTAATTGGTAATCGAGCTGCAAGTTCCTGCGCTGCATTTGCTGCAAGCTTCGCTCCATATGCAACTCATCACTCACAACAGTCAGCATACTAGTCAGCCAGTTTTCTTGTGCCGGGATGAGATTAAAGTGTTCACGAATATCATGACAACTGGCAAGCACATCAGCCCCTGTAGGCTTATGTGTTTCATAACCTGATAGCAGCTGGTAGGTAAAAATAGGCATTAGCGGTACATCAGCTAAATGCTGCGCTAAATAGCTATCTAGTGGTTGACCTAGTTTTTCAACGAGTTGTAAATCAAGTAATAACACGTCAGGGCGAACCTGACTTACCAGGGCCGATAACTGAGTCGGCTCGTCGCACAGGTGACAGTTGTACTCTGCTGGTAATTCATTTAACGCACTAAATACTCTAGGGTCGTCGTCGAGTACCAGAATACTTGGCTGACAGGGCTCCATTAACGGCTTCGTCTCGACATCAACGGTAATCTCAAGCTCAGATCTGTTGGCATCTAACAGGCTTGCACCTTGAGTAAGCAGTTGTGATTGCAGCTGTGACAAACGGCCGTTAAGTCTGCGCACTGATAAATCAGGCGCCATGGTTTTAAGCATAAAACTGGCAAAGTTTTCAGGCCAATGATAACTCAACCCTTTTTGCTCTTGACTCGACCGCAGACTGCGTTCGGCTAACGCCAATAAATGATTCACCTTTAATGGTGAGAACATTACTGCGTTACCTTTTGCCAGACGGTTAATAAACTCTGGCGATAATCGGGTATTACTGCCATTTGCCACTGAGCTAGATAGCACGTCAAACACACTGAGCTGTTTGTTTTGCGGCTTACTTGCAAGTAAGTCCTGGCCTAGATTAGATGTGAACAAGATAAAGCACTGACTGAAGTCGACATCTTCCTGACTGGTATTGTCTTTAGCAATACCGCTATCCAGCACCGACAATAACGACTGAATCACATTGGGGTGAGCTTTTTCTATTTCATCAAAAATCAACACGCTGCGAGGGTTAGCACGAACAAAAGAGGTTAAGGTTCCTAAGCTAGCATCTATGTACTGAATACCACTACCAAATAACTTTGATGGATCGCGCTTATCGCAATAACCTTCCATCTTAAACATCTTATACTGGTAGCCACTGCCTTCACACGCGTTTAGCTCATCGATAAACTCGGTAGCCAAATAGGTTTTACCTACACCAGATGGTCCAAGAAAAGTATAAATCGCTCTTGGCCCGCTATGAGTTTCAATACATGAGCTTAAATACCCCTGGCATAACTGCTCAATCGCATAAGACTGACCAATCACTTTATCAGCCAACGCCTTTTTCATTCGTTGACTAGTTTGCGCTGAATTTATCAGGCGGTTGGCGACCTGGTTTTGCTGCTTAAGCAGCTCAAATAAGGCAATATTGCTATTGCAAAGACTATCAACAAACTCCGCTACGTCGAGCTTGCCATCGGCAGATATAGCACTAAGCAAACATTCCTTTATTATTTGCGGAAATCTTAATTTGGGAGCATTGCGTTTTGCCAATTGATACCAGGTTGTCGTCGGCTCGCCAAAGCTACGGGTCTCGGCGACTTGCTCTAGCTGTAACCTTTGCTCATACACAACTGGTGGGAACACGATTTGGTAGTGCTGGCACCCAAAGCGCTCTGCCAATGCATTTAACAAAGGTCTACTGGCTAAAAAGGCACCAAGCAGCGCTTTATCATCAACAACCTTGGCAGAACCCATGTCTTCATGAGTGCTGTCACTATTTTCAGTAAAGTATTTAGCCGCTGCCATTACGGCAAGTTCTTGAATGATATGCTTTGAAGCGTTATCTAGCTCGGCATAAGCTGATTGCAAATCGGTAAAAGCCATTGATTTTCTATTCTTTTTAGTTGTAGTACTTTTAGTTGGCGTATCTGAAGGTAGAAAGCTTGAAACATCTAAATTACTGTACTCAGCGGTAGCAACATGCACCTTATCTTCAGCAGTTGGCTGTTCGGCACTAGGTTTTACTTGGGCGGTTTGGTGACTCGGGGTAGATGACTTGGTTGCCACACTCGCTTTTGCTTGCTCTGCGTTATCATCGAACATGGATTTGAGTTTATCGCTCAATTCGTTGAGCTTGTCGTTATCAAGAAAATTAAACAAAAACTGTAAGTCCTTATAAACATCAATATGGGTATTTGCAGGAACGCTTTTAAAATGCTCGCGGCAGTATCCGGCAAACTCGCCGACGTTGAGGCCCAGCATTAGACCACTAATATCACGGGGCAAAAATAGAAAAGGAGTAAGACAACTGGCGCCGTCATAAGCATGAATAATGTCTATGAGCTTTTGCTCATCTTTAATGTTCAGCTTATCAGTGCGAAAAAACAGCAGGCTGTTGGTATCAGTAATTAAAGAGAAATCAACCACCGACTTAAGTTGCTGCTCACCATATAAGCGAGCAGTTACCGCCAAAATCAGTGGCATAAACATGTCTTCATGGCACAACATATCTTCTGATAGTACTTCATCGCCAAATACCACATCGCAACGATTAAAAAACGCTTTACTGATCCGAATCATGCTTGCTGACCTAAACTTCCCTTTACCCACATAGCAGTACAAACTGAGCCAAAAAATCAGCCCAAACAACAAACTACACTGTATTACAAATCACCTCACAACCACAGCATCCTAACCTCAAAAATACAATTATTTATACCAACTGGGGTTTAACATCGGAAGTTGGCTTTAGGTCTGTTACAATGTGCCTCTCACAGCAACGCAGCAAGGCATATCCGCTCGCCATGTCAGTTATTCAATCTCAAAAATTTAAGTCCTTCTTATTCTTTGCTCTTGCTTTAGCATGCCTGTTACCCGCTATTTCATCACCTATTGCACTGCTAATGGGATTTACCCTAGCAAGCCTTGGCTTGGTGCCAGATAATCTGGATTTAGCTAAGTGGACTAAAAAACTGCTGGCATACTCCATTGTTGGATTAGGTTTTGGCATTAACTTACCTGAAGCCATCGCTGCAAGTCGTGACAATATCGGGCTGATTATTGGCTCTATTATCTTCACCCTAGTTCTGGGATATGGCCTAACAAGATTAATGAAGTTAGAGCAGAAAACCGGTCATTTGATTAGCTGCGGCACCGCAATTTGTGGCGGCAGCGCGATTGCCGCGGTTGCACCAGCAATCAATGCCAAAAATGATCAAACTGCTGTCGCGCTTGCCTGTATTTTTTTACTCAACTCTGTGGCCTTGTTCGTATTCCCAACCCTGGGACACGCCTTTAACCTGTCTGAATATGATTTTGGTGTATGGAGCGCAATTGCGATTCACGACACCTCATCGGTTGTCGGCGCAGCTGCCGCCTATGGAGATGAAGCTTTAAAAACCGCTACCACAGTTAAGCTTGCCAGAGCGCTATGGATTATTCCAATTGCGCTGTTGAGCGCTGTCGCTTTTGGTGGCGATCGCAGCAAAATCGCCATTCCATACTTTATTGGTTTTTACTGCCTCGCCATCGCGATTGCCTACTTTTTACCTCAAGGGCAAGCAGTTTATGAAGTCGCGTTTAACGCTTCCAAGCGTATATTAATTGTATGTCTATTTTTAATTGGTGCGGGAATTACAGTTAAGAAAATGCGTGCTAATGGACCTAAGCCGCTGCTGCTTGGGGTATTACTCTGGTTCGCAATTGGTGCAAGTTCACTTGCCTACATTTTGATGACTGGGCAATAATTTAATCACTTGGCAGTAATTCAACTAAGTGGCGGACTCGCTGAGATGTTGAAGCTACAGCAATGAGAGGTGTTTGATTCCTGGCATCGAGCCCTATAGCAAAACTCTAGGCTAGCAGTCCTGGCTAAACGATTGAAATGAACTCGCAAGGATAGAAGTTAACCTTCTTCAATGTATGGTTTGGACAATACCAACCAGATAAGACTCGCAAAGGCGCTTAACTCGATCAGCGCCCGAGTTAACCCTGAAGTATAGATAGATGCCACTACGGCAATCACGCATAGCAGCACGATCAATACAGCTTTGATTCGTTTATTGGCAATGAGTGACTTCATGAATTCCCCTAACTTTATGTTAGGTAAATTATCTCGGCCACCCTGCTAAGTTGCCAATAACGATACCGTCTATGATATTCCTTTCTTTTTACCGCGCAGTTTCATCAGCTTGCGACTCACCTGTATTCACCTTATCGCTAGGTCGCTGCAACAGCACTTGACTGGCTATAGCAAATAAACAATAGGCCGCAAAAAAGTAAAAACCATTCTCAAATTGAGCCTGGGTTTGCAGCATCTCACCCATTCCCGCTGAGGCATTACCTGCCATATAAACAATAATCA
Organism: Shewanella maritima; assembly: GCF_004295345.1. NCBI lineage: Bacteria > Pseudomonadati > Pseudomonadota > Gammaproteobacteria > Alteromonadales > Shewanellaceae > Shewanella > Shewanella maritima. The sequence goes on along the minus strand of NZ_CP036200.1, from coordinate 2,586,345 downwards.
GCGCCACGACGAAGACATCGGCCATAGACCACTTACTAATTAGCGCCATAAAACGATAAATACCTAATCGAATACTTAACTTTATTGGTAAATGTATCACTAACATCAACAGCAACTTGATAGCTGGAATAACTATACTGAACAACGCCACCAGTGCAGCAACGAGTAGATGGTTAGATAGATATAACTCTGAAACGGTATCAGCTATGCTGCGGGTCTTGTGAAATACCTCGACTTGCCCTTCAACCTCATCTAACCCGAGCATAGACAGCGCCATATTAAGCATACTTGCTGCACTAGATTGTGAGTTGGCGGATACATTGTCCAGCAATAGCTGCTTACCAGTGTCCACCATCTGCGCTTTTTCGATGCTGCCAGTAATGGTTAATACCGGTTGCGTCACCCCGGGAATAAGTAAAGCAAGGGAGCAAACAACCAACACAATAGAAATAACAACTCTCATGAAAAACCCGCAGATATAAACACAAAAAAGGCCATCATAGTCGATGGCCTGTTTTTATGTCACCTTCGATAGCATAGTTACAACAACCAGGTGACACGATTGAGTGACAAAAATTAACCCACTAATAGAAAGGCGTCGGGTCAACATCAAGTGAACTTGGCGACACGCCTCGCTCAATCACTAAGTCCGACTTTTTCAAATCGACAAATGCTACCTCGGTATAACGACGATGTTTTTGCGAATAAAAACACTTAACAATCGGATGCAATGCGTCGCGATTTTTTGAATCCCATACAATACCAACACGTTCATCAGACAATTGCACCAACGAGCCAACTGGATAAACACCGACACAGCGAATAAACTCGTATACCAGTTTTTGATCTAGATGGAATGGGGTTAAGCTAATTAAGATTTTAAATGCGGCCGCAGGGCTCATCGCCTCTTTGTAGCAGCGCGTTGCCGTGAGCGCATCGTAAATATCAACAATACAGCTCATACGGCCATGCATAGGGATTTCATCTCCTTTCAAGCCTCTAGGATAACCTTTGCCGTCAAGTTTTTCGTGGTGCATCAAGCACACGTCAATACTGACCTGAGACAAGCCTTCAATGTCGCGCATAATATCGATTGCGTAAACTTGATGCAGCTTCATCTTTTCAAATTCTTCAGCGGTCAGTCTGGCAGGCTTATGCAAAATCTCATTATCGACTTTGACCTTGCCAATATCATGCAAGATACCACCAACGGCCATTTGCTTAATCAATTCAGGGTCAAGGTCAAGGTAGCGACCAAAAGTCACCAGCAAAAAGGCAACGTTAATCGAGTGCTCAAGTAAATAGGCATCTTTTGAACGTAGTGCTGAAATACACTTAAAAGCATCGGCATCATCCATTACCGACTCGATCATTTTGTCAGCCACTTCGCCAAACTGCGCCACCTCGATAGCTTTACCCTCGAAGGTTTCTGACATCACTTTTTTGATCAAGACTTTAGCTTCAGACAAAAGTTTCTTCGCCTGTTTTTGCTTAACGTCGCGAGGATTCGTCGCAGGCTTTTTCGCTAACGGATTACCAGATACTTTTGGCTTAACCTTTTTCAACCCGCAGCTATCCGACGAGCGCTCGACATCGACCCAAACGGTTTTAATACCATTTTTGGTTAACTTAGTAATAGCATCACGGTTTTTTATCTGGCCTGCATTAGAAACAGCGACCTTACTATTATTGTGGTCAATGGCGGTAACGAACATGCCGATAGCCAATTTAGACACGGGGATCTTAATCAGATTGTCTGATCCCGCAGATACATTCATTTATACAGCGCTCCAACAAAGTTGATATTGCAGATAGAGGCGGATACAGAAAAGAGGTTTGTTATTGTCTGATTAATTTTATGCTTTGTCAGTAACAATTTCCAAATAAAAACTTGCTTATTTTTAGACCTGTATCCGGTATCTCTACCTCAATAAGGCGTTGATCCACGCTTTTGCCCATAAATGCGAGTTTAGACGTATAAATTAAAGTAATTCTTGTATCACAAGACTGAAAATTGGATATCGGCTTTTTAATTTCAGGCTGGTATATTAGATTTTCATGTGCAATCAAATAGTAAGATAGCACCGAGATAAACACGTGGGAGAGAACATTGCCGGGCCAGGTTTTTGCGACACACATTAGCGAGCTAAAACAAAAACTCGCTAAATTGAGACATGCGCCTATCGCTGACCCAATTCTACAACTGTCAGTAGAAGCCCCTTCTCTGCCCGTATTATCATGGCTAGCGGCACAAACCTTATACCCGAGGATCTACTGGCACGGACGTGACAAAGTAGAAGAAGTCGCTGCAATCGGTGCCTGCAAAGACTTCTACTTTCATGATCAAATTAATGATGATGACCTCGCTAGACTTTATCAAAGCCAGCGCAATAAAAGTAACGGCCAAGACATTCGCTACTATGGCGGTTTAGCATTTGACCGCACAGTGGAATGTTGGGACGAATTTGGTCGCGCGCGCTTTGTGCTGCCTAGGATTGAAATTCGTCGCCACGGCAACAAGCTGCGCATTTTGCTCAACCTTGACTTCGACGGCAAAGACCCCAGCCAAGAGTGCGACGCTGCACTTGCCGATTTACAACAATTGCAGAAGCCTCTACCGCTGACACCACCAAGTAAACTGTCATTAATGGGCCGCAGCGACTTGCCAAATTACCCTCGCTGGCAAGAGCTGGTTGAACAAGTAACGCAACAGCAATTCAATCAAGCCACACCCAAAGTAGTACTGTCTCGACAAACTCAGCTTGAGGTCAGTGGTAATATTGACCCTTGGACCGTACTTGCTTGCTGGCAAGGCCGTAATCCAAATAGCTTTCAATTTGGTTTTCAGTTCTCGCCAGAACGGGCATTTATCTCCTGTTCACCCGAGCGCTTATATCTGCGCCGCCAACAAGAGCTCTACACTGAAGCATTAGCAGGCACCACCACTCGCGGGCTCAATACAGAAGAAGACAACCAACTCGCAAAGCAGTTACTCGAAGATACCAAGAACAGTCACGAAAACCAGCTGGTGCGTGAACATATCGTCGACTCCTTGTCATCGTTGAGCCAGTACGTCGGTGCAGAAGAAACACCCAAGATATTCAAGCTGAACCATATTCAGCATTTACACCGTGCTATTCGAGCACAGCTGCATTCTGGAGTGAACGATTTTGATCTGCTGAAAGCTTTGCACCCGACTCCAGCTGTCGGCGGCTTACCAAGGCAGTCAGCCTTAAGCTTTATTAGGCAAAGAGAAGGTTACGCTCGTGGCTGGTATGCGGGAGCTTGTGGTTATTTAAACCATTATGAATCGGAGTTTTCAGTGGCCATTCGTAGTGCACTGATAGAGCCTAACCGCGTTAACCTGTTCGCAGGCGCAGGTATTGTGGCAGGTTCAGATCCGCAAGCCGAGTGGCAAGAGTTAGAAAATAAACTCGCCACCATTTTATCGATACTAATTGATTTCTAATCAAACACTTCAGTAAGAACAGTATAACCTAGCAACGCAGTGCAGCTAAATTGCGCTTTTCGCTGCTTACACTTGGTGCTATTATCCCGCCCCCTAATTTACGCCTAGACTCTTTGTTAATTGTTAGTGCTTAAGCTCCTAGCTCGAACTTCAGAGCGATAAGGCAAGTTAGTTATACTCTGTACAAGCGCAGCTAAAAACTGAACTCTTAAATCAATAATCAGCAGCGGCGTTAACTTCGCGGGTTCCCTCACCCCGCATAATGAAACTAAAAAGGTCACAATATGCTTAGTTTAACTGCGCCGCAAATTCGCCGCGCCCTCACTTTATTGGTGAGCTTTCACATTTTAATCATCTGCGCCAGCAACTATTTAGTGCAGCTGCCATTTCAAATATTCGGTTTCCACACCACTTGGGGGCATTTAGCTTTCCATTTGTGTACCTAGCAACTGACCTCACCGTGCGTATTTTCGGTCAACAGGCAGCGCGTAAGATCATCTTTAAAGCTATGATCCCTGCACTGCTTATCTCATATCTCGTGGGTGTTGTGTTCACTCAAGGACAGTTTCAAGGCCTAACAGCGCTAACCGATATCAATACCTTTGTATTGCGTATCGCCTTTGCTAGCTTTGTGGCGTACCTATTTGGTCAGTTGATGGACATTACTGTGTTCGCCCGTTTACGTACGCTGAAAAAATGGTGGGTCGCACCGGCTGCCTCCACAGTTGTGGGCAATCTAGTGGATACTATAGTGTTCTTTAGTGTGGCATTTTACGCCTCGACTGACGCCTTTATGGCGCAGCACTGGCCAGAAATCGCCAGTGTCGACTATGGCTTCAAGCTTATTGTTAGCCTTGGACTATTTTTACCCGCTTACGGTGTGCTACTTAAAGTGCTGCAAGACAAAATTTTAGCGACGACAGACCAGCAAACCTTACGCAACTAACGACAGATTTATGTCATTTGAGCGAACAAGATCACGGTTACTGTTCGCTCATTCTGATCAGCACACTAGCAGACAACTGGACTGACCTGTTATACTTTCCGCAATTTTAACCCTTTAGTTAATGGCATTTATACCAAGGAGAGTTGTGATGTACTCCACTGAAATTAAGGCTTATAGCCAACTTTCATCAAAAGTTCTAAGCGAACTAACTCGTTTAACTCACATGATCCCTGAGTTAGACCGCCCGCAAACTGAGCTGGATTTGCAACAGCGTTTAGCGAACAAACCATGCTTGGTGTTACTTGCCTATGTTGAAGATGAACTCGCTGGGTTCAAACTAGGTTACGCCGAGTCTGACACTGTGTTTTACAGCTGGTTAGGTGGAGTTGCACCAGACTTTAGAAACCTAGGCCTGGCGAAGTCAATGTTGGAGTATCAAGAGAAATGGGCTGCTGAGCAAGGTTATCAAACCATGACAGTTAAAACCCGAAATCACTTCAAAGCCATGTTAACTATGTTGGTTCGTAGCCAATATCAGATCACAGAAATTGCGCCAGCGGCTGATATCGCCCACAACAAACTGCATTTACAAAAACAGCTGTAGGAATTAAAGGCTAATACTATCAAGGCGTTACAAACGGCAATTGTAAAGATAGCACTAATTGCCATCTTACGCTTGCAAGTGATAATGAGAATGATTATTATTTATTTGCGTTCCAAAACTCAGACAGTTAAAGGCTCATCACTTTAACTCCCCTCCGAGTTTTAATTAGCACGACATTGCTCACACACTTTGTGGCCGGGATTTTATCCCGGCTTTTTTTTACCTGAAATTCAGTTTTGCAACTCATTACTAATTGACGAAGATGTGATCACTGAGCAGAATCTTGCGCTGCTGAGAATAGTGGTTATTTTAGGTGCAAGCTTTTGAAACGACATAGTACAGGCGAAAACGCGCTTTTAAGCGTACTTTTAACCGTCGACTTCCCTGTAAAATAACTCCACAAAAGAGCGCCAGCGCATTATCTATCCACCTTAAATTCGTTTGCCAAACTGCTCTGTGCCTATTACTGATTGCTGTAACGCTTAGTTAGCAGTCAACTTCGGCGACGATTCATGCCGCCATAGCTACAAACCGTTAACTTTATGTTTGCTTTCACCAAAGCAGTTAAACAAATAAATTCAAACACTTAATAAGCAACAAACCTTATCAAACTACAGTGATAGCCTAATTAGGCTAAAAAAATGTCAAATTTAGCTTGCAAACTAAATGAGAATCATTATTATTAACTTGCGTTCCGAAGTAGAGAGCTTCATCACCTTTCTACTTTTTTAGTGATAAGTCTCATCATCTTTTCACTTCTCTGCAAAAAGCGTCATGCTAGAGCTTCATCACCTTTAGTTAGACGCTGCACAAAGTAGTATCACTCAATACTCCTAAAACAAGCCGGCTTCATCACCCGGCTTTTTTAGTGCCTGTTTTCTGACTCTCAAAGTTGTTCCAGCCTAGAGATACAAATATGCCACTCACTCAGATAAACCGAGCAAGTGGCACTGTTGCTTATACCGCTTTAATACTGACAAGGCTGATTACAGCGGCTTGTCCTTATCGACGAACTTGCTACGGCCGCCGAAGTGCAAACCAACATAAGGGTTGGTAGCATGCTCATCACGAGCTTGATGATACAGGCCAATAGTAAACACTGTACCCTCTCCAAGCGTAGAGCTCACCTCAATCGTGCCACCAATACGCTTAATAATGCCGTAACTTAACGATAAACCTAAGCCTGTACCGTCTTTACGCGTAGTGTAGAAAGGGTCAAAGATACGGCTAAGCTGTTCTTCAGAAATGCCCACCCCTTCATCGGCCACTTCAATCTTCACTCCAATGCACTGCCCTTTGTCATCAAGCCAATCAAAGGTTTTTACAAAGATGCGTCCTTTCTCTTCACTGGCGTGAGCTGCGTTCACCACAAGGTTAATCAGTACCTGCAAGATCTGCGGACGGTTAATTTCCACTTCAGTAGTGGCATTGAGCTCCTGAATCAACTCAACTTGCTGCTTCCTGATCGAGTGACGGACCAGTACCAGCATTTCTTCAACAATCGGCGTAACAGAATGTAGCTGCAGCGGCGCGTTGAACTCTCCCGGGCGACTGTACTGCAATAAACTGCGAATAATAGTACTAATACGACCTACTTGCTGAATCACTAAGTCGATCTCTTCTTCTACGTCGTCAGCTTTTTCACCAAGCTCGTATTTCAGCAGTTCCATGTTGCCCAAAATCACTGCTGTTGGATTATTAATCTCGTGGGCAATACCTGCGGTTAATTCACCTAGTGCAGTAAGCTTTTCATTGGTCACTAGCTGCTGACGGGTTTCATTTAGCAGTGCTACGTTGCACTGAAGCTCAACAGTTTTATCCTGCAAACTGCGAGTACGCTCCTCAACTTTGACTTCTAGCTGCTCCGCTGCCGCTTGGATCTGACTATTACGCTGCTGCAGTAAATCAAGCATGCGGTCGAACTGTTCAGCTAGATTGGACAATTCATTCTCACTATCAAGCCCAAGCTCTCCAATACGCACATTACGCCCTGATTGAACCGCTTTTACCACATGGTGAATTTTCTCGATCGGCTGCAATAAACTATAGGCTCCGCGATAAACCAGCAAACCAGAAATTAGCAACACCAACATCAAGATAGTGCCAAGCTCAATAATGTTTAGCAGATAGTTATGGATAAACGGTGACTCCGAGAATCCGGTGTAGATCATACCGATACGCTTACCGCGAATGTCTTCAATCGGTGAGTAAGCCGAAATAAACCAATCATTAAGCACAAACGCGCGGTCAACCCAAACTTCACCGTTCTCAAGCACTTGTTCACGCACTTCATCGGACACCAAAGTACCTAGCGCGCGGGTCATGGTCTCTTGCTCAGGAAAGGTAAGCTTCATCGGTACATTGGTACTGACGCGAATGTTATCGAGGAAAATTGTTACCGTGCCAATTGAGCGCTCAGGTAAGGTGCCTTTGTCGTAGACCAGATCACGAATATAGTCGACAATCACCGTATTGCGGTTGATCAAAATACCGCTGTCGAGATACCACACCACATTACCGTTTTGGTCGAGTACCGGCAAAATTGTCCGACTGACTAACCCTCGACTCTCTTCATCTTTTTTCGGCTCTTGTGCCCTAAGGGTTTCAGACACTGGGATCACCGCTTTTTGCGCAAGCTCAGGATTAATATGACTTAAGCGCTGAGGTGATAGCACAGTCAAACCTGAATAAGCTTGACCATCATTAATGTCAGACAACATGAGCCTTAGATCAGGATCTGCAGCAGCCTCGGTAATACTTAATATACGCAGAAAATCGAGTCCATAACGCTGCTTTTGTTCATTGAGTTTTAGGTTAAGTTGCGCTTGATTCTCTCGTTGCTGCTTGCGGCCTTGTGATATCAGGCGCTCATAATAGGTATGAAATTCCCAAGAATGACTAATATTGACCAGCTGTTGTTGCTGCTCTTGCTGTACCTGCAATAAGGTATTGTTAGCGACCGCCAGATCAGCTTTTACCTTCATAAATAGCTGCTGACCTGTGTAGCTGATATTCCAATAAATGGTAATAAATACCAGACTGACTAACGTCAACAAAATAGGCAGCAGCGTCAGTACTAGCAAGCGATAGCGTACCTTGGCACGCATTTGCTGCCAGGTAACGCCAAAAACTCGATTAAACAAAGACACGATTATTCTTCCTGCTCTGGGGCGGTGACATCAGCCCACTCTTTGAACTTACGGTCGAGCGTTTTGCGAGAAACCCCAAGATCACGCGCAGCAGCCGACTTATTACCATCGTGGGCAGCGACAACCTGCATTACATGCTGTTTTTCAACTTCTTTTAATGGCCAATCAAGCGGATAGCCAGATGTTTCAGGTACTGACTCTTTAGTGTCCACCTTCCAATATTCTGCCGGCGGCTTGCCAAGCAAGATACAGCGCTCAATCATATTACGCAGCTCACGGATATTGCCCGGCCACTCATGCTGTTGCAGAACCTGTAAATCTTCGTGGCTCCAAATCACCTCTTTCATGCCCATCTCTTTAATGATCTGCATGGTAAAGTAATGGGTTAACTCAACAATATCTTCACTGCGGGCACGCAGCGGTGGAATAAGGATATTCAACACGTTTAAGCGATAGAAGAGGTCGCGGCGGAAATGTCCTGCTTCAACCTCTTCTTGTAAGGTACGATTGGTCGCCGCCACAATGCGCACGTCAATAGCGACTTCTTTCTCGCTGCCTACTGGACGAATAGCACGCTGCTCCAGCACCCTTAACAAAGCCGTTTGCATGTTCATTGGCATTTCGCCAATTTCATCAAGGAAGATCGTGCCACCCGATGCAAAACTAAATAAACCTTCGCGACTAGATTTAGCGCCGGTGAATGACCCCGCCGTATGACCAAATAGCTCACTGCCCAATAATTCAGGAGCAATTGCGCCACAATTAACAGGCACAAAAGGGCCACTGCGGCCACTTAGGTGGTGCAACTGTCTGGCTACCAGCTCTTTACCTGTGCCGGACTCACCCTCAATTAACACCACAGCGTTAGTTGGCGCGACACGCTCTATCACTTGTTTTACTTCAACCATGGCATCACTGCGACCAATAATGCTGGATGCTTTACCGTGTGAAAGCTCGCGCTTAAGCATAAAGTTTTCACGTTTCAGCAAGCGGCGCTCAATACAGCGATCAACTGCTGTCATCATCTGCTCTAAATGAAACGGCTTCATAATAAAGTCAGAGGCACCAGCACGCAGCGCTTTAATAGCAACGTCCATATCGGCATAACCTGTCATAAAGATAATATCCGACTGACGATCAGGATCATCTAGCGCTTCATGCCACTCGATTCCCGAGCGGTCGGGCAAACGAATATCGACAATAAGTAGATCATAGTGACCTTGAGAGCGCATCTGCTCAGCTTGGGTAATCGTGGATGCGGTATCCACCAAAGCAAACTTTTTACTCAGTGCTTTATTTAAAAAGCTGCGCATCCCTGGCTCATCATCAACAATTAATACAGACATACCTGTTGGAAATGAAGTTTTCATGCAGTCGTGCTCGTCTTAGTTCAGTTGGACAAAATGACTCTGTTTTGGGAATTTATTTCAAAGACAGCGAAATCATTGGTCAGTATGGGTCAATACTACCGTGAGTTGAGACAATTTGTCCGCGCCAATTTCACAATAAACTTGATAATGATCACAGTTTAAATTTCTAGCGTGAACTACAACATTTGAATTCAGCCTTGGCATTTTAATTGCTTTATAGAGGCAAAATAAGAAAGTACCCACGATATTGAATGGCATAAGTACTTCACCAAACTTACAATTATTCTCCAGGGAACGACTATGTTTACTAAAAAATCTTCTGCATTATTACTTGCCGCTTCAGTACTAGGGAGTGTGGCATTCAGCCCAGTTGCACTAGCTGATGAAATTATCAAGCTAGCGACAACCACCAGCACAGAAAACTCAGGCTTGTTAGGCGCTATCCTACCGACTTTCGAAAAGCAGTCTGGTTTTGAAGTACAGGTTATTGCAACAGGTACAGGTAAAGCTTTAAAACTAGCTCGTCAGGGTGACGTGGATGTTGTAATGACTCATGCACCAGCGGCGGAAGCTAAATTCGTTAACGAAGGTTATGGTATTGAGCCGCGTGGCATCATGGCAAATGACTTCGTGGTATTAGGTCCAAAGAATGACCCAGCCAAAATCAATGGTAGTAAAGATGTAAACCAAGCTTTTGCTAAAATCGCTGCTAAGCCAGCAACCTTCATTTCTCGTGGTGACAACTCAGGCACGAACATGAAGGAGTTAGCAATTTGGAACAATGCCAATGTCACGACCGACTTTAATGGCTATACTGCAGTAGGCCAAGGTATGGGTAAAACGCTACTTATGGCTAACGAACTGCAAGCTTATACCTTGACTGACCGCGGTACTTTTGTAGCTTATAAAGCTAAATTAGATTTAGAGATTAAATTCGATGGTGGTGAAGCACTTGCTAACCCTTATCAAATTATTCTAATTAACCCTAAAAAATACCCAGACTTAAACCACAAAGGTGCACGCGCACTAAGTGATTGGTTAGTCAGCCCAGAAGCAAAGAAAATGATCAACAACTACAAAGTGCAAGGAGAGCAATTGTTTAAGGCATCTCAAAAATAATGAGCGAAGGCTGGTTAGTACTACTGCAGCAAGCATTTAGCTTGCTGCTGTCTTTTGACCCTGAAGTATGGTCAATCATCAATGTTTCATTTAGCGTGTCATTCGCTGCGCTTCTTATCACCCTTATTCCATCTATCGCCTTAGGCTTTGTCCTTGCATTCACGCAATTTCGTGGGCGCTGGCTGGTTACCAACCTTATTCAAACGCTGCAATCTATTCCTACAGTGGTGATAGGTTTGTTGGTGTTTTTATTATTAACTCGTAACGGCGTGCTGGGTGACTTGAAATGGTTGTTTACCCAGAAAGGTATGATCCTAGGGCAAATGCTAATTTGTGCCCCTGTATTAGTAGCCTTATCGCAAGCAGCATTCTCAAGTGTTGATCGCCGAGCCTGGGAAACCTCACGCACGCTTGGCGTATCATGGCCAAGCGCGGTTTATGTCTTATGCCGTGAGCTACGAGTACCACTGCTGCTTGCTGTTATCGCCGCATTTAGCAGAATTCTAACTGAAGTAGGATGCTCTATGATGGTGGGCGGCAATATTTTGAATGCCACTCGCAACATTCCTACCGCGATTGCCCTAGAAACCAGCAAAGGCGACTTTGCCCAAGCCATTGCATTAGGCTTAGTGTTATTGATCTTAGCCTTAATATTAAACTTCACACTAGGCACTTTGCGCGGTAAAGCGATGCCAAGGAGCCACTAGATGACAACCGTTCATAAAGCTCAAATCAATGCCGAGCACGTCGTCATGCGCTTCAACGACAAGGTGTTGTTTTCGTTTGCTAAGCTAACTTTTGCCCAAGGTGACGTGATTTACCTGCAAGGTGACAATGGCACAGGTAAATCAACGCTAATGAAATTACTCGCTGGCTTAATACACGCACCTGAAGGGAAGTTTAGTCATCAAGGATTTGAAAAAGCGGCATGGTGGCGTAAAGACGGCATGTTGGGCAAAGCTTTGTATTTGCACCAACATCCTTACCTTTTTGACGGTAGTGTAGAGTACAATCTCAAGTTCGCTGCGAACCAGTCAAAACTTGACCAAAGTGCGCTGACTGAACGTATTGACCAAGCAATTGAAATGGCGCAGCTTAAGCATTTGCTCACCCGCAATGCCAGTGATTTGTCTGGCGGTGAGCGTCAACGCCTTGCGATGGCTCGCGCCTGGATTGTGCAACCAAAGCTACTGATGTTAGATGAGCCTATTTCCAATATGGACAAGCCATCACAGCGACTAGTATTAGCTATGATCAATCAACTAAAAGATGATGGTACAGGCTTGTTGATAAGCAGCCATCAAACATGTGGCTTAACCGCTTTATGCCAAAAGCACTGGCATATTGCTAAACAACAAATTACTGTAAGCGATCACGTACCTAGCTTTTCTACTCAGCAACCAATTAATTCCACAGGATTAAATTATGTCAGCGCCAACTAACCCTTACATGGTCGATGGAGTCATTCTCGCAGGCGGTATGGCGCGACGTATGGGTGGCAATGACAAAGGATTGGTAGAGCTTGCGGGCAAACCCATGATTGCCCATGCGATTGACCGCATTAGCCCACAAGTGACGCAAGTTTTAATCAATGCCAACCGCAACCAAGACTCATACGCCGAATTCGGCTATCAGGTGTTCAATGACAACGAGTCAGGCTATCTCGGCCCACTTGCGGGCATGGTTACCGCACTTGCAAAAACTCAGGCCGACTATGTAATGGTAGTTCCGTGTGATTGCCCGCTATTACCAACAGATTTATTTATCCGTTTACACGCAGCGCTAGTAGCGCAACAAGCCGAGTTAGCAGTAGCCAGTGACGGCGAGCGCGAACAACCTGTTGTGCTGTTACTTACACCTAAATTGTTGACGTCAATGCAGGCCTTTTTAGATGCTGGCAATCGTAAAATCGATGACTGGTACGCCGCGCATCGCTATGCCGTCGCTGAATTTAGCGACCAACCAGACGCCTTTGTGAACGTTAATACGCCAGAACAAAAACAACGACTCGCCCAAGCGATTGCGCGCTAAGTTACCCAAATTTCGACGAGGTTATTTATGAGTGTTCCGTTTTCTAACCCGCTTCCAGTTCCAGTACTTGGCTTTTGTGCATACAGCGGCACCGGCAAGACCACTTTATTAAAGCAACTAATTCCTGAGCTAAACCGCCGTGGATTGCGTTTAGCCGTGATAAAACACGCTCACCATAATTTCGATGTCGATATTCCAGGTAAAGATAGCTATGAAATGCGCAAAGCTGGCGCAAGACAAATGCTGGTTGCGTCCCACGTGCGCTGGGCATTGATGACTGAAGATGCCGTTGATGGTGATCCAAAACTCGATCACCTACTCAAGCAAATTGAAGCCGACAAGGTCGATATTGTGTTGGTTGAAGGTTTTAAAAAGCTCACGCTACCAAAAATTGAGCTGCACCGCGCTGCACACGGTAAGCCATTTATTCACGAGCAAGACGACAACATCGTCGCCATTGCGTGTTGTGACGACACCAATACGCCGGCTGAGCTAAAGCGCCTTGACCTTAACAATGTCGGGCAAATTGCTGACTTTGTGGTTGAGTATCAACAAAACTGGCAACAACCTGCAGCTGAACTACCAATTCAACTACCACAAGCGCTCGATAGCGATAACGCGTACCAGCAAGGTCTCAGTGTCGCTCAAGGCATCACTTATGTGCTTGATAGCATTAATGCCACCAGCAATAGTGAGTTATGCAGCTTAGATGAGCTGGATAACCGAGTATTGGCCACTGATGTGATTTCACCAGTTAACGTGCCACAGCAAACCAACTCAGCAATGGACGGTTACGCATTCGCTTATGACAGTGTCTCGCAAACACCGTTGAAAGTCGTCGGCGAAGTTTTTGCTGGCCACGAATATGGCCAGACCCTTAATGCAGGTGAAGCTGTGCGCATTATGACTGGCGCGCCTGTGCCAGCAGGCGCAGACACCATTATGCCGCGCGAGCTAACCAAAGAAGAAAATGGCGAACTGAGCCTGCTTGAAGCTAAGTCCATCAAAGCGGGTCAGCACGTGCGTTTAGCGGGTGAAGATATTGCTAAAGATGCGGTTGCACTAAAAGCTGGCACCCGCATGAGCGCAGCTGAAGTAGGGCTAATGGCGTCACTTGGCCTAAGTCAGGCACAGGTGAGCAAAGCGCCAACCATTGCCGTGTTCTCAACCGGGGATGAGGTAAGTCAGCCAGGTGACGCGCTGAAGCCAAACTGCATTTACGATTCAAACCGCTACACCATCAAAACCATGGCCAAACGCCTTGGCTGCAAGGTTATTGATTTAGGCATCATCGAAGATAATGAAGATGCGCTAATGCAAACCTTGACTCAAGCATCTGAACAAGCCGATATCGTAATTAGCTCTGGTGGTGTGTCTGTAGGAAATGCCGACTACATTAAAACTGCGTTAGCAAAACTTGGCGCCATTAATTTCTGGCGTATTAACATGCGCCCTGGTCGCCCACTTGCCGTTGGCAAACTCAATAATGCGACATTCTTTGGGCTACCAGGCAACCCGGTTGCAGTTATGGTGTCTTTCCTGCAGTTTGTACAACCTGCGGTGCGTAAACTTGCTGGCGAGAAAAATTGGCAGCCAACTTTCTTACCTGCCGTAGCCGATGAAAATCTACGCAGCCGTGAAGGTCGCACTGAATTTTTACGTGGTATTTACCACGTTGGCAACGATGGTCAGTTGCACGTTAAGTCTACCGGCGCCCAAGGCTCAGGCATGCTTAACTCTATGGTACAAGGGAACTGTTTAATTGTGATCGGTGAGCAACCTAAGTCTGTTGCTGCTGGTAACACGGTATTTATTCAACCCTTTGCTGATGTGTTGTAAGCAGCTGTAGTAAGAGTCGTTATGAGCCAAATTGTTGATCAATTTTACCGTCACGTAGAGTACCTGCGCCTGTCGGTGACCGACCGTTGTGATTTTCGCTGTGTATATTGCATGAGTGAAGATCCCGAGTTTCTGCCACGTGACCATGTGCTGAGTCTTGAGGAGTTGTCTTGGGTTGCTCAAGCATTCACCGAGCTTGGCGTCAAAAAGATCCGCCTAACCGGTGGCGAGCCGTTGGTGCGAACCGACTGTGAGCAACTGGTTAAACTGCTAGGTGATTTACCGGGGTTGGACGACTTGTCGATGACCACAAATGGTTCACGTCTCAGTAAGATGGCAACATCACTCAAGCAAAATGGTCTTAAACGACTAAATATCAGCTTAGATACTTTAAACCCTGAGTTATTCACTCAGTTAACCCGTAACGGCAAGTTAGAGCGAGTTGTAGCAGGTATTGATGCAGCTATTGCAGCAGGCTTTACCAAGATCAAAATAAACGCGGTTATTCTGCGAGGACAAAACGACCATGAAGTAATTGATTTGGTTAACTTCTGCCGCGAACGCAGCCTAGACATTGCCTTTATTGAAGAAATGCCACTTGGGGTTATTGATGAGCGCAAACGCAGCCGTCACTGCTCAAGTGCAGAAGTACGCCAAATCATTGAGCAGCAGTACCAGCTAATCCCATCGAGCAAGCGTACTGGCGGGCCGGCTCGTTATTACAAGATACCTGATAGCGACACTCATATTGGCTTTATTTCCCCTCACAGCAATAACTTTTGTCACGAGTGTAATCGCGTGCGGGTAACCGTTGAAGGACGTCTACTACTTTGTTTAGGCAACGAAAATTCGGTGGACTTAAAAGCCATTGTACGCGAGCATCCAGGCGATATCGACAGGCTCAAAACCGCCATTCTCGAAGGTATTAAACGTAAGCCGAAAGAGCACCATTTTGGTCATCAAGATGAGGTGCAAATTCTGCGCTTTATGAATGCCACCGGCGGTTAATACTCATCTCTTAACAGCGCAGTACAAAATAGCTACTGCGCTGATCGCACGTCTCCCATCTATCTATTCACAGCTACCTTAATAGCGTAAGTAATAGTTTGGCTTTATCTCGACAATTACCAACGCTTACCTCTAGGCGCCATTCAATCCAGGGCGAACATTTATCGCGTGTCTTCTTGTGGGATTAATGAGCTTTGAGTAAGCAAGCCTCTTTAGCAAGGATGCTAAAGCGGAGCCATCAGGGATGATTTTACGGCGTCTTGCGCAATCAAAGTTCGTTACCCCTTAGCACATGGTTGATAATCAATCACTCACGCGATCGCACTGCCATTCAATCCTATTCGCCTCAGCCAAGCTTAATGCTACACTGCCAATTCTAAGCTTAAACTAAGGAACAATAGGACGGCATATGGCACTGTCACGTAAAAAGTGGAACTACATTATTATTGCTGCCAGCATCATGATGATTTCAGTGCTCTCCTACCTAGACAATCAGTCTACTATTCCTAACGATGCGCTGCCTTTATTTGCTGACGATACCCCATTAGTGCAGCTGCAGCTGGACGAGGTTTGGCTTAAACAGCAGCAAGGCCAATGGCTGTGTGATAGCAAGGTGCTCAACTGTCAGCAGTGGGCTAAGGCCTGGCAAACTATCAAGGTATCGCCAATGACGCTTCAAGCAGATGATTTTGTCGCCGAAGGTGAGCAGCGACAATCTCTCACCATTAAGATTGAGCAGCACCAAGTACAACAATGGACGCTATATCCAGAGCAAGGTTTAATACAGACTCAAGCTGGTAGCTGGTATCAAATCCCGCCAAGTTTGCGGGCTGGGTTAATACCTGTCATCGATCTTAATCAACACTAAATTTCTAAACGTATAAACACCCAAATGTGGCAATGCGCCAACAAAAAACACACCAACAAACCTTGAGCTAACCACTGCCGCACACCAGTAAAGGAATAATCACGCCATGCCTGAATTACCCGAAGTAGAAGTGACCCGACTCGGTATTTCACCTCATCTTATCGCGCAAACCGTTACTGAGCTGATCGTGCGTAATCGTTCATTACGCTGGCCTGTGCCAGATGTTGCGAGCAATATCGTTGGTCAGCAGATTATTGATATTCGCCGCCGCGCGAAATACTTACTGATGGAGACTCAGGCTGGGGTCACCATAGTGCATCTGGGTATGTCCGGCAGTTTAAGGGTGCTGGCCAGTGATACCCCAGCCGAAAAACATGATCACATCGACCTTAAACTCGGTAATGGTCAAATGCTCAGGTTCAACGACCCCCGCCGCTTTGGAGCCTGGTTGTGGTATGAATTGCCTGAACATGCTCACCCATTGCTGGCAAAGCTCGGCCCTGAGCCACTAAGCGATGAATTTAACCTTGAGCAATTAAAAGCCGCGCTGGCGAACAAGAAAAAAGCCATCAAACTGTGCCTAATGGACAATCACATTGTGGTGGGTGTCGGTAATATTTATGCCAACGAAGCCTTGTTTGCCGCTGGGATTCACCCTCAAGCAGAGGCAGGCAAAGTCGATGATGCGCGCCTTACAGTCTTAGTCGCCGAGGTAAAACGAATTTTGGTTCAGGCGATTAAACAAGGCGGCACCACATTAAAAGATTTTACCAATGCCGACGGTAAGCCCGGCTATTTTGCCCAGAAACTACATGTCTATGGCCGCGGCGGTGAAACCTGCACCAGTTGTGGCAACCTGCTATCGGAAATCAAACTTGGGCAGCGAGCGACGGTGTTTTGCGGTTTGTGCCAAAGCAAGTAACTTACTAAGTCGTTAACGTGCGTGTGATATGAGTGGTGCATTCAATGCATAGGGGCATGGTGAAGGAATAAAAAAACGCGCTACAGTAGCGCGTTTTGTGGTTCTTAAAGCTCTTTATAGCTAGCTTTTAAACACTAGGCCTTCTGCTCATTTAAAGCGGCAGCAACAATCGGATGTACAAACTGACTAACATCCCCACCATGCAGTGCAACTTCTTTCACCAGTGAAGATGAAATAAACGAGTTTTCTTCTGCTGGAGTGAGAAACACACTTTCTAACTGCGGGCTCAGTCGGCGGTTCATATTGGCGAGCTGAAATTCATACTCAAAATCAGATACCGCACGTAAACCACGAACTAACACGCTGGCATTTTGCTGCTTAGCAAAGTCCACCAGCAGGCCACTAAAACCAACCACTTCAACATTATCAAGATGGGCAGTCACTTGCTGCAATAGCTCTACTCGCCTTTCTAAGCTAAACCTTGGTTGCTTAGTCGGGTTAGCGGCAATACCGATAATCACATGCTCAAACAAGTTTGCCGCACGCTCAATCAAATCGGCGTGGCCATTGGTTACTGGGTCAAAAGTGCCAGGATAAATCGCGCGTCTATGCATGAATCAAACGTCCTAGTTGTTTGCCTTAATATTTTCAATGATCTTAGTGGTCGAAACGCCGTCTTCAAAGCTCAGCACTTTCACCACACCGCCAGCTTCAATCACTTCTTTACCACCAGCAATCTCTTCAATCTTATAATCACCACCTTTGACAAGTAAATCAGGCAGTAATTTAGCAATCACTCGTTGTGGCGTGTCCTCAGAAAATGGCACTACCCAATCTACAGCGGCAAGGCCAGCAAGCACTGCCATACGGCGCTCAACAGGGTTCACCGGGCGACCTTCACCTTTCAGGCGTTTAACAGAGTCATCGTCGTTAACCGCAACAATCAGACGATCGCCTTGAGCACGAGCTTCATTTAAGTAACTCACGTGACCCGCGTGAAGAATATCAAAGCAACCATTGGTCATTACCACGCGCTCGCCAGCAAGTTTGGCGTGTTCAAGCGCATATGCCAATTGGTCTTCACTTACTACACCAAAACCCATTTCACCTTGGTGAACATTTAGTGATTGCGCAAGCTCAATGCGGCTCACAGTAGATGTACCCAGCTTACCGACCACAATACCAGCGGCAGCATTGGCGATAGCACAAGCCTGTGGCAAATCGCTACCGGCGGCTAACGATGAAGCCAATACTGAAATAACAGTATCACCCGCACCCGTTACGTCGTGCACTTCGCGCGCAACGGTTGGAATATGTAATTCGTCATTGTCACGGGTGATCAGGGTCATGCCCTTTTCTGAGCGAGTCACCAACAATGCCTCAAGGTCAAACTCATGCAGCAGCTTGTGGGCCTTTTCAACTAAGTCTGCTTCACTGGTCACCTTGCCAGCAACAAGTTCAAACTCAAGCATATTAGGCGTCAGCAGCGATGCTCCGCGATAACGTGAAAAGTCGCTACCTTTAGGGTCAACAAGCACCTTAACGCCTTGCTTCGTTGCCTGGGCAATAAAGTCGGTACAATCAGTTAATGCGCCTTTGGCGTAATCAGAAAGAATAACGACGTCAACTTCACCTAGCATTTTCACTGCAGATGCCATTAGCGCATGGCTTTCAGCTTCTGGGTAAGCTTCTTCAAAGTCTAAGCGAATAAGCTGCTGACTACGTGACATCACCCTTAACTTGGTGATAGTGGGTAGCTCGGCAACAGTGTGCCAGCATGGCTCGACACCAAGCGCTTTAATACCAGTAGTCAGCGCCTGAGCGTTTTCGTCGTCGCCAACAATACCCGCTAGTGCAACTTGCCCACCTAAGGTCGCAATGTTTAATGCCACGTTAGCGGCGCCGCCTGGGCGATCCTCACTTTGATTTATGCGTACGACTGGTACAGGAGCTTCTGGAGAAATACGTCCTGTATCACCTGCCCAATACCTATCGAGCATCACGTCTCCAACTACTAAGACTTTTGCTTGTTCAAATACGGGTAAAGTTACCTTCATAACGCCTATTCTTTCTGCTAAAAATTAAACCCCGATTGTACCTAAATTTGTTCACAGCTGTTACTTTTCATCAATTTAATTACTGCTTTATTCGAAGTTTCACGATTAAACGTAACCGCAAGGAGCAAAACTGTTATAATACAGCGCTATAAATCGGTGTAAAAAGCTACACCCAACAGTTGATACAGAGCATTAAGCTATATTTCAATTGGTCGAAATTGTTAAACAACTACTGCTGAACTAACAGACCTTAACTGAGTCTATCTTCAGTAGCCTTTAGTCAGAATAGGAATAAATATGATAGTCGTAACCGGTGCAGCGGGCTTTATTGGTAGTAACCTAGTCAAAACGCTTAACGAATTAGGCCGTAAAGATATCATTGCTGTTGACGATTTAACCGACGGCACCAAGATGTTTAACTTAGCCGACTGTGAAATTGCCGACTACCTAGACAAAGACCAGTTTCTAGCTTCGATTGAAGCCGGTGAATTTGACGGTAAGTTAGAAGTGATTTTCCATCAAGGCGCTTGCTCTACCACCACTGAGTGGGACGGTAAGTTCATGATGCAAAACAACTACGAATACTCTAAAACGCTACTGCATTTCTGCCAGCAACATAATTGCCAATTCATCTATGCATCATCTGCATCTGTATACGGCGGTAGCGAGAAGTTTGTCGAGCAGCGCGAGTTTGAAAAGCCACTTAACGTTTACGCTTACTCAAAGTTCTTATTCGACCAATATGTGCGTACTCAATCACTGACCTCTCAAGTTGCTGGTCTGCGTTATTTCAATGTCTATGGCCCGCGCGAGCAGCACAAAGGCGGAATGGCGAGTGTCGCTTTCCACTTCAATAACCAGATCAAAGAGAACCAAGTTTGTCGCTTATTTGCGGGAATTGACGGTTTTGAAGATGGTATGCAACTGCGTGACTTTGTGTACGTTAAAGATGTCGTTGCTGTAAATATTTGGCTATGGCAAAACCCTGAAGTGTCAGGCATCTTCAACTGTGGTACAGGCCAAGCGCAAAGCTTTAACGACGTCGCTAATGCAGTAATTAACTACCATAATGCAGGCAAAATTGAATACATCCCGTTCCCAGACAAGCTTAAAGGTGCATACCAAAGCTTTACCCAGGCAGACTTAACTCAGTTAAGAGCTGCGGGCTATACGGCGCCATTCAAAACCGTAGAGCAGGCAGTACCTGAGTACCTAGACTGGTTAGCAGAACAACATTTCATCGGCCAATAACCACCGCAAAGGAGACGGTATAAGCCGTCTCCCATACACAGCCCAACACTGTTTAATTAGGTTAAGTGAATAGCAAATCGATGAAGAAACTACTGCTAGTTAAGAACGATAAAATTGGCGATTTCGTCCTCATGTGGCCCGCATTTTACCTGCTAAAGACAGCGCTACCAGATACCAGTATCGAGGTGTTTGTGTCTCCAGTCGTTGCCGATTTTGCCAGAGCTTGCCCTTATATCGATAATGTCATTGCTGACACAGGTGATGATACTCAGCTAAGGCAAACCATCAATGATGCCAACTATGACGTGGTGTTAGTATCATCGTCTGAGTTAAGAATTTACAACCTGGTAAAAAACAGTGGTGCAAGCTACACCCTGGCGCCAAAACACAAATGGTTCCAGTATCTGTATAAACACAGAGTCAATAACCTGTACGAAAAACATGAAGGCTGCTGGCGTGGCGGCTGCTTGTTAGTCGAACACTTTTTAAAACACCATAATATTGCGATTCCTGTGTTACCAAAACAGTATTGGGATGCAAGCGAAAATCGTCACAAGTGGCTGCAACATTACGGCCATCAAGCGGGCGAGAAACTGATTTTTGTCCATCCAGGTACAGGTGGTTCATCAGGAAGAGTCGCTGAGTCAGACTATATTAATCTCATCACTCAACTGCATGGCCAGCTTAACCACCCAGTTAGGTTTATCTTGACCTATAATGGCGATGAGCTGGTGTTAGCGCAAAATATCCATCAAGGGTTAGCACAATCTGATATCAATATTGATATTGCCAAACCATTATCGAGTTTGACCGATTTTGCAGAGTCTATTGTCGCCGCAGATATGTTTATTGCTGGCTCAACGGGGCCGCTACACCTTGCGGGATTGCACAATGTCGCCACCGTGGGTTTTTATGCAGGGCGCCGCTCAGCGCCGCATATTCGCTGGCAGACTTTATCGCAAGCAGAAAAACGCTTTGCTTTTACCCCGCCAGTTGGCCGCAAGAGCGGTCGCAACATGGCGTTGATTGATTTTGATAAAGTTGCGACAGAGACAGCACAATATCTAAATGCTCAAGACTAGTTAGGCTAATCTAACAACCCATAGCAGCGAACAACCGAAACGACGAGATAAAAAGAGAATTTACTCAAGATGCATAACTTCAAAGTTTTTGTCATTAACTTAGCAAGCTCCGCTGAGCGCCTTAAGCACATCACTGAGCAATTAGGCAAATTCCAGGTACCGTTTGAACGCATTGATGCAGTTGATGGCCGTAAGCTTAGCGATGAAGAAATCGAGAAATACTCTCCTCAATCATTAGTACAACAGCACTATTTTCGCCCGCTAAATAAAGGGGAAGTTGGCTGCAGTCTCAGTCACCAAAAAGCATGGCAAAAAATTCTCGACGATGATTTAGATTTTGCCATCATTTTAGAAGATGACATTTATCTAAAGGACAATTTCAAATCCATTGTAGAACTGATGGCTGAACTACCAACAATGGACTGGGACTATATAAAGTTATTCCCATTTAAAAAAGGCGGCGAAAGTAACGTTCGCGATTCAATTGAATATAAAGGGCATCGTTTCGTTAGTTACCACAAGTACCCTATTAGCGCCGTTGGCCAAATAATTAGTCGCCGCGGAGCCCAAGCTTTGATAAAAAATATGCCATATGTTGTTCAACCGGTAGATGGTCATATCAAGTCTTGGTGGGAGCTCGATATTACGCCTTTCGGCTTATCACCGTATTGCATAGGCATCGATGTCGATGGCCAATCGGATATCAACCCTGGTCAGCAAGAGCTCAACAAACTCAAGCAACGTAAAGTGCATAAAATCCTTCTCAATTGGAAACGTGCATTTAACCGAATGCTAGCTACACCTAAGCTAGACAAAGCCTTTAATCAATTTAAACAACAGCTTAAGTAGGATATCAATATGATACCGGTTGTTAGCCACTCACAGTTACAACAAGCCAAGCGAGTGCTGTACATGAGCCACCTCGCGATTGGAGACTTCGTCTACCAAGGCGTGTGGTTACAAGCACTTAAACATAAGTACCCTCAGCTAAGTATTGATATTTGGTTTGATGATTGTCGCAGCAAACCCCAAGACTGGGCTGCTGGACGCAATAAAACCTTAACGGAATGGATTGATGCTACAGAAGAATTTGACGACACCTATCCAATTGTTGCGGATCTTGAACAGCGCGCGCAATCAATTGCGAAAGCGCAAGCAAAACAGTACGACATTATTGTGTTTGTCGGCAAGAACCGCCCTGAAAAGTTTGCAAAAATTGCCAGACAGATTTCACATAGCGCACAAATAGCAGTAACCAATAGCAAGCCACTATCTAACCCCATTGCTAACTACATGCACATGAAAAAGATGGATGGCGTGATTAGCTATGACAACATTGCCGCCAAGGTATCGCACATTACCGAGCTATACAGCCAGTGTTTTAACCAACTTTTGGGATTAGAAACAAGTGATCTGGTTGCAGGCAAGCAGCAATTACCACTTGCAGTTAAGCCTGAGTATTTAGCACTAGTTGAACCAACTGTAAGTAAGCTGGTCGCGCAAGAACAAGATAAAAAACTGGTATTTATAAATCATTTATCCACTGCATCAAAAAAAGATTACCCTTGGGAAGGTGTTAAGACACTCATTGTCGAGCTAAGCAAGCAGCATCCAACACTGGCGTTTATTGTTAATACCCCGCCTGACAAGCTTGATGAAGTCGAGCAGGCAATCGCGCAAGACGGTGACTTATCTAACCTTGCAGTATGTGCCTCAACAGCAAAGACCAACTTCTTTGAGCTACCCGCGTTAATGAGCCTGTGTAGCCTAGTTATTACCGTAGATACCGCCACTGCGCATTTGGCATTAAGCCTAGACGTGCCGCAAGTCACTATCATGGCAAGTGACTTTAAATTATGGCAGCCACAAGGTAATAGCATTATTTTGGAAGGAAACGGCAAAGCAAGACAAGTCGCCGTAAAAGATGTCATCGCAGCAGCAAACCAACAATTGAGTGCTATCATCTAGCACTCATCCAATACACATCTAGCGCTCAACCTCAACTAACGCTCGATTTTTCAATCGCAAATTCTCATCAACGGTTAATAGGGTTAACAACTTAGATGTGAGCTTGCGTATTGACCAACTGTTGCAGTTTGTCCATCGCCGCTACTAACCCATTCTCAGTAGGTGACGCCTGTAAACTAGCAGACAGCTCCTGAAAACTCTGCTCTTTAAGTAACCCAAGCACAGTACTTAGCAGTGACTGATAACTCGCATCTGCTGCAAGCACCATGTGCGCCTGAGCACATTTTCTAATTCTATCTGGCTGGTCTTTCGATACAGGCGCTACGACAGTAGGAACTTTCAGAGCGATTGATTGCAATAGGGTATCTCCGCCACTCAATACCGCAGCTTTAGCTCCGTTTAGCAAGCTAATAAACTCTTTAGTATCAAGCGCAGATATAGCAATCACACCAGGCAACTCAGGCAGTGGTTTAGGGTAGTTCGGCCCAAACACCATCACGCTAGGAACTTGCGTTTCCATATAAGCTTGCTGGGCAACTTTCGCCCATACGTCAGCGGCCAACAAATTATTGTTAAGTAAATGTCCGCCAGAGCCTGCACTAAAGAATAAATATTGTTTTGCTACTAACTGATATCTCTGCAGTAATTGCTGCTGCAGTTTAATATCTGGGTGCGGAAAAATACTGCCAATGCAAATTGGCTCTGGCCGCTTAATCAAATTGAGCTTGAAGCGATTAAACGCCGAAATATCACCAATCACGAATTCAGGTTGTACTACCCAGTGACTATCAGTCGCCAATGCTCGCTCCAGCTTCATGCCGCGAGCACGCTTACGTTTATGCTGACTGATAAACACCACTTGCGCGCCAGAGCGTTTGGCATGCTTTAGCTGTGATTTTCTGCCAGCAGCATCAAAAATCACTACATCGGGTTTAAGCTCAGTAATGAGCTGATTCACTTCCTTGATTTTTTTGGTGGGCGTATCGTCAAGTAAATGCGTGCGATAGTGGCAGCTATGACAATAAGGCGCATGTCGATTCAATACAAAATCAATTTGGGCATTTGGCCATTGACATTTTGCTTCATCAGCAATAATGGTTGAGCGCATATATTCACCAATACCTTCATCTGAAGATACTGGAATAAACAACAGCTTTGGCTCATTTGGCATGGTTACATCCGTTTACTTTTGAGGGCAGTTCATCTACATCCTGGTAGAACTGTTGAGCAAAGCGCACGTATCGCTTTGCTTGGAACAAATCCTAACATGGTTAATTGAGGTTTTTACACCAATTTATCAACGCGGTCTAACTTGTTTATCAACGCAATCTAACTTGGCAATCACATCTTCAACACTGATCATTGCCATCAAATTTTCGCCCTTGGCGCGTTTACCCCATTTTACCTCGCCTACAACCTGCTGAGCTATTGCTTGCGGGTAAACATTTGCAACCAAGTCCTGACTAAAATAGGGGCCTGTTCGACCTGGGTTTGAGTGCGCATACAAACCAACCACAGGTGTACCTTGGGTCACTGCCATATGTGCAGGGCCAGTGTCAGGCGCAAGTACCACTGAGGCGCGCTTTAGTATGGCAAGCATTTGCGTTAATGAGGTCTTACCAACCAGGTTTTCAATGCTATTGGTTCCTTGGTTGACGATTTGTGTCGCAAGCTCACTTTCAAGCTTACTTGGCCCGCCACACAGCAATACTCGATAACCTTGAGCTACTGCATAATCGGCAACCTTGGCATAGCGCTCAGGTAGCCAGTTACGCTCTGCTTTACTGGCTGCAGGGCAAATCACTAAGGTTTTAGCGTCATCACTAATTTGCGTGGCAGCAAAATGCGTGTCCGCCTCAGGTACAGGGATATTCCAGCTCGGGGTAATATCCGTTACACCAATGGCTTTAGCGAAGCCCATAAAGCCATCAAGCACATGGGGTTGATGCTGCGGCGCAATGGCAGCATTGGTCACTAACCACTGGCCTTCTTTAGCCCTCGCCTTGTCAAAACCTATGCGGGTTTTCGCTTTAATCATTAGCGAAGCAATGGTAGCCCTTAGTGCAACTTGCATATGCAGCAGCACATCAAACTTTTGCCCTTTTAATGCCGTACGTAAATTGCGGTAGCTGCGCCAGCCTTGTGACTTATCAAACACCACAAACTCGACATTAGGCAGATGCTTCACCAGTTGGTGCTCAACCTTACCGATTACCCAGGTGATTTTCAGGTTTGGGTAATGACGTTGAATCGCTTGCACCATAGCCACGCCATGGCAAACATCACCTATAGCGGATAAGCGCAATAAACATAAAGATTGGATTGAGCTGAAATCGTTAGACATGTTCACCTGCTGGCAATGTTCGCCCAATAAGGCGAGGCTAAGGGCTTGAAATTGTGAGTAATCGCAAGCCCAGAATTTTAAGGTATAATGCGTTTTTTATCTACTTTATAAGCCTTAGCTTTCGCGAGCACGCATGCAAATAAAATCTACTCCGACAGGCGTTATCGCTTGGTGCTGTGAGCAAGCAGCAAACCTTACACCTGAAGATTTCAAGGTGACACCTTGGCAGGAAAAGGGTCAAGTTACAGGCCAATCTCGCGGCCGCTATACGACTTGGTTTGTCAAACCAGAGCAGTTGGAAAAAACCGAGCATAGCGTTAAGCCAGAGCAGAGTGTTAATGAGCACGATGACTGCGAGTGGGTTTTACGCCACTACTGGCGCGGTGGTCTTGCTGAAAAGTTGTCTAAAGATGCCTATCTGTATACAGGCAAACTCAATACTCGCGCCTTTGCTGAATTAGCTTTACTTGAAAAGCTGTATCAACAAGGTTTCGCCGTACCAAGACCAATCGCCGCCAATGTTGAACGCTTCGCTTTATGGTATCGCGCTGACATTATTATCGAGCGTATCGCTGGCGCAAAAGATCTAGTTGCACACTTATCAAATGAGCCAATGACCGACGCCCAGTGGCAGCATTTAGGAGCCACAATCGCTAAATTCCACCAACATGGGGTGTATCACGCCGATCTTAACGCTAAGAATATTCTGCTGAGCGCAGATAAATTCTATCTGATTGATTTTGACCGCGGCGAAATGCGTAAACCATACAATAGCTGGCAACAGGCAAATCTTGCTCGCCTACTGCGTTCATTTAATAAAGAGCTAGGTAAGCAGCCACAATTGCATTTCAGCGAAGATAATTGGCAACAGCTCATCCGGGGCTATCAAAGCGCCTAGCCTGCTAGCACTGGCGAGATAGCATCAAAGTGCGCTTTTAACGCGCCTTTGTTTTGCTCCACCACAGCAAGCGCTGCCTTACATTGCTGCTGATGCGCTTGCTTGTCATCCCAATTTAACAGCAAGAATTGCGCTAATTCATCTGCAGGCTGAGCGTGGTTTAAATCATCCCCCTTCGAGCCGT
The DNA here is from genome assembly GCF_004295345.1 of Shewanella maritima. Lineage (NCBI taxonomy): Bacteria > Pseudomonadati > Pseudomonadota > Gammaproteobacteria > Alteromonadales > Shewanellaceae > Shewanella > Shewanella maritima. Next base: position 2,559,236 of record NZ_CP036200.1, on the reverse strand, counting down.
TAGCTCCTGATCCAGAGCTATCTGCTGCAACCACCTTTAACCCACCAGCTTGCTTAAGCAACTGAGTAATTTCGGCAAAATCCCAGTGATGCGGGCCAACAAATACATTCAACCCCATAGCCGCAGGTTCAAGTGGGTTGTGACCACCATTTTCAATCAAGGTGCCACCCACAAATGCTTGATCGGCTGTGCCATAGAGCATCAATAATTCACCCATGGAATCGCCAAGTAACACCTGGGTTTGTTCTTTAACAGCTTGCCCTTCACTGCGACGCAGCAAGTTCAATCCAACACTGTTTACTGCCTTCGCTGCCGCGTCAAATTGCTCCGGGTGACGCGGCGCCATAATTAACAATGCATTTGGATAGTGTGCTAACACTTGCTTATGGGCCTGCAGCATAATGTCGAACTCACCAGGATGAACACTACCTGCTACCCAAACTGGGGCGGTTTGTCTTTGCCAAAGGCTGCGAAGTTCATGCGCCTGCTCACGCTTGCTGGCATCAATATTGATATCAAACTTAACACTACCAGTCACTTGAACACGCTGAGTATCAACACCTAGCTTGAAAAAGCGCTCAGCCTCGGTCTGGCTCTGCACCAACACTTTGTCGAGTGTTTTCAACATCGGAATGCTGAGCTTAGGTTTTGCCTGATATTTATCAGCCGATTTTTGCGATAGTCGCGCATTTGCCAGTATCAACTCAACGCCGCGTTTATTGGCAAAATGAACTAGGTTTGGCCATAGCTCAGTTTCCATAATCACGCACACTTTTGGATTAACCTGATTAAGAAACCGCTGCACGGCATAACTAAAATCTAAAGGCAGATAACAATGCTGGACACTGTCGCCAAACGCCTTGGTAACTTGCTCTGAACCAGTTGGACTTGTGGTAGTAATGGTGAATTTTTTAGCGGGATATTGCTGCATTAGCTGTTTAATCAAATCCACTGCAGCTAGGGTTTCGCCCATGGATACACAATGAAATAACACATCGGTTTGCACTAGCTTTGAAAAACCAAAGCGCTCAGACCAACGCTTGCGATAATCAGCGCTTTTAATACTGCGAAAACCAAGGTAGAGCACCACTAAAGGTGCCAGTAGATACAGTAACAGTGAATAAACTGAGCGAGTCATAACAAAGACTTAAATGATTTTGCGAAACATAGCCGCAATGCTACCATACTCGCTGTTAATAAGGATATGTGTGCGACCTAGCCCCTTGAGCTAGGCAATAAATGACTGACTTTGGAAGTGCTATGAAAACCCGCGATAAAATTGTTTTTGCCAGCCTAGAGCTGTTTAATGAGCACGGTGAACGCAACATCACCACTAACCATATCGCGGCTCACTTAGGTATTAGCCCCGGCAACCTGTACTACCACTTTCGCAACAAAGAAGACATTATCAACTCTATCTTTACCTTATACGAAACCCACCTAGAAAATGGCTCTAAGCCATATCAAGACGTTGCGATTGATATCGAGCTGCTCCTTGGCTATTTCGATGCCATGTTTTACACCATGTGGCAATTCCGCTTCATGTACGCCAACTTAGCTGACATTTTAAGCCGCGATGAAAAACTCAAGCAGCGCTATTTAGTGGCGCAAAGAAATGTTCTAGAAAGCTCAAGCAACGTTCTGCGCCAGCTTACTAACGACGGCTTTCTAGCAGTTGATGAAAACATCATAGCCGAGCTTGCTGACACACTAAAAATGATGGTCAGCTTCTGGATCAGCTACCAACTAACCCAATCAGATGACTCAGCCATCACTAAAGCAACCTTATACAAAGGCTTGTTAAGAGTGCTGATGGTATTTAAGGCATACTCAACTGAACACTCGCGCGATACCTTTGACCGCTTAGAGCAGCACTACCGCGCCATGATTGAGAAACCAGGACAAGGCTAAGCTGACAGCTTAGGTTTATGAGCAAGAGTTCAAGAACTAAAGCAATCAGCTAGGACGTATAACTTCCGCTTATGAACCACAACTTAAAGCTGTGTTCCAGTACTAATTTGCGCTAACAAGCCTTTAGGTCGCCTATCGTTTACTGCTCTAACTTGTTGTCAATGCAAACCTTCCTCTGGCACTCAATTAAACTCACCAAACAACCCCAATATACTCGCTGTTAACGCTAATTCACAAAGTATTAGGATTAGTTTTACTTATCAAAAAATCGACTCAGCCCTAATCTCTTTTATATAACGGCCACGGTTAAAAAAAACGCTGTGGCTGGGGGTTATTTAGGAGTAGAATGCCCGACATACTCCACTCCAAGCAAACTTGTTTAAAACACAAATTGACTACACTTGGATTAACATAATAACCATTAGCAGGAGACATCAGGTGGCCTCTACTTCATTCTACGACCGTATCAATCAGCAGCTAGCTGAAGTTAAAGCCGACGGCTTATACAAAAGCGAACGCGTGATCACTTCAGCCCAGCAAACGGCAATCGACGTAAACGATGATAAAGTCATCAACTTCTGTGCGAATAACTACCTTGGTTTAGCGAATCACCCAGAGCTAATTAAAGCCGCGCAAAATGGCCTAGATAACCACGGTTTCGGTATGGCGTCAGTGCGCTTTATCTGCGGTACGCAAGACATCCATAAGCAACTTGAAGCTAGCCTAAGTGAATTTTTAGGCATGGAAGACACCATTCTTTACTCTTCTTGCTTTGACGCTAACGCGGGCCTTTTCGAAACTCTACTAGACGCCAACGACGCGATTGTGTCTGATGCACTAAACCACGCTTCAATTATCGATGGTGTTCGCTTGTGTAAGGCTAAGCGCTTCCGTTACGCCAACAATGATATGGCTGATCTTGAGCAACAACTTATTGCCGCTACTGAAGCAGGTGCGCGTAATATTCTAATCGCCACCGACGGTGTATTCTCAATGGACGGCGTGATTGCCAACCTACAAGGCGTTTGCGATTTAGCCGACAAGTACGGTGCACTTGTGATGGTTGATGACTCTCACGCAGTCGGTTTTGTGGGTCAGCAAGGCCGTGGTACTCATGAGTACTGTGAAGTCATGGATCGCGTAGACATCATTACAGGTACGCTTGGTAAAGCACTGGGCGGCGCATCTGGTGGTTTCACCGCAGCCAAAAAAGAAGTGGTTGATTGGTTACGTCAGCGCTCGCGCCCTTACCTATTCTCTAACTCATTAGCACCTTCAATTGTCAGTGCATCAATTCGCGTACTTGAAATGCTTAAAGATGGCCAAGAGCTACGTGAAGCAGTATGGGAAAACAGCCGTTACTTCCGCGAGCAAATGTCAGCGGCAGGCTTTAACTTAGGCGGTGCAGATCATGCCATTATTCCTGTGATGATTGGTGATGCAAAACTTGCTAGCGACTTTGCTAACCGCCTACTGGCAGAAAACATCTATGTGATTGGCTTCTCTTTCCCAGTCGTACCTAAAGGTCAGGCACGTATTCGTACGCAAATGTCTGCAGCACACACTCGTGAGCAACTAGACCATGCAATCGGCGCCTTTACCCGCATCGGTAAAGAAATGGGCATAATCTAAGGTCGCGAACATGAAAGCACTAAGCAAATTAAAGCCTGAAGAAGGCATTTGGATGGTTGATGCGCCTAAGCCTGAGCTAGGCCATAACGACCTGCTAATTAAAATTAAGAAAACCGCCATTTGCGGCACCGATGTGCACATCTACAACTGGGACGAGTGGTCACAAAACACCATTCCTGTGCCAATGATTGTTGGTCATGAGTATGTGGGTGAAGTCGTTGATATGGGTCAGGAAGTACGTGGTTTTAGCGTAGGCGACCGCGTATCAGGTGAAGGTCACATTACCTGTGGTCACTGCCGAAACTGTCGTGGCGGCCGCACTCACCTTTGTCGCAACACCTCAGGTGTGGGCGTTAATCGTCAAGGTGCATTTGCTGAATATCTAGTTATTCCTGCATTTAATGCTTTTAAAATCCCTGCAGATATCTCTGACGATCTTGCTTCTATTTTTGACCCTTTTGGTAATGCAGTGCACACAGCTTTGTCGTTCGACCTAGTGGGTGAAGATGTGCTGATCACAGGTGCTGGCCCAATTGGCATTATGGCAGCTGCAGTGTGTAAGCATGTTGGCGCGCGCCATGTGGTGATCACAGACGTTAACGAGTACCGCCTAGAGCTTGCCCGTAAAATGGGCGCCACCCGCGCGGTTAACGTTGCCAATGAAGATCTCAAGTCAGTGATGGACGAGCTAGGCATGACCGAAGGCTTTGACGTTGGTTTAGAAATGTCAGGCGTACCGTCAGCATTCCACTCTATGCTGGATACTATGAACCACGGCGGTAAAATCGCTATGTTAGGTATTCCTGGCAAAGATATGGCGATTGACTGGAGCAAGGTGATCTTTAAAGGCTTAATCTTAAAAGGTATTTATGGTCGTGAGATGTTTGAAACCTGGTACAAGATGGCAAGTCTCATTCAGTCAGGTTTAGACCTGTCGCCTATCATTACTCACCACTACAAGGTTGATGACTTCCAGCAGGGTTTTGATGCCATGCGCTCAGGTCAATCAGGTAAGGTAATCTTAGATTGGCAGTAACCAGTTAATGCGCAATGACTGCGCTAGCTAAGTAACCACAAACTTTAAGGGTTGTCGTCAGGCAGCCCCTTACTTCATAATCTGCATAAATCTTAAGCCCTTTTGGTAACCGCAATGTCTAACTTTAAACACTTATCCATCAATGAACTTATTCACATGCAAGCCGAACAAAGCGACCTGCAAATTGTGGATATTCGCGATGCCGCAAGTTTTGCACAAGGGCACATTCAAGGTGCAACCCACCTAACCAATGAAAACATCGCCCATTTCATTGCCGATGCCGACATGGACGCACCATTAATCGTGGTGTGCTATCACGGTATAAGCAGTCAAGGCGCTGCCACTTACTTAATTGAGCAAGGCTTTGATGATGTTTATAGCCTTGATGGTGGCTTCACTGCATGGAGTAGCGCTCACGCATGATAGAACTTGGAGTGATACCAAATGCGCGAATGGCGCAGGCATTTATCGATTACCTTGCAGGATTAGGGATCAGCTGCCACGCCATGCCAGTTGAGCAAGGTGTGAAGCTAGTGTTAGCCAATTCAACCGACTTAATTCGTGCGAGCGAAGAACTTGAACTTTTCATCAAAAATCCAAACGATCCTAAATATCTACAGGCATCATGGGACAATGGCGATGCCGGGGTTAAATTCGACTATGGTTCTGGCGGGTTAGGCTTAGCTGCGCAATTTATCACAGGTGCAGGCCCACTTACGCTGGTCATATTTGCAGTATGTGTCCTGCTATTTGCAGTGATGAATCTAGGCTTTGGTAATCAAGTCTACAGCGCTTTATCATTCTTCAATGCGGTGCCTGGCGCAGACCTTGAGCAAATTTGGCGAGTGTTCACTCCAAGCTTGATGCACGGCTCCATCATGCACGTCGTATTTAACCTGCTGTGGTGGTGGTATCTTGGTGGCAAGATTGAAAACCGACTCGGCACTATGCCGTTACTCACACTGTTGTTGGTTGCTGGCACCTTGCCAAATATCGTGCAGTATTTTGTGTCTGGCCCTAACTTTTTAGGTATTTCTGGTGTGGTATACGCACTGGTTGGCTATAGCTATCTCATGGGTAAACGCAGTCCCCAAAGTGGTATTTTCCTGCCAGACTCTTACATGGGCTTTATGATCATTTGGTTGGTTTTAGGCTTTACCGATATTCTCGGTGTTTCCATGGCAAATGGCGCCCATATTGGCGGCTTAGCAGTTGGCTTATTGCAAGCGCGAATCGACTCACGTAACTCTCGCCACATCAAACATTAGCAACACAGCGATTAACCAAAACATGGCGAAATCGCCCGTATAGCACACGATTATGGCAACAATAGCCCCAGGCTAATTGTGTAAATACCTAGAGCAAGGTATAAAGAGTTTTTTAATTTGAGGCATCTGAAATATGGAACGTATTCTCGTAGTCAGGGTAGATAAATTGGGCGATTTTTGTCACTCATTACCAGCTATTTCATTATTAAAACGCTCACTTCCTGATGCGCAAATTGACGTTATTGTGTCGCCGATTATTGAGCCATTGGCTAAGCAGTTTGATTTTATAGACAACCTGTTGATTTACCGTAAAGACGACCCTCAACTAGTTGATACGATTAAACAAAGAAACTATCAAGCAGCTTTGATCATGCATAGCCATAAGCATATGGCGCAAGTTGTTAAGCAAGCGAATATTCCTTACCGCCTAGGCCAACGTCGCAAGTGGTTTCAGTACCTTTATACCCACAGAGCACCATTAAATCGCAGTGCCTGCCTAAAACCAGAATGGCGCTACTGTACTGATCATATTGAGTACTTCTTATGTAAGCACCATATCCCGCCTGCCGACATCCACCAAAGGCTGTGGGATATCGCTGAGCAAAAGCCGCAGTGGCAAGAATTCTATGGCAAAACCAATTATGAACTGATGGTATTTATCCACCCAGGAAGTGGCGGCTCAGAAGGCTCATTATCGCCCGCTCAGTTTGTCGACATTGCCGACAATCTAGCGCAAAAATGCCAACACAAACTCAAATTTGTAGTCACATTTGGCCCAGGCGAAGAGCAACTTGCTGATACCGTAGCCAAGCAACTGCAAGACAAGCAGCATGATGCCTTACCAGCTAAACCCATTAAAGATATCGCCGAATTCTCACGCTCACTGGTCGCCGCCGATGTGATGATTGCTGGCTCAACTGGGCCACTGCACGTTGCGAGTCTACACAATGCGATTACGGTTGGCTTCTATCCCCATGAGTCTCGTGACGATAAGATCCGTTGGCAAACTTTAAGTGACGACTACAAGCGCCTGTCATTTTCACCGCCTATGGGTAAGAGTACTGGGGCGAACCTAGCTTTAGTCGACACTAAACTTGCAGGCACTAAAGCCGCTGAAAAAATCAATGCTTTATATGGTGACAACTAGCGTTCTGTTTCACTAACGCTAAACCAATAAAAATGCGGCTAGGGAGTAACTCCTGCCGCATTTTTGACAGCTTAAAGCATCAAACTAACTAAGCCATGCTGATCACTTGTTTGACTAATTTTTCGATTCCCTCATTCGCCTCGGCTATATTAGTCGCCAACATGTAGGCAGGTGTTGTCACTAACTTGTTTGCTTCATCCACAACAATCTCATCAACGTTTGCATCCACATGTGTCGCGCCCATTTGATTCACAGCAGCGGCAGTATCAATATCTGTACCTATGGTTGCTTGCACATTCTCACCGTAAATAAGTGGCACCATTACTGGCGCAATACACATCATGCCTACAGGTTTGCTAGCTAAAGCAAACTCTCGAATAAACTGCTCCACTTGTGGAGCGATCGTGCAGTCTTTGCCGTTTAAGGCAAAGTTACATAGGTTTTTCGCTGCGCCAAAGCCGCCAGGCACAATCAGTGCATCGAACTCTTCAAGCTCTAGGTTAGTCACATCTTTAATTTCACCACGAGCAATGCGAGCAGCCTCAACTAGCACGTTACGTGAAGCGCCTTCATCAACCTCGCCGGTTAAATGATTCACTACGTGTAGCTGAGCAATGTCAGGGGCAAAACACTGATAACTTGCGCCAGCTTTAACCACTGCCAGTAGCGTCAGAACGCTTTCATGAATTTCTGCCCCATCAAAAACACCGCTACCACTTAGTAAAACTGCTACCTTTTTCATGCTGTTACTCCATATCCTTTTTGAGCTCAAAAATTAATTTAACAAAAAACAAACAAAACTATTGATCTGAGAACCAATCATGCTAACTTAGTTGCTCGAAATAATGTGACGAAAAAATCAACAGTGAGATCGACTCTCTGTTACCTCAGGGAAGTGACAATATTTTGCAACTCATTTCGATTAAGTCTTGCAAAATTTGACCAACTTTTGTTAGGGATAACAATCACACCGATCGCCGTTCTATGTTTGTGTCATATCTGATTACTTTGAAAAAGTCCACATATATTATTTTTTTTCAAAGATCATCACTCAGCTCACATTATTTTAAAAATACAATAAAAAACAGTGATTTATACTTTTGCGCTTGCACTATGTCGAAAAAGTAATTTCTACTAACAGGTTTTAACTAACAGACTTATCCACAGGCTGTTGGTCAACTTACTGTGCCTGAGATCTTACTATTATCAATAGGATCACCCACATAACGATCGGATCAGATCAGTTTTCATCAACAAGCAACTGCCACCATTATCTAACCTAGCTCATACCGCTAAATCTCATCCTATACGCATGCATTTCCACAGGCCTACAACGGCGAATCAAGGTTGAGCAATCAAAGCGATAATGTCATCCTATAGCACCTCTTTTGAATGACGATGAAAGACCCATTATGGCAACGATCCCAAACAACCCACTGGTACTAATCGACGGCTCTTCATACCTTTACCGTGCTTATTATGCACCGCCACATTTAACCAACTCTAAGGGTGAAGCAACCGGTGCCGTATATGGCGTTGTCAACATGCTTAGAAGCCTACTTTCTCGTTACAACCCAAGTCATGTCGCTGTGGTATTTGACGCTAAGGGTAAGACTTTCCGTAACGACATGTACAGCGAATACAAAGCCCAGCGCCCACCTATGCCAGATGATCTGCGTAGCCAAATTGCGCCGCTACACCGCATTATCCGTGCGCTAGGTTTGCCTCTGATTGCCATTGAAGGCGTTGAAGCAGATGACGTTATCGGCACCCTTGCTCGTCAAGCAAGTGCAGACGGCCGTGCAACACTAATAAGCACTGGCGATAAAGACATGGCGCAATTGGTTGACGACAATGTCACCCTAATTAACACCATGACCGACACCATTATGGGTCCTGAAGAGGTAACCACCAAGTTTGGTGTTGGCCCTGAGTTAATCATCGATTACCTAGCCTTAATGGGCGACAAAGCTGACAACATTCCTGGCCTGCCGGGTGTGGGCGAGAAAACCGCTCTTGCCATGCTGACTAGCGTTGGCAGTGTCGATACCCTGCTGGCTAACCCTGATGCCGTTGTCGATGCCGGTTTCCGTGGTGCTAAATCGATGCCAAAGAAAATCAACGACAACGCCGAGCTGCTCAAACTGTCGTACCAGCTTGCTACCATTAAACTCGATGTAGAGCTAGAACAAACCTGGCAGCAACTAGAAATCCAACCACAAAACCGTGACGAGCTAGTGGCTTGTTATGGCGAGATGGAGTTCAAGCGCTGGTTAGCAGAAGTATTAGACAACAAATCTGGCGCTGCAACGACTGCAACTGAGTCAGAAGAAGCCCCAAGTGCAAAGGCAGATATAGAAACTGAGTACCAAACCATTGTTACTGAAGCAGAGCTTGATGCCTGGATTGAAAAATTAACCCAGGCAGAGCTAATGGCTATAGATACTGAAACCACTAGCCTCAATTATATGGAAGCTGAGCTAGTGGGATTATCGTTTGCCGTAGAAGCTGGCAAAGCAGCCTATGTACCAGTCGGCCACGACTACGCAGGCGCGCCAGAGCAGTTAAGCAAGCAGCTAGTGCTTGATAAATTGCGCCCTATTTTAGAGGCTGACAAACCAGCTAAAGTAGGCCAAAACCTTAAATACGACATCAGTATTCTTGCCAATCAAGGCGTGAAGCTTAAAGGTATCCAATTCGATACCATGTTGGAGTCGTACGTATTTAATTCTGTAGCATCGCGTCACGATATGGATGGTTTAGCACTTAAATATCTAGGGCATAAAAACATTAGCTTTGAGCAGATTGCCGGTAAAGGTGCGAAGCAGCTTACCTTTAATCAAATCGACTTGGAAACTGCTGGCCCATACGCAGCCGAAGATGCTGACATTACCCTGCGTTTGCATCAACACCTGTGGCCACGTCTTGAGAAACAAGGCGAGCTTGCCAAGGTGTTTACCGAGCTTGAATTGCCACTGATTAACATTTTGTCAGATATTGAGCGTAATGGCGTTTACATCGACTCTATGTTGCTAAGTCAGCACAGTCAGGAGCTTGCGCAAAAGCTAGATGAATTAGAGCAAAAGGCTTATGAGATTGCAGGCGAGAAGTTCAATCTAGCATCACCTAAGCAATTACAAGGCTTGTTCTTTGAAAAGCTTGGCTACCCGATTATCAAGAAAACCCCTAAAGGTGCACCATCAACTTCAGAAGAAGTGTTAGTTGAGTTAGCACTCGATTACCCGCTGCCAAAGATCATTCTCGAGCACCGCAGTTTATCTAAGCTAAAAAGCACCTATACCGACAAGCTACCGTTAATGGTCAACCCTGTTACTGGCCGCGTACATACCAGTTACCACCAAGCCAATGCGGCTACAGGTCGTTTGTCATCAAGTGAGCCAAACCTGCAGAATATTCCAATTCGCACCGAAGAAGGTCGCCGTATTCGCCAGGCATTTGTTGCACCTGAAGGTAAAAAGATTCTGGCCGCCGACTACTCGCAAATTGAACTGCGTATTATGGCGCACCTATCGCAAGACAAAGGCCTACTTAGCGCCTTTGCTGAAGGGAAAGACATTCACCGCGCGACCGCTGCGGAAGTATTTGGCGTTCACTTTGAAGAAGTGACTAGTGAGCAACGCCGCCGCGCTAAAGCGGTTAACTTTGGTTTGATTTACGGCATGTCTGCCTTTGGCTTGGCCAAGCAGCTTGATATTGCTCGCGCAGAAGCTCAGTCGTACATCGACACCTACTTTGCGCGCTACCCAGGTGTACTAAAGTACATGGAAGACACTCGCGCTGAAGCTGCTGAGCTTGGCTATGTATCAACCTTGTTTGGCCGCCGCTTGTATCTACCTGATATTAAAGATCGCAATGCAATGCGCCGTCAGGCCGCAGAGCGCGCTGCGATTAACGCGCCAATGCAAGGTACAGCTGCTGACATTATTAAAAAGGCAATGATTAGCGTAGCTAACTGGATTGAACAAGACACCAGCGGCGAGATCACCATGCTAATGCAAGTTCACGATGAGCTGGTATTTGAAGTCGATGCAGACAAAGCTGACAGCCTACAAGCTAAGGTTTGTGAGCTAATGGCCGCAGCCGCGAGCTTGGATGTTACATTGCTAGCCGAAGCTGGTATTGGTGACAACTGGCAGCAAGCTCACTAATTGTCAGCAACAAATTCTAAGTACAAAGTGTATTATTAGCTTTAAATAGAAAACAGCTTATCTACAAAAGCACGCTCATGCGTGCTTTTTTATGCTTTAAACAACTTAAAGTGCAAAAAATGACCACCTTTTGTGCGAAAAATCACATTATTCATCACAAAACAAAAATACTGTTTTCTATTTAAGAATAAATAAAGTAATATTCTCTGCGTAGGGTACAGAGGTTAAGATGTTCAATCTTAAAAACCTTTATTTCACTAGCAATAGTGCGCCAAATTAGGCACCTCAGCAATGTAAGTTGCTGGGGTTTTTTTATGTCTTTTTTCAGCTAGCAATCTATTCACCCAAGCCACCCTTTCTTAATCTAGCCAACTATTAAGAAAACCTTGGCAAATTAGCAAAACTTCGCACTTAAAAAACAGTAATCACCGCTCGAGAAACTGACTCATTTCCTCAATAGAAACGATTAATCTCAATCATAAGTTAAAAAATTAGAGCAAATACTTTAAATAAGATTAGCAAACGAGTATTCTATAGTCGTTGAGGGTCACCACTATGGTGGCACTTGAGTCTTGTTGAATTTTAGCTTCTCCCCAAAAGAGCTAATTTTTATTTGCCGACAGCCTAGCCTATGGTTGTCGGTTTTTTTTGCCTGAAATTCATGCTTGCCTACGCTAGATTTCATTACCACCGCCTAACTTGGTACAGCCTCTTCTGACTAACCTTCATGATCTATACTTGTGGTGACGTTTAAAGCTGTTGAAAACATGGATGTTTTCGTCGAGCATTCTTGTGAAATAAAGAGGGGGGATGTGCTTGCTGCGTGCTTTAAATGTCATTGCGACGTGAGCAAATAATCAAAGCTGCCAGATATGGAAAAAGCTAGAATTTACAGACAAAGCCAAATCGAATGATAACCACCTACTGAAGTCGGGGGATGGTTTAGGGCCGAAAACAAAAAGGCCAACCTTATGGTCAGCCTCTTTGTTTATCTAAACAAGCTCATTACTCTTGTTCTTGCGTTTGCTCCAGCAACCAATCTGGGTGACACCACTGATTTAAAATGCCTAGCACTTTAGGTTTACCTGTTCCTTTAGTTGATGAAAACGGCTCCACCTTCACCCAATCGCCAAAATCAGCCAGTTCTTTACGCACCTTGTTTACCGCTTTCATCTTGGCACTTTGCGCCAATTTATCTGATTTAGTTAGCAAGGCTAAAACAGGAATTTCACTCGCCACTGCCCACTCAATCATTTGCATGTCTAAGTCTTTGAGTGGATGGCGAATATCCATTAATACCACTACACCACTTAAGCATCGACGCTTCTGTAAATATTCACCTAATGCCGCTTGCCACTTCTTTTTCATCGCAAGTGGTACTTTTGCAAATCCATATCCCGGTAAATCAACCAAACGGCGGTCATCGTCTAAAGCAAACACATTAATCAACTGAGTACGACCAGGCGTTTTACTGGTGCGAGCTAAGTTTTTCTGCTCAGTTAAGGCATTCAATGCACTTGATTTACCCGCATTTGAACGACCTGCAAACGCAATCTCAACACCTACATCACCCGGCAAATATTCGTCTAAATGGGCGATATCTGGGGCACTAATTAAAAATTTTGCTTGGCGAAAGTCAATACGAGATTCTGACACTGTTTGCTCCAGTTAAATTACAAAAAATAGCTATATATGTATAAATGTTTAACAAATGCTGTCTTTTCCACATTTTCGTGTAAAATATTAGCCTGATCACATTATAACCCCAAGCTACAATAATGTGTGCGTTACTGTTTGGCATTGCGCCAATACAGCGCTTTGAGGATGAATGGCTTGGGACGACTATTTTACCACGCTTACAGCTTAACCATGTAAGCTCAGGACAATAAATTAACAAGAAGTTGGAACGCCATGAAAAAGTTAGCTCTTGCGCTGTCTGTACTCGCCACCATGTCATCACCTGCTATGGCTGTAGAAGGTAATGCTGAAGCTGGCCAAGCTAAATCAGCACTTTGTGCCGCCTGTCACGGGCCTGACGGCAACAGCATGATCGATATGTATCCAAAAATCGCTGGTCAACATGCTAATTACCTAGCAAAGCAATTAACTGATTTTCAAGCAGCAATGAAAACAGGCGGTAAAGAAGGTCGTATGGACCCAGTAATGGGCGGTATGACAATGACATTAACCGAGCAAGATATTGCCGACCTGGCAGCATTTTACGCTAGTCAAACTCAATCTACTGTTGACGTTGCAGATGTACCAGCATTAGGCGCATCACTATACAAAACAGGCGATGCAGCTCGCGGCATCACTGCTTGTATCGCATGTCACGGCCCTGACGGCAACGGAACTGAAGCTGCAGGCTTCCCAAAAGTGAGCGGTCAACATGCTAATTATTTAAAAATTCAGCTAACGAAGTTCCGCGATACAAATCGTAACAACGACTTAAACGGCATGATGCAAGATGTAAGTAAAAAGTTATCTGACGCTGATATCGAAGCATTATCTAAATATATATCAAGCATTAAGTAGCTACATCTAGGTATAGAATCCAAACAAGAAAGGGCATTAATTGCCCTTTCTTTTTGACAGCAAGTTGACGTTTACGTCAAGTGCTAAAGATTCTTTCTTGACATCAATCACGCTTTTGGGGTTAAATAGCCCCGTACCGAAATGAACCCAACTGTTTATCCAATAAAAATAAACGCTATTAGACAGATTTCGGCTACTTAACATTTAAGATATAAGAATAAAGTCAACTAATAACAATAATATAATTAAGACCACTCACTAATAATAATAACGAGTAGCGATTTCACCTTGAAATCCCGGTCATTAGAAATTGTAAGACATAGACTAATCTTGGTCGCCTCGCTTTTTAGCACTTTCTTACGCAACAGAGGTGATAAGCCTAACGGATAGCAGTTTGAAGGATTCAAATTGCAGCATTGGATGCTAACGCTGAGGATGCACTCGCTGGATGCTTGTTATCACTGGAAGATCTTGATACACGGATGGTTTACTTACGTCATGGAGACACTTGGATAGTGATGAGTCATTGAGACCATCTACGGAAACTGTGGTCAGGAAGGCAACAGACATTAATAAAGCGTCAAAGAAGACCGATAACTAACTAATAGCACGGAAAGCGCTAAAAAAAAGAAGGATCCGACCGGGAAAGTCGCATAGCAAGTACGGAAACTTGGAATCAGAATAAGGTACTACTTGTACCGACCGTAAGGTGGCTGTTTACAGCCACCTTTTTTTTACTTCAATATTTGCCAAGTCACTAATACCAATTAGCACAAGAATGTGATCATTCTTACTGGTTACTTTTTACTGGAAAAAAGGGCTTATAACTTCGTTAGAAATTTTGTAGGTAGAGCAACTAGCTAGCTGCAATTTCTGCCTTGTTCTAAACGATTTTTCCTGCGTAATATCTGATCACTTATTTATCCCAATTGGTATAAGGTTCTAAAAATTAAAAGCTTAGAGCTTGTTTAACTTTGAATATTGTCGATATACTGAAGTTACCCACCTGCCGATTGGATACTGCTGTCGTTCATGAGCCTTTGCCCTCTTTGTAGCCACCAAGCTGACTTTTTCATCCAAGACAAAAAGCGTGCTTTTTACCTATGCCTACATTGCGGACTTGTATTCGCTGCGCCAAGCTCTCATCTTCTACCGAACGTTGAACGCCAACGCTATGGACGGGCCAATAAGGCCGCCAAGCAAAAGCAACTTTCACAATTTGTATTCCCACTATTAGCGCAAATTACTCAGCAACAACCTCAAACTCATCTTACTGGCCTTAATTTTGGTCGGGTGTTAGATGAAAACAGCATTGACGAAATTAATGCTGCAGGGCACACCTTAAATCAATACGATCCATTTTTTGCAGCCAACCCAGAGGTACTCAAACAAGACTATGATTTTGTTTGCTGCTACCGTGTGTTTGAACACTTTAGAAGCCCGCAAAAAGAATGGCGCTTGTTGTCACAGCTTGTGCGCCCTGGTGGCTGGTTAGCAATCAGCACTCCGCTACTGAGCAACCTCAACCAATTTGCTAAGTGGCACTATAAAACCAATCCGACTCATGTGAGTTTCTATCAGCAAGCAACCTTTGAATATATGGCCGCTGTCAGTGGTTTTGATCTATTATTTGCTTCAAAGGACTTCATTTTGATGCAAAAACCATCAGAATCTGATATAAAGCGCAACCCGATTTAGTATTGCACCTCGTACTACGATACTAAGTCTTTATAGAATTTGATTGATCAAGGTAATACAGCACCATGGCTCGCAGCAGAAAAACTCGCAAAGTTAGTGAAAACGCGGCAAAGCGCGCACCACGAGTAAAAAAAGCCGACCGCAAACAGGTTGAAGGCAAAAAGAAAGATTCAGGACGTAAGTCAGGCAATCGCCACAATGAAGCGCTGCTGAAAACGCAAAACGCTAACAATGCGGCATCTGCAAGCCAAGACCCACGCCATGGCAGCAAAAAGCCAGTTAGCTTAACCTTGCCAAGCAGTATTACTGAGCCACTAAAGCCAAAAGCTAAACAACCAAAACTCACTGACGAGCAGAAACTACTAAAGCTTGAGGAAGACCCAAGACTAAACAAGCTACTTGATATGCTTGAAGAAGGTCGCAGCCTAAGTGACACCGACCAAGCTTGGTTAGATCAACAGCTAGATACCATTGAGCAGCTGATGAAGCGCTTAGGTATGGACGAGTCTGAGCCAGAAGTCGAAACCCGCAAGCCAGCTAGCGATGATGAATTATTTGACCGCTTTGAAAGTGGTGAAGATCTGCTAAACATGTACAAGGACTAAGTTGTAGTTAAGCTTAGTCAGAATTACTCATAGAAAAAGCACCTAAAGGGTGCTTTTTTCATATCTAGCTATGGCAAGCAGTATCTTAAGCGCGACTTGTGCAGTAAAATTAGCCATCAAAACTAGCGTCTCCAATTTGAGCTACCGTGTATTACGCGGGACTTGTGTCTATAGGCAAATTCGCAGGGGCTTTTGCGCAACATAAAAAGGAAAGTGTGTGTCTACATTCGTTATTGTTATTGCCGTTCTCATCCTTGTGGCACTCGGCGGCTACGCTGCTTATTTACTGCTAAAGCTTAAACGTCAAACCCAGGCACAGCAACAAGCTCAAGCTGAGCAACAAAAGCTAGCACATGAACGCCGCCAAAGCGTGTTGACCGATATTCGTTACATCGCTAGCGCCATGTTAGAAGAGCGCTGCGAGTTGTCTGAAGGCGTAATGCGCATAGGTAAACTGTTTGATGCCTTATCAATGTCAGAGCAAGTGCAAGACGACTACCCTAACCTGTTTAAACACTACAGACTCATTGAGTCACACCCGATTAAAGAAGCGCGTAAGGCTTTACCAAAACAGCAACGAATGAAACTTGATTTCACTCGCATGAAATCTGAGGCTGAGCTTGAACAAGCCATCTTAGGTGAGGTCAAAAAAATCAGTGAGTTTGACGAGCCAGCGCTGCACTAATTGCATAAATATAATCAGCATACTCGCAGCGACCGCTAGCCTCAGATAAATTAATCCGACGAATGGTCATGGGTGATCAGCCACTGACCATCAATGCGTTCAACGAGTAAGGTCGATGCGCCAGTTGGCTGGTCTTTATCTCGCGCTAACGTCCATTGCCCAGTCACTAATGCTGAATTATCCGACAGCGATTTAACGCTTTGAATATCAAAACTAAGCTCACCCATGGCGGCTTTGTTAGGGTAACTTTTCTTATAACGACGATACAATTCACCCCAGCCATAAACCAGCTCACCACGGCTTACAAATTGCAGCTTGTCTGAGCGCCAATAGCTTTGCATGTAATCGTCAACATCGCCCTGATTCCAAGCCTGAGTTTGCTTTTGAAATAAGGATTGAATTTGCTCAACTGGTTGCGCACTGGCAAAACAAGCATACATAAATAGGCCAATCGCTAAACAATACTTCATGGCTTACTCCCACAATTAGGTTGTCGAAAATAGCATTTCATGCTTGGATTAGAGTATAGGAAAACAGCTTATAACCACATAAAAATATCATTAAAACCAAGTATGTGCTTAGCCAAATTGGCAGGCATTCCTAATATCAATTGGAGCAGTACTTGGAAAAATGGACTCAAACTATGATGACTGCACTATCTCGATTTATTTTAAAACTAATGGGTTGGCGCTTTGAGGGCGAGCTAGACGCTGACAAGCCTTGCATTATGGCTGTAGGGCCACACACCAGTAATTGGGACTTCATCATCGGAATAATAGGCCGCAGCGCTTTAGGTGTACGCATTCATTTCTTGGGTAAACACCAGCTATTTATACCGCCTTGGGGCTGGCTGTTTCGCGCCATGGGTGGCAGCCCAGTAGATCGCCGCAAACATAACAATCTCGTTGATGCTGTTGCCCAGCTTTACCAGCAACATGACAACTACAAGCTGGCGCTTGCTCCTGAAGGCACCCGTAGCCCAGTTAAGCGTTGGAAGACTGGCTTTTACCATATTGCCGTCAAAGCCAATATCGATATTGTTCCTGTAGGGCTCGACTTTGCACGCAAAACCATAGTCTTAGGTGAGCGCTTTACTCCTACTCAAAACATTGAGACCGATATGGAGCAGCTGATGACATTTTTCAGGCAAATAAAAGGCCGGCATCCCAAACAGATCCCGACCTTTAAACTTGAAGATTAATAGTTGGCCTAATTAGGCGCTAATTTCTCAATTAGGCTTTAACGCACCAAAATCACTACCTGATGGCTGCTGGAAAGCGCGTAAGCCAAACTCTGGCAAGATGGCAAAAATATGGTCAAAAATATCTGCCTGAATGCTCTCATAGTTAAACCACACAGTATCGTTAGTGAAGATATACAGCTCAATTGGCACACCTTCAGCCGTCGGCGCTAATTGACGTACCATTAGCGTCATACCTTTATGAGTTTTCGGGTGCGCCTCTAAATACGCCTGTAAATAAGCCCTAAAGGTGCCAATATTGGTCAAATGTCTACCGTTAATCATTAACTCAGCATCAGCCACATTAGCGTTATCTGCACTAATCTCTGCGATGATGCTCGGCAGGTATTGCTTCAAACAATTAACTTTACCTAAGCGCTCAATATCTGACTCAGTTAAGAATCCGATGCTGCTAATGTCGATATTGATTGAACGCTTGATGCGGCGACCGCCTGAAAGCGACATACCCTGCCAGTTTTTAAAGGCATCTGAAACCAGCGCATAAGCAGGGATCATGGTAATAGTCTTATCCCAATTTTGTACCTTTACGGTAGTTAAGGTGACGTCCGTAACCTCGCCGTCAGCGCCATACTTATCCATCTGAATCCAATCGCCCTTACTCACCATGCGGTTAGCCGCTAGCTGAATACCAGCAACAAAGCCCAAAATCGTATCGCGAAACACCAACATCACTAAACCGGTGGCAACACCTAAACCACTAAAGAAATAAACGGGTGATTTATCAGACAAAATAGCCACCACCACAATCAAACCTATGATAAACATAAACAGTTTGATCAGCTGCACGAAGCTCTTCACTGGAATGCGGCGATTCACTCGATTGATATCAGAGATATCATCAACCGCATTTAAGCCGGCAAACGCCGCGCGAATCGCTACAAAAACCAGCAGCGCACTTAAACCACGGTCAAAAAATGTACTCAGTAACTCATGCTCAGTTAGAACAATTGGTACCACTAAATCAAGCAGCAACACAGGTACAAAAAGCGCCAAACGCTCAAAAACACCATGACTAACAAACACATCGTCCCACTGTACAGCGCTGCGTTTGATCACTAAATTAACCCCATGCACGACAAAGCGGTGGGTTAAGTAATAGCTGATAGCTGCAACTATCAGGCATACAACAATAATGATGCTTGTGGTAAGTAAATCAGAAGGTTGGGCATTTATGCCGATACTGGTTAACCAAGAGGTTAACTCGACACGAAGATCTGTATTCACAATCGGGTTCCTTTTATGGAAATATTTAAACCGAATATCATTAGCAAAAACCGCCACAGTAAATAACAAGCGTGCACTGCAACGTAACAAGCACTCAACAAGCCCTTATTTTAGCTCGTTTTTCCTTGTCGTTATTTGACCAGTTTCAGTGATGCATTAACAATACGGGCAACTAAGAACGGGAGTCAATCATGAAATATTATTCTTTAGTTGTCGCGCTCACCCTCGCTTGCCTAGTTGCAGTACCAAACGCTAAGGCTAATGATGACCAACAAGGTTATCAACCTGCAGTGGCGCTTCTTTTTGATTACGTGAATACTCCAAGCAAGATGTATGGCGTAACCCTTGCTCCTAGGCATTATGACCGTGACTACGCAGATTGGGGCTATTACATTGGTTATGCTAAAGGTCAAAAAACCGATCTAGAACTACAAGAGCCAAGTGAAGGTTACATTCAAGAATACATGTGGCGCTTTGGTGTTAGCTATAGCATGACCGAAGATTTCAGCATTTACTTTGGTGCAACCAACTATGTCTATGAAACCAACACCACCAATAATATCGTGCCATTGATTGAAGGTGGTGAACCAGTATGGGAGCGAAGCAATGACCGTTACTGGGGTGCAGAGGCGGGTCTACGCTACCGTATCGCTAACTCGTTTATGATTGGCGCCGGCTATGACACTCGTACTGAGTCAGCGGTTATTAGCTTTGGCTTTACCATGTAGTTATGTACTGGTTTAAATCGCATTAACAAAAACGGCGTCTCAATCGACGCCGTTTTTCATTTTGAGGCTTAGTAATTAACTTAAGCGTTATTAGCGCAATATCTAGTACTAAAAGCTAGCGAGCATATGCGCTGGTAAGTATTGATTAAAGCTTGCCGTGTTGAGTAAGTCGGTCGCGTTGTCGATATCTGGCGCAAAATAGCGGTCTTTGTCGTAAAACGCCACTAGCTCACGTAACTCAGCTTTCGCTGCAGCCACAGCCTTACTCGGCTCTAATGGCGCTCTAAAATCTAAGCCTTGCGCAGCCGCTAGCAGCTCAACAGCAAGTACGCCGCGAGTGTTATCACTCATGTCACGCAGGCGGCGGGCTGCAAAGGTTGCCATCGATACATGATCTTCTTGGTTTGCTGAGGTCGGCAAACTATCTACCGAGCCTGGGTGAGCAAAAGTTTTGTTCTCAGAAGCAAGCGCAGCCGCAGTTACCTGAGCAATCATAAAGCCTGAGTTTACCCCGCCGTTATCCACCAGAAATGGTGGTAATTTCGAAAGGCTTGAATCAATCAATAACGCAATGCGACGCTCAGCAATCGAGCCAAGTTCGGCAATGGCTATCGCCAGATTATCTGCTGCCATAGCAACAGGTTCTGCGTGGAAGTTACCACCCGAGATAATGTCGCCAGTATCTTGGAATACTAACGGGTTGTCGGTAACGCCATTGGCCTCAACAGCCAGTACTTCAGCAGCCTGACGAATTTGGGTCAAACATGCCCCTAGTACCTGTGGCTGACAGCGCAGCGAATAAGGATCTTGCACCTTTTCACAATCAACATGACTTAGACTAATCTGCGACTCATCACCTAATAAGTGACGGAAAATAGCAGCTGAGTCGATTTGCCCTTGCTGACCACGAGCCTCATGAATACGTGCATCAAATGGGCTACGACTGCCCATTGCCGCTTCAACACTCATAGCGCCAACGACTGAGCTTGATGCGAATAAGTCTTCAGCGTTGAATAAGCCTTCAAGCGCTAATGCCGTCGATGCTTGAGTACCATTAAGTAGTGCTAAGCCTTCTTTGGCAGCCAGCTCAAGCGGTTTAAGCCCGGCAATTTCCAGTCCTTCTTGCGCGCTGATAATTTGCCCTTGGTAGCTCATTTCGCCTTCACCAAGTAGTGGCAAACACATATGAGATAGTGGCGCTAAGTCACCAGATGCACCGACAGAGCCTTTCTCTGGCACACAAGGGTACACGCCAGCGTTAACCAGCGAGATAAGAAACTCAATGACTTCAAGGCGAATACCTGAAAAGCCGCGGCTTAGCGAGTTGATCTTTAATACCATCATCAAGCGCACTGTTTCATCTTGCATGTACTGACCGGTACCTGCGGCATGAGACAACACAATGGAGCGTTGCAGCAACTGCAAGTCATCAGGCGCAATCTTAGTATTAGCTAGCAAGCCAAAGCCGGTATTAATGCCGTAAACAGTGCGACCTTCGCGGATAACATTTTGTACCAGCTCCGCACTTGAGTTGATGTTCGCAATCGCGCTATCAGCAAGTTTCATTGTCACGCCATGACGGCTTACTTGGCGCAGCTGCGCTAACGATAATGTCCCTGGCTCCAGGGTAAGCGATAACTTAGCCATTACTTCGCCTCCATCATAGGTAAATCTAGGCCCTGCTCTTTAGCGCAGCTTTTAGCGATGTCATAGCCAGCATCAGCATGACGCATCACGCCCGTTGCTGGGTCATTCCACAGCACACGCTCAACACGCTTGGCTGCAGCATCAGTGCCGTCACACACGATCACCACACCCGAGTGCTGGCTAAAGCCCATACCTACGCCGCCGCCATGGTGCAGAGACACCCAGGTTGCGCCGCTTGCCGTGTTTAGTAAGGCGTTAAGTAAGGGCCAGTCAGACACAGCATCAGAGCCATCGAGCATAGACTCAGTTTCACGATTCGGACTCGCTACTGAACCAGAATCAAGATGATCACGACCAATCACAACCGGCGCAGACAGCTCACCGTTTTTAACCATTTCATTGAATGCTGCCGCAAGGCGCGCACGGTCTTTTAAGCCCACCCAACATATACGTGCAGGCAAGCCTTGGAAGGCAATACGCTCACGCGCCATATCAAGCCAATTATGCAGATGCTTATCATCTGGGATCAGCTCTTTAACTTTGGCATCAGTTTTATAAATATCTTCAGGGTCGCCAGATAGCGCCGCCCAGCGAAATGGACCGACACCCTCACAGAAAAGTGGGCGAATGTAAGCAGGCACAAAGCCTGGGAAGTCAAAGGCATTTTCAACACCCACTTCAAACGCCATTTGGCGAATGTTGTTACCATAATCGAGTGTCGCAGCGCCATTTGCTTGTAGCGCTAGCATGGCTTTCACTTGCACTGCCATCGACTCTTTAGCCGCCTTAACCACAGCAGCTTCATTTTGCTGGCGCAACTCTGCCGCTTGCTCGAGGGTCCAACCTTGTGGCAAGTAACCATTTAATGGGTCATGGGCTGAGGTTTGGTCGGTGACCACATCTGGAGTAATGCCGCGCTCAACTAACTCGGTAAATACATCCGCTGCATTGGCTAATAGCCCGACAGATACAGGCTTACCCGCTTTGTTGGCTTCATCCATCATAGCTAGCGCTTCATCTAGGCTATGGGCTTTTTTGTCGACATAGCGAGTCCGCAGACGAAAATCGATACGAGTTTCATCAACTTCACAGGCCAGTACCGAGAAACCAGCCATGGTGCCAGCTAGTGGCTGCGCGCCGCCCATGCCACCAAGACCACCGGTTAAAATCCACTTGCCTGCTGCATCACCGCCAAAGTGTTTCTTGGCCACAGCAACAAAAGTTTCGTAAGTACCTTGAACAATGCCTTGGGTGCCGATGTAAATCCACGAACCAGCGGTCATTTGGCCGTACATCGCCAACCCTTGCTTATCTAGCTCGTTAAAATGTTCCCAGTTTGCCCAGTGCGGCACTAGGTTTGAGTTGGCGATCAGCACTCTAGGTGCATCAGCATGAGTGCGGAACACACCAACTGGCTTGCCCGATTGCACCAGTAGGGTTTCATCGTCTTCTAGACGCTGCAGTACTTCAACGATCTTGTCATAACTTTGCCAGTCACGGGCTGCACGGCCAATGCCGCCATATACCACTAAATCTTCTGGGCGCTCAGCAACATCAGGGTGCAAGTTGTTCATTAACATCCGCATTGGCGCTTCAGTTAACCAACTTTTACAACTTAACTCGCTGCCATGGGGTGCAATAATCTTGCGGCTTGGGTCGTGTCTTGTACTCATGCTAAATCACCTTTTCGGTTGTTATTAGGGCAATCTTTGCTGATTGCTCCGTTGCTATTATTTATGCAATGTCTAACAGCTCTCCTTGAGCTGCCTAGTTAATCTTTATTAAGCGCTAGCGCTTAAACGTTAAGTGGCCGCCTAGGCGGAACTTGCTGCCCGGATGTACCAGCCGTGCAAAGCTCACCACTCCTTGGCGTGACCAGGTGCGTCGAAGCACTTGCAAACAAGGCTCAGTGGCCTCAATTTGCAGATGCTGCTGGACTTGCTCACTCGGAATTACGGCTTCAACGGTATGACGCGCCTCGGTTAACGGCGCAACTTTAGATAAGTATTCATGGGGCGTTTGCTCGCTAAAATCTTGTGCAAGGTAATCAGGGATCAACTCTGGGTTAACAAAGCGCTCCTCCATTTGCAGCGGCACACTTTGCTCGCAGTGAACGATTAATGAGTAGCTCACCTTAGCGCCAATCTCTAATCCCAAAGCAATGGCAATTGGCGCTATGGCGATAATTTCAGTTTGCTCTAGGAGCTCAACACTATAGCCATGGCCACGCTCTTTAATCTCATCAGCAATGTTACGAATGCTCAATAAGGACGATTGCGACTTAAGCCCTGCGACAAAAGTGCCTAAACCTTGAGTGCGAGTTAACACCCCTGCTTCCACCAGCTCAGTCAAAGCGCGGCGCGCGGTCATGCGGCTACAGGCAAACAAATCTGTTAGCTGATTTTCAGACGGCACTCGATGGTTCTCTTGCCATTCACCTGACTCTACTTTTGCTAAAATAAACTGTTTAATTTCAGCAAACTTTGCCAACACCATTGCTCGCTCTCCTTGTTGGTAACACACTCTTGCCAGCAGATATAACCAAGCTAGCGGTGATGAATGATTAAACATCCTACCTTGTATATACAAGTAAAAACAAGTATGGTGATTGGCGACAAAAACAACAACGAATTGAGGGATGCTATGTCGTGGGATCAGGTCTGGTTAGATATCAATATCGCCACCATGGACACAGATTTATCAACAGCTTACGGTGCAATTACCGATGCTGCACTGGCAGTAAAAGACGGTAAAATTGCCTGGGTAGGCCCACGCGCTCAGCTGCCAGAATTCGATGTTTTGTCAACTCCTGTTTACAGAGGCAAAGGCAAATGGCTCACTCCAGGCTTAATTGATGCCCACACCCATTTAGTATTTGCAGGCAACCGCGCCAATGAATTTGAAATGCGCCTTAACGGAGCTAGCTATGAAGATATTGCCCGTGCTGGCGGCGGCATTATTTCAACGGTTAAAGCCTGCCGCGAGGCTGATGAGGCTGAGCTGTTTGAGTCTGCCCGTAAACGCTTAAATGCCCTAGGTAAAGAAGGGGTCACAACGGTTGAGATAAAGTCGGGTTACGGCTTAGATACCGACACTGAACTAAAAATGCTGCGTGTCGCTCGCGAGCTTGGTAAGCACCACCATGTGGATGTGCAAACCACCTTTTTAGGTGCTCACGCCATTCCACCGGAATATAAAGATAACGCCGATGCTTATGTCGATTTAGTGATTAACGACATGCTGCCGAAGGTGATTGAGCAAGACCTTGCCGATGCCGTGGATGTGTTTTGTGAAGGCATCGCTTTTGACTTAGCACAAACTGAAAAGGTGCTAACAGCAGCAAAACAGGCAGGACTTAAAATCAAACTGCACGCCGAGCAGCTGTCTAACATTGGCGGCTCTGAAATGGCAGCTAAGCTAGGGGCTAAATCGGTCGATCATATCGAGTACCTTGATGAACAAGGTGTCAAAGCTATTAGCGACAACGGCACCTGCGCGGTATTACTGCCCGGTGCTTTTTACTTCCTACGCGAAACCAAGCTGCCACCGATTGAGCTGCTACGCCAACATAAGGTGCCTATGGTGGTCGCCAGTGACTTTAACCCTGGTTCATCACCGTTATGCTCAACCCAGTTGATGCTCAATATGGCGTGTACGCTATTTAGATTAACGCCGGAAGAAGCACTCGCAGGCGTGACTGTGAATGCGGCAAAAGCGCTAGGGCTGGAAGATAAAGTCGGTCAGTTAAAGCTAGGTATGCAAGCAGATTTTTGCTTATGGGACATCGACTCACCAGCAGAGCTCGCCTACAGCTTTGGCGTAAACCCATGCATTAATGTGGTCAAAAATGGTCAGTTGGTGCATCAATAAACCGAGTTAGCCTCACTCACCTTCTCGTTGTTGTTTCCCGCTAAGGTATATCGGCCTGCATTCGTATGCAGGCCTTTTGCTCTTGATGCCTGCTTAAATAACCCACAACATTAGTTATCCCTTTTATACCACCTTGGCAAAGGCAATGGACTCGCTATGTCAGCACAACAACGTATCGAACATCTTCATAGTTTTCGTGGTGTGGCGATTATTACCATAGTGGCTGCGCACGCCTGGTCATTTGCGATTTTTTGGACCGGCCAATTAGATGACAGCTTAGAGTGGGTATTTGCTGTCACCGAGATGCTGTTTCACGGCTCAACCCTATTCTTTGCCATCATTTCAGGGCTGTTATTTACTCAGGTTCTACACCGGAAACCCTGGCGTCACTTCTACCGGCAAAAACTCTCAAAGGTAGTACTGCCCTATATAGTAATGAGTGCGGTGATGACCGCCATGTACTGGCAATATGTCAGCGCCGATAACCCTGACGCCAATATGTTGCAGGTGTATTTGAACAACCTACTGGTCGGAAAGGCGAGTATTCAATACTGGTATATCCCTGTATTAGTGGTGTTGTTTGCGCTAACGCCACTATTTCAGTGGTTATTAAATAAGTTATCTACGCAGCCTCGCGGCATTGTTGTCGCATTCGCACTCACTTTACAGCCGTTAGTCATTACTCGCAGCCCGTTTCCAGACTTTATTGAGCCGCAGACCTTTGTGTATTTTAGTGGTGCCTATTTGCTGGGGATGATTATCGGCAGTCACTATAAAGCGACGTTAACGCTAATTGAACGCTATCAAATGCCAATATTCACCATAGTGGTGATATCTAGTTTGGCACTTGTTTATGGCTATCTGGTTGATACTTGGAGCTATGGCTTTTTCAGCTTGCGCGAGAGCTTGTACTACCTGCAAAAGTGTTTGCTCGCACTGTTAATACTTCATTGGCTGCACAGCTGGCATCAGCCAACCCGGCAGCAATCAAATCAAACGCCGAAGCAACTAGCTAGGCGACAAGCCAAACCAAAAACTAAACGCCTGTTAAGCCTGTGCGCCGACCACGCCTTTGCTATTTACTTTATCCATGTCGTGCCTATGGGCTGGTTAATTGGCCTTGCCTGGCAAACATTGGCTGATCATCGCAGCCCGTGGTTAATTGCAAGCTTTGGGCTAGCAAGCCTGACTTTGTCCATCACTCTGAGCATCGTCATCAGCCGCATAATACGACTGCTATTTAAACAGCACTCAAGCAAGCTTATTGGCGCCTAGTTTCCAGCAAAAATGTAAATGCAGCGGCTACAAATTGACTCCAATGCCCAAAGGGCATATTGTTAGCGCAAAATTTGTTAATTAGATGACTCGTATGATGCAACTCGACCCAATTAGCCTGTTCAAATCCCTGTCTGATCCTTCACGCTTGGCGATTATTATGATGCTGAAAGCGGAGAACGAGCTATGTGTGTGTGAGTTTACTGAAGCATTAAACGAAGTGCAGCCAAAGATCTCCCGTAACCTTGCATTACTAAAAACCAATGGTGTGGTCGTTAACCGCCGTGAAGGGCAATGGATCTACTATTCAATTAACCCTGAATTGCCTGAATGGGCGCAAGAAGTGGTAAACCAAACCTATGCCGGCAATCACCAGTTAATTGCCGATGCCATGACTAAGCTAGAAAAAGTCGGCCCAAGCGCAGACAGACCAAACATTCTTTGCTGCGGTAGCTAACCCTTTCATCAAGCATAGAAAATGGGACATATAGCCTTAGCAATATGCCCCACCTTGCTCCCAAAACGTTATTCAAACTTTTGCAGCTAACGCATTACTCTTAGCCGCTAAAGTTAGACGTCCTTGTCGTTAACTCTAATCAGCAAAATCATCAGCCAATGCAAAAAACCTAGTAAATACTCTTCACGTTAAAGCTGCGAATGTAGTACACATTAGGCTTAGTGTTGGCTTCTAGATTCAGCTGCTGCGCGCTATTAAGCTTAAGCATGCGTGACGCTTCACTAGTCGGGTCGTCCAAATCACCAAACACACGAGCGCCTGCGGGACATGCCGACACACAAGCTGGGCTTAAGCCTTGGTCTAAGCGGTGGTCACAGAAGGTACACTTCTCAGTTGTGCGACGTGGACGCGTAGCTGGGTAAGTATCGCCACGCGCTGGGTTCATATAAGGGAACACCTTGGCATTCGCTTGCTTAACCAGCGCTTTAGGTGAAGCGGTTGCTCCGGCGACAAGTGCTTCATCATCTTGCCAATTGCGATGCGGCACCTGCTTGTTGTAACTAATCACGCCATACGGACAAACTCGCTCACACTTACGGCAACCAATACACTTGTCGTTGTCTTGCAAGGTTAAGCCACGATCATCCTTGTACATAGCACCTGTTGGGCACACTTCCACACACGCAGCATTCGAGCAGTGGTTACACATGGTCGGGATATAGCTGTACTTCACATCAGGAAAACGGCCTTCAGTTGTATTGATATGATTCGACCACTTAATTCCATCAGCAGTGTTGTTTTCAGCTTTACAAGCTAAGTCACAGCCGCCGCAGCCTACGCACTTTTGTAGGTCAATTACCATTCCGAGTCTCATAATCAATTACCTCAGGCTTTTTTCATGTTAATACGAATGTGACCATAGAAAGCAGACGCGCCGCTTAGCCTGTCATACCTATCGGCAATCAGGTCATTGTTAGAGCCTCCTCGCTCTTGCTGACCAAATACCGCTGACGCATTACGGCCATAAGCCCAGTGGCCTTGACCAAAACACTTCGCTACTGTGCCTGGACGAACCCCTTCCCACAGCACGGCAGTACAACTGACTTCACCTACTGGGCTAGCAATGACCACTTTGTCGCCAGTTTTAATGCCTAACTTCTCACCATCAATTGGATTGATTTTGGCTGAGTCGACACCAGCTAGATCACCCGGGTCAACATCCTTAAACTCGTAGAACCAAGGGGTATTTGCTGAGCGACCTTCTTTGCTCAAGCGTGACTTTTGATCCACCAGCAATAGCGGGAATTTAGTTACGTCACCAAAGCGGTAAGGTTCTTCATAATGAGGCACAAACGCCAGCTCACCGCGCGCCTGGTAGTCACACACTTCCATCACCTTGTCGATGCTGACGTGGTGCTTCTTGGCGTGCTTAGATAGGGCTTTTTGTAAGGTTTTACTGTAAAACTCAAACTGCTTGGTCTCGGTTTTAAACTTGCCCCAGCGCGCTTGATACTTGTACGGATGACTGTTCCAAACCCCGGCATCGGTAAACTGCTTCCAGGAGGTCATTGCCTCACCGTATTTACCGGTAGCATCAGACCAAAGTGGGTAAGTCACGTACTTCACTAACAACTCACCAAACTGGCGCTCATCTTTAGCAGCTTGCTTCGTTTCAGGGTCAAGTAGTTGCTCGTTGATGTAACGCCAAGGCTTATCAAAGCCTTTATCGGCTAGCTTCTTAGCAAGCAAATATGGGATTTCTGACTCATCGTCTTTGGTGTCCCATAGACGCTTAATCGACGGTTGCTGCACCGATACCTGGTGAATACCATTACCAATCGAGTCAAGCACGCCCCACTTTTCAAACATATGATGATTAGCAGGCAGAATGAGATCGGCAAACCAGCTGAACTCAGAAATATTGGTGGTCACATGTGCCATGAAATCAACTTGGCTTAACGCTTCGTTCCAACGTTGGCCTTCTGGCGCAGAAAAGTTGAAGTTATTGAAGTAAGCCAGTAATACCTTGATGTCATATGGGTCAGCCGACAACATGCCGTTAGCGGCGTTACTGGTTACCACACCGCCGCCAGACTTACCCTTCTTAAGCGCTGGGAAGGCAAGCGTACCGCGCTGGTCAATCTTGGTATGTTTAACGCCTTTTTTAGCAATATCATCTAGATACGGCTTAGAGTCAGGGAATTTCTTATTCAACTTAATCTTGTTGCCAGGGAACAAACCACCCTTGCTGTCGATACCGCCGAATAAGCCATTGAGTGAATGACAAGCCATCGCGGTATAAGTGCCACGGGTATGCATGACTGCACCGCGTGAAGTCCAAACCTGTACCGCTGGCGCGGCTTTGCCCATATCACGTGCAATCGCAATAATGGTTGCTGCTGGAATTTGGCTGATTTCTTCAGCCCACTGCGGCGTGCAATCTTTGAGAGAAAGGTTCCACCAATCAACTAAACCATGGGTATAGCGCTCTTCAAACGCTTTTGCATCAACAGTTTTACCAGCCACAAACTGGTTTTGCTTGTTAGCAAAGTCACCCACAAACGGTTTGTGCCATAACCCCTCAACTAAGGCAACGTGAGCAATGGCTAGCGCTAATACGCTATCTTGCGCTGGCTCGATTGGGATCCACTTATGCGCCTTACTTGCTGAAGCAGACAAACGCGGGTCGACGACCACAACTTTGGCGTTATCTAATGCCGCACCAAAGGTTTTTGAGTAGTAAGACACCTGGCGGTTACTGGCAACAGGGTCTGCACCAAAAGACAGAATAAACTTGGTGTTCTCTATGTCATATTGGTTATAGCCCCAGTTGCCATCTTGATAGTACGGCGCCATTTTATGGGCTTCGGCACAAATAGAACTGTGAGAAATGTTATTTGGCGAGCCAATCATATTGGTCAAATGCTTGTACATGAACTCATTGATATGCGAGTAACGACCGCGCATGAGTGCATACTTATGAGATTCATCATTGTTTCTTAGCTTGATGATCTTATCAGCCAATATATCTAATGCTTCATCCCATGAAATTGGCTTGAACATAGGATCATGCTGTTTACCCTTTTTCGGGTTAGTACGAATAAGCGGTGTTTTCACCCGGTCTGGGTCGTACACCTGCTGCAAACCTAATTGCTCGCGCGGACAACTAGAACTACCGTGCACTTTCGAGTTCACGTTACCACGTACTTTTACGGCTTTGCCGTCCATAATATAGGCTTGCTTAGCACACCAGGATGTACACCCTTGGCAAGTGGTTGCAACCCATTGGCCTGTACCTGTTAATTTCGCCTTAGCTGGCAATTCACTCTCAATACCTTTGATTACTGGCTCAACAGTATTGCTGCTGCACCCCACTCCAGAGAGAGCGGCCCCTGCTACTGACGTTTTTAATAGCGCTCTGCGGCCTTTATTTACGTTATCAGTCATTTCTACCCCTCGATATATAACACTAATCGCATATACACATTTATAGATATACCCCTAAAGCGGTACTTTTGACAGTTTTATTACAGGGGCTAATTCACAGTTTTGAACTTTGTGATTTGCTTAATTAATCGACAGGGAAAATTACTTTGTAAATTTATGCAGTTCAGCCGACTAACAAACTAGAACGGCTCATTAGGGAATGATTGAATGCTGCGCTGTTATCACTTACTTAATTTGATATAGGCAACAAAAAACCGACACTAGGTCGGTTTTAGATAAAACAATATAGCGAGCTAACACTTAGTTAACGATAGTTTCGTTATCGATAACATGGTTAGCGATGACTCACGTGATTTAATAATTATTCAAGCTCGTCAACAGGAAGCCAGTTCACTTTTACTCCGGCTTGCAAGAACATATCTTGGCTGATTTTGATTTTATCGCCCCAGCGCGATAAGAAGTCCTGACTTTGCTCTGGGCAATACACGCCGGTAATACCTGTTTGGATAATCTTCGCCGCGCAGTTTGGACACGGAAAATGAGTCACCCAAATATCGCAACCATCAAGGTCGCGCTTAGCGAACAAAATCGCGTTTTCTTCAGCGTGCAAGGTTTTCAGTAGCTTCATATCACGATCGTCAGTCTCTGCACTGTCCGATATGCCATGAGGGTAGCCATTGAAGCCAACAGAGACGATGCGGTTATGCTTAGTGATCACCGCGCCAACCTG
Organism: Shewanella maritima; assembly: GCF_004295345.1. Lineage (NCBI taxonomy): Bacteria > Pseudomonadati > Pseudomonadota > Gammaproteobacteria > Alteromonadales > Shewanellaceae > Shewanella > Shewanella maritima. The sequence continues at coordinate 2,527,911 of NZ_CP036200.1, read as the reverse complement.
AGTCGAGGGATCTTTACTCCAAGAGCCAACTAGCTCCGCCATTTGAAAAAATCGTTTCGCCCATTTTGAAATCATAATCACAGCCCTTATTATCTGAACTCAGGATTTACCTGAACTCTGGGTACGCAAAATGCCCTAACCTACTGATGTATCATACCTTAACTAGATAATATTGCAGAAAGAATTATCAAAGCTAATTAAGCGGCTATCGAAACTTACTCTTTCACCAACTTACCCCATTTATTAAGCCAAAATGGATGCTCGGTCAGGGTCATGGCTTGGCGCAATAAGCTATTGGCTTTGGTTTGATTATCTAACTCGATATAGATTTCAGCGAGCGCGGCTAAAGCGTGTGGATTAGTCGGGTAGTTGGCAATGGCAAGTTCTAGCGTAGCAATAGCTTGCTCGGCATCTGCGGTAAATTGCGACTGCGCCAATGCTGTTAGCGAGCCAACCGCTGACACCTCAAAGCCGTAGACTTGCTGCGACAAGGTTTTATAGTGCGCTAATATCGCCTGCGCCCCTTGTTTACCGAGTTCAGAATCTGGCTGCACTGTGTTGTGGATATCATTGAAGATCATCTCAATACCCATAGCAGTTGCCAACACAGGTTGGGTCATATAATAGCTGCCATCAAACCTTTGCACCTTATAGTTAAGCATCGAGTCATCAGCTTGTTTAAGAAGACTTTCTAACTCAGCAAACGACGGCAACTGACCCTGCTCGTAGCCACTATCGCTAGTTGATACAAACAAGAACCGCTGCTGCTTTAGTTTGAGGTTTTTGAGTTTTTCAGGGGCATCTTTAAGCACATAACCAAAGTCACGGCTCAGCACTGGGCTAGCAGCGATATAAGCGTTAAATAGCTCAGGGCGATTAATCAGGGTATACAAACCAAGCCCTGCGTTACCGGTAAAGCCGTTTAAGATTTTAAAGCCATTAGTACGATAAGTGCGATCAATTGCTGGCAACAAGTCTTGCTCGAAAAAGTCCAACAGTTGCTGATTGCCCTTTTCTTCAATGGCTAACTCTTTTAATTTGCCTAACCCCTGATGCCCATCGGGTGCAGTTATAATGATGGTTTCTAACCAAGGCCAGCCACCGTTGTGACTCATCCAATCGTGCATGCCTGTGTGCAACAAGTGCGAGCGTGGGTGTAAATCAAGCATCACCACATAGGACTTAGCTGAATTTTGCTGATAGTTGTGGGGTAAGCTCACCATAAAGTCAGCGCTTTTTTCAGTAAATAACTCTGACGCAACGCTCAATACCTGCTGTATCGGCTTAGGATAAGCTTCATGCTGCTGAATATTCGATGTTGGCTCGGCAAGAACCTGCGGCATGAACAGCAGCGCAATAAATAGCATGCCTAAAAGCATCAGCGTTGATGACAAGCGATATGATGAAGTAATCATGTGGCTCCTAAAGTTAGCTTGATTAGCTTGAATTAGTAAATGCTAACCTAACAGCTCAAATACAATAGGACAAATCTTAAGCAACCTATTCCTTTGTAACTCATCAACTTGCATTACAAATACGTTTATCTATAAATCCTCAACTAACGAGCAACAAATTCACTAGCCATAAAGGCTAATAAAGCATAGGATCGAGGCTAAGCAAACTTTGTTATTTGGAGTCGTGACACACTATGAGTATTCGAGCAATCATTGTTGATACTGCAGGTACTACTACCGATTTAAACTTTATTCAGGATGTATTATTCCCATACTCCAAATCAGCAATGGCTGAATTCATTAAACAAAACCAAGACAATGTGCTTGTTGATTACTGCATTAGCGACGTGAAAGACATTGCCCTAGAGCAAGATGCCGATCTGGAACGTGTTATTGAGATTTTAGAATCTTGGATTGATGAAGACCGTAAAGTCACGCCACTGAAAACCCTGCAGGGTTTAATTTGGAAGCAAGGTTATGACCAAGGTGAGTTTACTGGCCATATTTACCCAGACTTTATCGAGTTTTTACCAAAGCTTGAGGCTCACAATGTGCGCTTATATAGCTTCTCTTCAGGCTCGGTTGATGCCCAAAAGCTGTTATTTACCCATAGCGATAACGGCGACCTAACACCTAAATTTAACGGCCACTTTGATACTCGCACCGGTAACAAGTTAGACAAGCAGGCCTACAGCAATATTTGCAACACCATCAGCTTGACGCCTAAGCAAATTCTGTTTGTGTCAGACGTAGTTGAGGAGCTAAAAGCCGCTGAGTCTGCAGGTATGGTAACTTGCCAAATGGTACGTGACGATGCGCAGCGTACTGGCAATTTTAAAACGATTAGTAACTTTGCCGAGCTGCAATTAGGCTAATAAATTTGCGTTCTTAACGCCTAAGATTCGGGTGATAAAAGAGAACAGACTTAAAAACAAAACGACCGCTTGCGGTCGTTTTTTGTATTGAGCCTCACGTTAATTAACTCGCAGGAAATGCCGGAGATACGCATTTCTTCACTTCAAAATCAAAGCCATACTTTGCCTTGTTATTTGGAGTTATCTCTAAAAACTCATAATCATTGAGCTCCATCACCTTACTATTCTGCGCCTTACTACAACGAGAGAAACTATCGGCTTCTAGATAAAAAGCAAAAACGGCAATGGCTTCTCGCACCGCGTTAAAATAGTCATCACGAATCACCTGATACTGAATTTCATCGGTCGCAAGATCAGAGTTAATCACCACCAGCCCCGTATCATCTCGCTTCTCATCTGAATCAGCTAACACCTGCACCTCACCTAATTGGTTGTCTTGTGCAAGCTCATCCTTTGACTCTCCAGTATTAACGGCGACTTTAGTTTGCTCGTGGTCTTCAGAGGGCTGCACAAGCTCAGATTGAACTTGCTTTGCCTCTTCGTGTCCATCGTCATCTAAATCATTTACGCCGATAAACATGAGTAAGTGATACATGATCACCCAGGCTAACACCAAACGAACCCAGTAAGTGATTCGATGATAATCTTGATGATCGGTTAGGCGCTTAAATTTAACTCCCATCATCTGAAGCAACCACACGCAAAATGCGTAAACAGGCAGCAACATCTGCATCAATATCAGTGCAAAGCAACTGGTGATAATTATCCACTTAGGGATATAAAGCAAAATGGCGAAGTTATGAGTGTAATTAAAGTGGCTAGCAGAAACGCCAACAACCTCATTTACTACACTGCCAGCAGTGGCTAGTGCAAAATTGGCAACTATCGCATAAAACAGCAAGAAAAACGCTTTGCCTGCTAGGCTATGCCACATACGCTCGAAGATAGGCCAAAACTCAATTGCCATGCCTATCACGCTGAAAATACCTACCCAGGCTAATGACTGAGTGGTAATCAAGATAATCAGAGCCACCAAATAAAGTTTTTGCGACATTGAGAGTTTATCTCTAAGTACTTTAAGCGGTTGCAGCAGGGTTTCGAAGAATGAAGCAACTAAAGCACGACCAGCAACAATTTTAAAGTTGGGCAAGGATTTAAGCACGACTGTTCCTAACAGCTAGATAAACAAGCCTTTAACATATCGCGTTTTAGTGGTTGTTGTAAAAGTAACTTATTGGTAGATTATTTATTCAAAACGACCGTTTGAATAATTTACTTGTCGTATTATCGACAACGAATTCTACAAGACTAAGAACTTAAGCTAATAACTAAGCTAGAAGCTAAGCCAAGGACTGCATCATGGAACAATTTATTGCCAAGTACCCAATTCACACCCATATTCCTGTCGCCTGGGGTGAAATGGATGCCCTGCAACATGTGAACAATGCCAACTACTTTCGTTACTTTGAAACCGCAAGGCTAGACTTTTTCACCCAAATCAACTTTCTCAAAGACTTGCATCAATCAGGTATTGGCCCCGTAGTAAGCGAAACTAATGCTCGCTTTAAGCGCCCAGTGATATACCCAGACAACCTAGTAGTAGGCGTTAGCGTGAGCGAGATTCAGCAAGACCGTTTTACCATGCACTACCATGTTTACAGTAAATCGCAGCAAGCTGTGACCACTCAAGGTTGGGCAAAAATAGTGATGTTTAACTTTAAGACAGGCCAAAAAGCTGATATTTCACCTGAGCTATTAGATGCACTCAAAACCCATGAGCAAGCATAATACCAATTAGCATAAGAATGTGATCATTCTTACTGGTTAAAATCGCTTATAACTTCTTTGCAAATTTTGTAGGTAGAACAACTAGCTAGCTGCAATTTGCGCCTTGTTCTAAGCGATTTTTCCTGCGTAATATCTGATCACTCATTTATCCTAATTGGTATAAACGCGGGTAGATTAAAGCGCAGATACAACAACGGCTTTGTTAATCTGATAATTAACAAAGCCGTTTTTATTCGGTTGGCAGCCTAGAAATAGCTACTCACTGCTCGCCGCTATTAACCCTTCACTATTACTCGCCCGTCAATTGGGCTAGCTGAGTTTTTACCTGCTCCGATAATGGCTCGCTTTTCTCGGTTTTATAGTTGTAGTGCACCATAGTGGTTTGCGCTTCAGCAGTTTTTTTACCTTCTTGCCAGCAGCTTTGGGTGATAACAAAGCTACTGTTACCGATACGGCTTACGTGGGTTTTCACTGTTACAGTTTTACCGTAGAAGGTTGGCGCGGCAAAGGTAATGTTGAAGCCAGCAAGGATCATGTTCCATTTTGTTAAATCTTGCCCTGGATTAACGATTTCAAAAATCGGCTCACGACCTGCTTCAAACCACACTGGGATCACTGTGTTATTGATGTGCCCTAAAGCATCGGTTTCACAAAAGCGCGGGGTAATATCCAGAGAAAATTGAGTCGTCACAGTACATATCCTTATTCAATAATGCTGCGGGCATTGTAGAGCAAGGCTTAAATATCATCAAAAAAGTCCTTATCTCTGATGTATTTGTGCATGTAATGATAAGTAAACGGCGACAATACCCAGCTAACAAGGCTTAATATAAAGCGGTTAACGGGATGAATGTTGTCGTATATGCGCTCATTGTGCAGCCACAACATTTTTCCCACATGAAAGTAGATCCCAGGTAAAGGCGGCAGAAAAGTCACCACATCTAAATCGCAACAAATACGATAGGTTCGTCTACTCAGTAAATAGTGTTTGGCAAAACTGCGAAAGCCAACCGACGGCTGACCGAAAGTCACCACGCGCTTAATTGCGCCAGGGTAAGATCGCTCTAACCTATCGGCCGCCAATACTGCCATAGCGCCGCCTGATGAATGCCCGGTTAAGGTGATGCGCTTACCTTGTGTGATTAATGGGGCAAGCACTTGTTGCAACTGTTGATATACGGTTTCATGGCTTTGATAATTTGGCGGGAGAGGATTAGCTTGTTGCTCTAACAAATAGTTAAAACCCGAGTGCACATTATAAAATCCACCGCGGAATATATGCTTGCTAGGCCAGCACCTTAGATTAATAAACCACTCATTGAATGTTTGCGAACCTCGAAACACCACCAGCACTTCTTGGCGCTTGGGTTGCCACAGTATTCTTGCGCAAATATGCCCCCAGCGGTTGGCAACTTGATGATAATGCTCACTATCAAACCCAAGCTTGAACGGCGTAAAGTCGCGCTTGTAGACCACTTTACACAGCACTGCGTAGCGCTCATATTGGTAGCGTTTGAGTTTCTTCACTAGGCCGCTTATCTTGGCTAACTAGTTTAGGAACTATTGCTGCCAAGCCTCATACATATATGACTCAGCCCAGCTTAAAACACAAAAGTGACAACTCAGTGACTATGGGAAAACGCTAATGACTGTGCTGGCAGCTCTAGAGACAGATCTGAAAGCGCACATTGCTATGCTGAATACGGCTGACGGATAATGGTTTTCCAGTTTTCAGGGCGAGCGCGGCGAATATCAGACAAGTACACCTCTTTATGGCGACCACTCAACTGCCCGCCTAGACTTTCAATATGCTGATGTACGCGCTCAACGGTTGGCCCCTCTTCACTAAACGGCCCCACATGCAGGGTTTGCGCACACTTCCCTTCGGCAATAGATTGAAACTGTACCTTATCTAAGGCAGGTAAGTCTTTCTTGACAGCTACCGTTTGCATGGCTTGCTCAACCAACTCGCGAGTAATTAACTCAGGTTGCATGATCATCATTTGCCATTGCCAGTTTTGCTTATTGCCCGTGATGAAATCATTCATATCATCTGCCCACCACTGACCTTCAAGTGGCATTACCCCATAGTCGATAGCTAATTCAGACTTCTTGATCATAAATTTTAAGGTGTAGGCCACGCTATACAGGGCTTCAATCGCCTGCTGGTGCGACTCGCTACCAGGTTCACCTTTGCCGGTTACGATGAGAAAATTCATTGCAGGTACATCAACCACCACCACTTTCTTGGCAGACGCTTTGTAAAACTCACTCAACAGCTTTTTATAATCTCGTTTTTCCATCGCTAACCTCTATGTATCTTGGTGGCACTCTAGATTTCACTGTTTGCCCACTAAATCGTGCGAAACATCTGCAAATTGTAGGCAATAAAAAAGGACGTGCTTGCACGTCCTTTCAAGTAACTTACGCTCCAACTAACGTTAGTAAGTTTTGCCGTACATGGCGTTAATCTCGCTCATGTATTTGGCATAAATGTTCTTACGGCGCAGCTTCATAGTTGGCGTAATCAAACCTTTCTCAGCCGAGAAAGCTTCAGGCAACAAGGTGAACTTTTTAATTTGTTCAAAGCCTGCAAGCTCTTTTTGCAGCTCTTTTAGGCGCGCTTCAAAGTGTTCAACAACTTGAGAGTGGCGTAGTAACTCTAGTGAGTTTTCAACCTTAATGCCTTTCTCGTGCGCCCAAGCTTCGAGTGACTCAAATGCCGGTACAATCAAGGCTGACACATAGTTGCGCGCATCGGCCACAATCGCAACCTGATCGATAAACGGGCAACACGCCACTTTACCTTCAACACGTTGCGGCGCAATGTACTTACCGTTTGAAGTCTTCATTAACTCTTTAATACGGTCGGTTACGTATAGGTTACCGTGCTCGTCAAAGCGACCCGCATCACCGGTTTTTAACCAACCATCTTCAAATACTGCAGCGGTTTCTTCTGGGCGGTTGTAGTAACCACGCATGACGGTATCGCCGCGCACCATGATTTCGTTATCTTTACCCAGCTTAACCTGAGTTTCCTGCAGCGGCTGACCATTTGAGCCAGGCACGCGGTTGTCTAGAGTATTACAGGTTACAGTCGCTACGGTTTCCGTCATGCCATAGCCGCACAATACAGGCACACCAATAGCATGGAAGAAGTTACCTACGTTATGGTCAAGTGCCGCGCCGCCACATGGCATAAACTTCAAACGTCCGCCCAGTACTTGCTGTAGCTTGCTAAACACTAGCTTGTTAGCCAGCTTGTGTTGCAGTGACAAACCAAGGCTACCTTGAGCGCGATTTTGGCCGACTTCAAACACCTGGGTGCCAACATTAATCGCCCAACCAAATAGCTTTTGACGTACTGCAGGCGCTTTTGCCACCTTGTCATGTACGGCGCTATATACCTTCTCAAGGAAACGCGGCACTACACAAAGGGTATGTGGGCGCACAGTAGCAATGGCTTCTTTAACACGGTTAGTGTCGTTTAGGTAAACGTTGTGACCACCACGGCATAACACATAGAAGCTCCAACCACGTTCAAATACGTGCGAAAGCGGTAAGAAAGCAAGTGACACATCACCAGGATTAAAAGCAAGTTTTTGGTCATGTTGCAAAATCGTTGATGCGATATTGCGGTAGTCCAGCATAACGCCTTTCGGATCGCCTGTTGTACCAGAGGTGTAGATAAGTGTAAGTAGGTCATCTAGCGAAGTTTGCCCTAGGCGCTCAGTCAGAGTCAGGCTATCTGCAGCGCTAAAGGTACGAGCTAAAAGCTCATCAAGATGAATATGCTTGTCAGAGTTAAGCTCGACCTCACGGTTGAACACCACAATGTGCTCAACGCTGTCGCATTGCGCTTGTACTTCGCAAGCCATTTTATACTGAGCGTCGTCACCAGCAAAAATCACTTTCGCCTGAGCATCGTTAACGATATACGCTGCTTGCTCAACTGTGCTGGTTGGATAAACAGGTACCACAACACCGCGAGCTTTCAGAATGCCGATATCGGCACAGGTCCATTGCGGGCAGTTAGCAGATAAGATGACGGCTTTATCTTGTACATTAAAGCCGACTTCAATCAGGGCAAGCGCGATAGCGTGAGAGATCTCATCAAAGCGACGCCAGCTGATTTGCGCCCATGGCGCAGACATTTCAAAGCCCTCTAACGCGACCTTATCGCCTAGTGCGCGGCTTTGTTGCTGCAGTAATCGCACCACATGGTAGTTTTCTAAAGACATCGGCTATAACCCTTTTAGCTTACACGTGTACCGTTTTGACGGCATTCTACATCAAGGGCGGGCGATCACTAAGCAATTTTCGGTAATTCAGTTGAGCAAGATCAGTTTTTCAGTTGATTTGTTATCAGCTACGATCGATAACACCGTTTTGCCATAGTCTGCGTTTACCAAACATTAACAATAGTTGTGCAATTACCACTAAAACCACATCGGCAACTAACCAAGGTAGCAAGCTTTCGCCGTCTCTAAAGTCAACAAAGCTGAATGACATCACACCTGAGTGAACACCAACAATAAACATGGCTAGTGAAATGTGTAAACTAGTCCGACTTGCCGAGCCTGCGCCTAGGGCAAAACCACAGCCCCAATAAGCACTTAAGCCAATGTGTAAGGTAAGTTGCCAAGAGAGATTTTGACTAAGCAAACCGTCAACTAAGCTGCTAAATAGCATGATGGTGACCATCACCGCGATAAGACGATACTGCCCTTGATAAAAGGCTTGCTGCAATCCAGACAAACCATTGAAGCAAGGCAACATAAACAGGCTTTCTGATGCACGTGTACGCTGTACCCGGCTCCAATGCACAATACCGCAAGTGATCACCACAATTTGCCCAATAATAAACTGCAGTGGAAAATCAAAATCAAACATCATGGTTGCCACGCCAATCGCAATGGCAATAAATGGCAGCAGTACAATCACCACGACTAGCGCGGGTCCCATAAAATAATTGACCGGAAATAGCCACTGCTCAAGCTTTTGACTTAACTTGTTGTGGTGCAAACTGGGCAGCCAAAACCAACCCGCTTCCATCCCATTAAGGTAAGTCACTCTCGCCTCACCTTGCCACTCAAAAGCGCTTTTACTAAGCAGCACATAGCCTAAGCTGGCAATCGCCAACAAGGTAGTCAGATAAGGATTTAAATACTCAACAAAAGGCACGGCAAAAAACACTAAGACCGCTGCGTTAAATAGCTGGCTGCGGTGCAGAGTTAACGCTAAAAACACTATAGTAACCGCGGCAGATGAAATCACTTTAGGCCATACTTCACTCAAGCCTAAATAGTTGATAAAACATACGAGATACAGCCACATCACTCCATAAACAGTTGCCGACTGCACTAGTATATTGCGCCGATAATAAGGCACGAGTTGACTCCACTCAGTACCTTTAAGGCGATTGATTTGCCAGATAATAGCAATAGAAATTGACACCACAGCCACTGAAATGATGATCCCTGCGACTTCGACTTTTTCAGGCTCAACCAGAAACGGCAGTAGTAAAAAACCGCCAACGCCAGTCAGTAAAAAGCTTAAACAGCCAAGATCATAAAACCACAAGCGCCACATGCCTTTAAATGGGCTAAATTGCACTCTTGTTGCTGGAGTGAACTGCTGAGCCTCGCCAATATTATTGTCGATATTATCGCCTATCTCACGACTCATGGATGTAGCTCCATAAACAGCTGCTCTAGATTCATTGCCTGTACATTGGTGACACCAGCAACGCCATCTAATGGGGTTTGAGTATCGACGACCCAGCGACCAGAGCGTTGACTCAATATCTGCATCTCATCAGTTAATTCACGCAACGCTGCATCATCGGTAAGCGTGAGTAGTTTGACATCCTGACGCAGATCATCGATTTCTTTAAACAGCACCAATTCGCCATCTTTAATCATGGCAACATGGCTGGCAACTCGTTCTAAATCTGAGGTGATATGCGACGAAAACAGCACTGCAGCACCAGAATCTAGGGCTAAGTCAAACAAGTCACCCATAAACTTACGTCTTGCTGCTGGGTCTAAACTGGCAACTGGCTCGTCTAAAATCAGCAGTTTAGGACGATAGGCCATCGCCATAATTAACGCCAAAGATTGTCTTTGACCGACAGATAGCTTTTGTACTGACTGCTTAATATCTAAATCAAAGCGCGCCAGCCAGTCTTGCTCTAGCTCGGCATCCCAATCAGGGTAAAAGCTGCGGTGTAACTCAAGCGCGCCTTCAACGGTAAAGCCTTCATAGCCAAAGGGTTGCTGCGGCACGTAACCTATTTGGCTTTTAGCCGTGGTAGATAACTGTAAAGGGTTGGCGCCCAGAGTGCTGATGTCGCCACTATCAATCGGCAGAATACCCAAAGCGCAGCGCATCAAGGTCGACTTCCCCGCGCCATTTTGCCCGAGCAAACCCACGACCATGCCTGGATACAAGGTCATCGACAGCTTATTTAACGCTGTTTTGGTTACCTGCTTGGTATTGAACTGCTTTGATACCTGCTGAAAATCCAGTATCGCTGCCATTTCATGTTCCATTAACGACATCCTTTGTTGAAAAATGGTTGCTGCTATAACTCACTGCGCGAGGCTTAAAAGCCGGTGACTAATTTATCAGTCTTGGGGCCACTGCTCGCGAATTAACTCAATCAAGTCTTGTTGTTTTACCCCAAGCTGGCTTGCCTGCTCAACTAATGCAGTCACTTGAGGCTGAAGTAAATTCTGACTATTGCTGGACTCAGGCACATCGCGGTGAGCAATACGAGAGGGTTGACCACGGCGGCGTTCAACCCACCCTTGCTCAACTAACTGCTGCATCGCTCGCGAAACCGTCATCGGGTTCACGGTTAAATGCTCCGCTATTTGCCTAACTGATGGCAGGGTATCGTCGGGCTGAACTTGCCCACCCACAATCAATCGCACGATTTGATCATGTAACTGGCGGTAAATTGGTTCCCCACTACTGGGGTTGACATTGATAAGTTCTAACATTAGCCTAACTGTATTAATACATTGATACACCCATACACTTAGTGTAAGGTAACATAATCATCCTGAATTGCAAAAAGGAAATGCACCATGAACCACAGGACGTTATTCACCCAAGCAACGGCATCACAAGCTGTTACTACTACGCCCAAGCGCGCTGTAGCTAAGGGGTTAAAGACGCTGACGCTAGCAATGGGGTTGGCTACTAGCTCGCTATTATGGGCTGATGTAAGCACTGGCGCTGACACAAAAGATGAAGCTCAGCCAAAGACCGCGGCGGTGAATGAAGCCACTAATACACCGACTAATACACCAACTTCGATTGCTGACGACACTAAAGCCAATGGCGCGATAAAGAGTACTGCAAAAACCCAGTCTTGCTACCTAGATGGTTTGGCTGAGCAGCTCGAGTGCGGCAAGATCAGCGTACCTGAAAATCCAAACGAGCCAGATGGCAAACACATTGATGTTCACTTTGCCATTTTGCCTGCAATCAAGAACTCTTACCCAAATGAGGCGCTACTTGCTATCGCTGGCGGCCCGGGGCAATCAGCGATTGAAAACGCAGCTGGGTTCGACCGCATGCTGACTAAGGTTCGTCAAACGCGCGATATCTTGCTGATTGATCAACGCGGCACAGGTCAATCAAACCAGCTTCAATGCCAAGATGACGCCATGTTTACCTTGTCGTTCAACGATGATGAGCTGAATTTAGGTGAGTCGACCCAAGCCTGTATTGATGAGATAGCGAAGAACAACCCATCAGATATCAGCCAGTACAATAGCGTAACCGCACTAAAAGACTTTGAAGCAGTGCGTGAATACCTTGGCTATCAGCAACTGCATCTTTATGGCATTTCTTACGGCAGCCGCATGGCGCAGCTTTACATGCGTCACTACCCGCAAGCGCTTAAAACCGTCACCCTTGATGGTATAGTGCCGATGCAACAAAGCGTAATCGCCATTGGCGGCGCCATTGAACGCGGCCTGAACCTGTTATTCAGCGATTGCCGCAACAATCAGGCATGTCAGCAAACCTTCCCTGATCTTGAGCAAGATTTTCGCGATGTTGACAACAAGCTTGCCAACGCGCCTATCACGGAGCAAGTTCGCGACCCACTAACCAATTCGCCAGAAACCTTGCTCATGACTCGCGGCAAATTTAACGGTGCAATTCGTATGGCCATGTATTCGCCAACAACCCGCGCACTGCTGCCACACGCGATTCATCAGGCGAAGCAAGATGACTTCCAACCAATTTTAGGCCTTTACGCTCTCACCGCAGACAGCACAGGTATCGCTATGGGTATGCACGCCAGCGTGGTATGTAGCGAAGATATTCACCGGGTGACTGAGCAAATGCGTAAAGATGCCAAGGTGTCTTACATGAGCGGCAGCATGCTTGATGGTTTAGAGAAAACCTGCGATGTGTGGCAAATGCCGTTAATGGACGACAGCTTTAGCGCGCCAATTAACAGCGACATTCCAACACTACTGCTATCGGGCGAAATTGACCCTGCAACGCCACCCAACTGGGGCGCAATGGCTACTGAGCAGCTAAGCAATGCGCAGCACTTTATCGCCCCGTATGCGACACATGGTGTCGCGTATCAAAGTTGTGGCAACGACCTCATTGCCGAGCTAGTCGACACCGCAGACGTAATGAGCATTGATGGCAGCTGCCTTAATAAAGATGTACGCCGCAGCTTTTATCTTAATGCCAATGGAGTCGAGCTGGTGACAGATAGCGACACTAGCACATCAACTACTGCCACCGCTGATAAGGAATAGTCATGATTAAAGTAGAGAATTTATCGAAGAAGATTGGCGATGTGCAGGCGCTTAATAACCTAAGTTTTAGCGCTGAAAATGGTCAAATTACCGGATTGCTTGGCCCAAATGGTGCCGGCAAAACCACCTGTTTACGCACGCTTTTCGGCCTATTAAAACCAGATGCTGGCGTATCAAGCGTTGATGATATTGATGTCGCTAAAGATCCTATTGGCGCAAAGCAACAACTTGGTTTGTTCCCTGACCCATTTGGTCTGTACGAGCGTTTAACGCCAAGAGAGTACATCAGCTACTTTGCCGAGCTAAGTGGCATGGGGCGCAAAGATGCCAAAGCTGCCACTGCCAAAGTGATTGAGCAGCTTAATCTTGAAGATATTGCCGACCGCCGCTGTAAAGGTTTCTCTCAGGGTCAACGCATGAAAACCGCGCTTGCTCAGGCAATCGTTCATCAGCCAAGCAACATTATCCTCGATGAGCCAACCCGTGGGCTCGACGTAATGAGTACGCGCTTGCTGCGTGACATCTTGCTGGAGCTAAAAAGTCAGGGGCACTGCGTGCTGTTTTCAAGCCACGTGATGCAAGAAGTCGCCGCACTGTGTGACCGCGTTATCGTGATGGCAAAAGGTCAGGTTGTGGCTATTGGTAGCCCAGATGAACTCTGCCAACAAACAGGTAAAGACTCACTAGAAGATGCCTTTATCGCTCTCATTGGTACTGACGAAGGAATTGCAGCCTAATGAAAACAATATTTGCTATGGTGCGCAAAGAGCTAATTGATGCCGCGCGCGACAAACGTTCAGTCATGGCGGGTTTATACTACGCCATCGGTACGCCGCTATTAATGTGCGGCATGTTTATGGTGCTGATCGGTCAGCTATCTAGCCCAGAAGACCTGAAAATCACCATTGAAAAAGCTGACAACGCACCTGATTTAGTGCGCTACCTCGACAACAATGGCATCGCCCACGGCGAAGGCGAAGATGTTAAAGACATCACCTTGCGGATCAGTGATGACTACGCCAAAGACATGTCGCAGGCCAAAGCTGCTGAAGTATTTGTCATTGCCGATCAATCAAACGAGAAATTGCAGCAGTCTATTCGTCGCCTGGAAAAGCGCTTACAGCTATACAGTCTCGAAATGGGCAGCTTGCGTTTAATTGCTCGCGGTATTAACCCGCAAGTGGCTGCGCCAATTAAAGTCACAGTGTACGATCAGGCAACATCCGACTCTAAAGGTGGGTTTATTTTGGGTATCGCGATTTTCACCATGATTTATTCGGTGTTTATCTCGGCGATGAACCTTGCCATTGATACCAGTGCCGGTGAGCGCGAGCGTGACTCTTTAGCCTTGCTGCTAAGCCACCCGATCACCACCCGCCAGCTAGTGTGGGGTAAGGTTATTGCCGTGACTTGCTTTGCTATGTTGGGGTTAATACTCATCATGCTTATCTCCAAAGTCGCCTACACCTTTGTGCCTTGGCATGAGCTTGGATTTAGCGTCAACATCTCGATGGACTTTATCGGCTTGATGTTCGCCATTGGTGCGCCAGTAGCCCTGCTAGCGGCAACTCTGCAACTGTTCGTGTCATTTATGGCAAAAACCTTTAAAGAAGCGCAGTCATACCTAACCATGGTGCTGTTTGTACCAATCGCGCTGTCGATGGCTGCAAGCTACAACATCGCGCCCGATATGTTGCAATGGCTGCCAGTATCAGGTCAGCAACAAGCACTAATGGCATTTATTAAAGGCCAAGCGCTACCAGTGACCCAGTTAGTTGTATCAACTGTCGCCACGCTAGTCATCGCCTTAGGTCTTGCCTTTGGTATGGAGAAATCACTTAAAAGCGAAAAGGTGGTATTTGGCTTGTAGTGCTCAGCACCTAAAGCGCCACCTTGTAATTAACCGCTGCCCGATGTTTTTGAGCACAAATAGGCAAAAGGCAGCTAGTGGAGGAAGTATGGAAAACGATATCGCAATCATCACCTTAGTGGCATTGATAGTTATGGGAACCACCGCCACCGAGCTATTTAAATACTATATGAAAGCCAAGTACCCAAAAGGGAAACTCGCGGGTCAAGCAGCTGAGGCATCATCAAAGCAAGATGCCCAATTCAGCAGTCATGTTGCCGACCTACAAGCGCAAAACCAGGCATTAAAAGAGCGTGTGCAAGTGCTAGAGAAGTTAGTCACGGATGAAGGGTTTGAGGTTAAGCAGCAAATTAATCGTTTGTAGAATAAGTTTGAACAGCTAGCCCCGTTTACTCAAAGAACAAGGCAATAGAAAAAGCCGCGACTGTATATGTACAGGCGCGGCTTTTGTTTGCATGCAGCTAAGCCGCTTAGCGTCAGAAAGCTACTTAGCTTTTGGACGGAACGGCTTAATAACTGACTCGTCGCATTCCAGGAAAGGTCCTTCCATCAGATCGATACAGTAAGGAATCGCTGGGAATACCGCATCTAGACACTCGCGGATAGACTTTGGCTTACCTGGCAGATTCACAATCAGGCTATCTGCACGTAAACCTGCAGTCTGGCGCGACAAAATTGCCGTTGGTACGAACTTTAATGACTCAGCGCGCATTAGCTCACCAAAGCCAGGCATCATGCGGTCACACACAGCTTCTGTTGCTTCTGGGGTAACATCACGCTTAGCAGGGCCTGTACCACCGGTAGTAACTACTAAACAGCAATCTTGGTTATCTGCCATATCGATAAGCGTTGCTTCAATCACGTCTTGCTCATCCGGGATCACCTTATAAACCGGCTCCCACTCAGAGGTCAGGTACTCATTTAGCACATCAATAATCGCTTTACCTGAGATGTCTTCATACACACCGGCACTGGCGCGGTCACTCACGGTAACAATACCGATTTTTGCTTTCGTCATTAATCTATCCTCATATTCATACTTGTCGCCTCAGCGCACTGAAACACTCACTCATTCACATAAGCGACGACAACTTATCTGTCTTTGTTGTATTCAATTTTTTGTATTCAGCTTTTTGCATTCAAGAGTGGCCATAAACTAGCACAATTCGACGCAAGATTGGCGATTAGTCGCCGCGCAGCATTAGGCTAATTAACTAAGCGTGACGCAAACCAATATCTTGGCTGCCAATACACGTTATCAAGACTCGAAATCATCACGCCGCGGCTACTCGATACATGTAAAAACTGCCTATTTGAAAGGTAAATACCCACGTGCCTGCCACGCCAAGAGGTTTTAAAAAACACTAAATCGCCTGCCTGTAATTCCGACTTGGCTACCTTATAGCCTAAGCTGGTTTGCTGCTCAGTAGTACGAGGTATACTGCCGCCAACTAACGACTGGTAGGCCAATACCACCAGACCAGAGCAATCTGTACCACGCTTATCCATGCCGCCAAGACGATACGGCACGCCTTGCCACTGCTGATAAAAAGCGCGAATGCGTGCTTCGTTCCAGTTAGCTTGAGTAACCTTGCTTGTTTGAGATGAAGGGGTGGATTGAGGTGGCGGCGCTGAGCTACATGCAGTTAGCGTTAGCAGCACTGCCACAACAATGACGTTTAGCACCCGAGCAAAACTACACATTTAAGCTCACCTCAAACTTCAATAACGACTCATGCGGATGCATTAAACTAGCGCGTCATTAACTGCACGCTTTGCACCAAACTGCGCTTAGCAGCTTGCTTGTCGCCATCTATCTTTAAGCGCAACACCACGCCTTGCCACTGATTCCAAAACACATGCGCCATAAATGAAGTGTCACGCTCTTTCGCGATAAAGCCTTGTTGTTGTCCCTGATAGAACAACTGCGCAAGCTGCTCAATCCAGCGCTCATACAGGCTATTAACCGAGGCTTTGAGCTCTGGGAAATTATCGGTGGCTTCAATCATTAAATTCGCCAACAAGCAGCCCTTAATCGGGCTCACGCTGGTTAAGTCATCCAGCATGCCATGGTAGGCCGTCAGCATGGTCGATAGATTTTCTTTAAAATCTAACTGCTCATCGAACTCAATAGATGCCAGTGTTTGCTCAAAGTATTGCTCAGCCACACACACAGCAAAGGCTTCTTTGCTTTTGAAGTAATGATAAAACGACCCTTTGGGGATCCCCACTTCATCAAGAATAACCTTGATACCCACAGCGCTTAAACCAAACTGCGAAAACAAACGCTCTCCGGCACTGCAAATAACCTGACGGCTGGTAGACGACTTTTTCATAACTCTCATCCGTAGCTATGTCACTCACACAGCTAATGTCCTTGTTTACTTTTAATATGACTAAACTGACACTAATGATAGAACAAAGTAGACCGACCGCCTAGTTATTAACGAATCGCAAATTATCTTGTGCAACTAAATACGCTTTAAAGCAAAAAGCTGCCCTTGGGCAGCCTTTAAATTTAATAGTATTGCGTGAGTTTGTACCTAGTTCACCGCCATTGAAATAAAGTAACCGGTAACCGTTGCGGTGATCACTCCAATAAAGCCCGGAATTAAAAAGCTATGGTTAAGCACATACTTACCGATTCGGGTTGTGCCAGAGCGGTCGAAGCTGATTGCAGCGAGATCGCTTGGGTAAAACGGAAAGAAGAAGTAAGCGTAACAAGCCGGCAGCACACCAATAAGCACAGGCGCAGGAATGCCGAGACTAAAGCCCAGTGGCAACATAATGGTTAATACCGCAGCCTGACTTTTCAAGAATACCGATACCACAAACATGGCAATCGCGAATGTCCACGGGTATACCTCCACAATGTCTTTCACCGCATCGACCAAATCGCTCTTGTGATGGCTAATAATGGTGTCGCTCATCCAGGCAATACCAAAGATGATGATCACTGCGCTCATACCTGCGGTGAATACATTGCTGCTAGCAATTTTCTTTGGACTAACATTGGTTGCCAGTAAGATGATGGCGCCTACTGACAGCATCATAAACTGGATCGCCACCGACATTTTCACGCCTTGAGGCAGAATCTCCTTGCTGAACATGGCAACTACGATTACCGACAAGATACCCAGCAAGAACACACCTAGCCCTTTTTTAGCAACCGACTGCTCTGCAGCGGTTTGCTCAATGGCATCGGTTTTATCCACCAGCCCTGCTTTAAATTCTGGATCTGCTAAACGTGCTTGAAACTCAGGGTCTTTATCTAAGTCTTTACCGCGCTTTAAGCTCCAAATACAGGCAACTAAAAGACCGGATAGCGTTGCGGGAATGGTCACCATAAGCACATCAACTAGGCCAATATCTAGGTTGTTATCAACCGCAGTAGCCATCACCACAGCGGCTGCGGCCGCAATTGGGCTAGCAGTAATCCCCATTTGTGAGGCGACCGAGGCCATCGCAAGCGGACGTTCAGGGCGAATGCCTTTTTTGTAAGCTACATCGTAAATTACCGGCAGTAATGGATAAACCGAATGGCCTGTACCCACCAGCACAGTGAGCGAATACGTACATAAAGGCCCGAGGAAGACAATGTGCTCAGGGTGTTTACGCAGCAGCTTCTCAGCAAAGCGAACTAACAGCTTTAAGCCACCGGTTGCCTCAAGTGTGGCAGATGCCGCAACCACGGCAAGGATGATTAGCATCACTCCAATTGGCGGCGTACCTGGCGCAATACCAAATACAAAAGCCAGTACCGAAACCCCTAAACCACCTAATAAACCGAAGGCTATTCCACCATAGCGAATGCCAATAAAAATGACGCACAGCAGCAATAACATGTGTAACGTAAACATAGTCTCCCCGTCAGACTTGCAGAACTTTGTGCAGGTATACCATAGGGAAAAAAGCGATTAGTGATACGTGTCATGCTTCTAGGGTGAATAGAAAGTGCACCCTTAAATTCGTGATCAAATTCACAACTACTTCAGCAGTTAGGTTCACCATACGGAAAAGCCAATTCGAGCCGATAACACAGAAGCTACATAAACCGCTGACTTGCAGAAAGTTATCAACACTTTCTCAAGGGCATAAACTCTGTTAGCTTGAGCATTAACTAATTAAGTAACCTGGTTCTGAGGGATAGATGGAATTTACAGACGGCGTACTACAGCTTAACTCATTCTTCACCGTGACCATCGGCATCATAGTGCTGTTTATTGGTCGTAGGTTAAATCAGGTTATTGGCTTTTTAAAAGAGTTCAGTATCCCCGAACCAGTATCTGGCGGAATCATTTTTTCGCTGCTTTTTAGCCTTATCTATGCCCTCGCCAACGTCGAAGTCAGTTTTGACCTCATGGCGCGAGACGTACTACTGGTCTATTTCTTCACCACTATCGGCATAAACGCCAGCCTGGGGGACCTGTTCAAAGGCGGTAAACCACTCATCATCTTACTTGCTGTTACCATCGGCTATATGATTTTACAAAATCTCACTGGTATCAGTGTGGCCGCCGCTTTTGGTCAAGAGAGCGTAGTCGGCATGTTAGGCGGTAGCGTATCGCTCATTGGCGGACATGGTACAGCCATCGCCTGGGCACCTAAAATTCAAGAACAGTTTGGACTGACAACCGCCATGGAAATTGGTATCGCCAGTGCAACCTTCGGACTCATTCTAGCCAGCTTGATGGGTGGACCTATTGCCAAATACTTGATCAACAAGCACCAACTCGCTCCAACACCTCAAACAGATATTGCTGAAACGAAAGGTAAAGAAACGGAAACGCCGGTACGAATGACGTCATTTGATTTTCTCGACGCACTACTGGCCATTCACATCTGTGTGATTTTGGGATTCTTTTTAAATGAGCTAGTTAGTGAGTTGGGACTAGATTTACCGCTGTTTGTTACCTGTTTATTTGCCGGTATTGTTATCACCAACCTAGTACCGAAAACCTATCCAAGACTCACAGGTACGGCATGGCCAACGCGCACTGCCGCAGTCGATTTAATTGCCGATATATCTCTAGGTACCTTTTTAGCCATGTCGTTAATGAGTATGCAGCTATGGACACTCATCGATCTTGCCGGGCCTATTTTCGCAATCTTAGCTGCGCAGTTTATTATCGCGATTCTGGTCAATATTTTCGTGGTATTTCCAGCAATGGGGAAAAACTATGAT
This sequence comes from Shewanella maritima, assembly GCF_004295345.1. Lineage (NCBI taxonomy): Bacteria > Pseudomonadati > Pseudomonadota > Gammaproteobacteria > Alteromonadales > Shewanellaceae > Shewanella > Shewanella maritima. The sequence continues at coordinate 2,507,944 of NZ_CP036200.1, read as the reverse complement.
GCAGCAGTGATTTGCTCAGGTTTTGGTGGGATCTCGCTCGGCTCGACACCAACGGCGATGGCCAATATGGCAGCTGTATCACAACGCTACGGCCATAGCGCACAAGCATTTATTATCGTACCGCTAGTTTGTGCCTTCTTTATCGACTTGGCTAACGCCTTGATCATTCCTTACTTTCTTAATCAGCTGTAATTTAAGCGACTGCTTAGGTTGGCAGCGCTAGCCTAAGCACATTAAATCACTAAAAATTTTTCACCGGCTCAACAATCAAGGTATTGGATTGAACTGGGCTTTCAGATTGCATATATAAATCACGCACAAGTTTAAAATCTAGCTCTAATTCAGTGACATAAAAGCCATCAACCGGATAGGTTTTAACGACTTTGGCACCTTTGATCACGCCTTGTATTTTAACCTTAGTGTCTATGCTATTGAGAAAGTAACCCTTGGCGGCTGAGCTCGAGCTAAGTTGCATTCCATAAACTTGCTCAGCTAACTCCCGATAAGCCAGAATTTTTGACGCCTCCATGGCTTGCAGCACCTTTTCTTTCTCCAAAAGCGCGGGTTGCTGTGATATGGGTGCATAACCAACTGCGGTTAATACCGGATAGTCTGACTTATCGCTGTCATTAGTATAGCCAACGCTTTCACAGCCAAATAGCGATAGACCAAACAACAATAAACAGCCAACCCACACGATTCGATTAAACATAGCTCTCCCGTTCATTCTGTTGCTGCAATTGCTTGGCAACACTATTGGTATCTACTCGTTGTTCGCGTTATCAGATGCCGCCTGCTCGCTAAACATCGAACTCATTGCAGACCATAATCCTGTAGAGTGATTTTGATTAAAGTAATCAACACCAAGCTCAACAGCCGTCGCGCCCGCTGCCATTGGTCCTGCATATAATGCACTGCCAACAACATTGGCAGCTGGGCTAACTTCTTTCCCCGTAAGCCCTTGATACACGCTAGAAACGATAGGTGTGTGATTAAGCACATTAAGCGTGTCGATCGCATCTTGAGCGTTCAGCCCGTCATCACCAAAAGCATAAGTTGCAAAACTATCTAAGCCATCGCCTGATTCTGCTTGCTGCTCAGCATCTGTGGTTGCCGCAACATTGTTACTAATGGCACTTTGCACCATGCTCGTTTGCAGCGACATCAAAAAGCCTTGTTGTAACTCTGATATCACCGCATCACTTACGTTAAGCGACAAGCTATTTAAGTCGGCTAAGCCAACTTCTGATAACAACTGCTGCTGAATTGCACTCACTGAAAAGCTACTGACAGACGATAAGGACTCAGGTACATCAACACTAACCATTCGCGACATAGACTGTGAAACAGCCGCTTGCTGCAGGATGCCAGTAAACTCATCAGCAGACTGTTGCTCAGAGGCCGCACTCACCTCATCAACATTACTGCCAATTGAAAAGCTCATAGTAGATTGCAGCCAGGACCAAGAATCTTGTATCGACATATACACTCTCAAATTAGCTCACGCCTTCAAGCTTTGCTCAAAGGCCATTACCGATAACTGCATGATAATGTGCAATTAAATCGAGATTGTGCAGAAAAAAAGGAGAACCCAAGGAGTTATTGTAAAGGGCGTAGATTCGCTAATTTGTTTAGTTTTAAATGGACTACCTGAATACCGTACTGAGCTGAACATAATGAAAATAAACACTATTTTGCTGGCATTGTGCTTGGTTACCATTACTGCTTGCAGCAGCACAGAAGTTGCTGAAATCAAGGTGCCAACCAAAGAAGACACCACGGTCAATGTGGCCAGCACTAAAGAAGAAGTGCAACGCGGCGATCCTCAATATCGCCCGGTAAGAAACAACCATATCCAACAAGCGCAACAAGTTACCGGCTCATTGTTCAACCCCAACAATATCTACAGCATTTACCAAAATAACAATCGCTACGAAGTCGGCGATATGATTTTGATCCGCCTTAATGAAGCCATGACCTCAAAAAAGTCCATCAGTTACTCAAAAGACCGTTCTGACGAGTTCAATATGTCGCCCAACATTAACGCTGGCAGCATTAGTATTAACGAGGGCAATCTTAGTGCCGACTACTCGCAAGAAGAAAACTTCGATAGTTCATCTGCTAGCAACCACAATAACTCGCTGACGGGCACCATTACCGTAGCGGTTAGAGAAAAGCTGCCAAACGGCAATTTGATCGTGGCTGGAGAGAAGTGGTTCAAACTCAACAAAGGTGATGAATATGTGCGCTTTTCAGGGGAAATTAGAGTGACCGACATAGCAGCTGATCACTCCATTGACTCACAAATGGTGGGAAATACTGTGATAGAAGTCAGCGGCAAAGGCGAGCAACAAGATAACCAAGACGCGTCACTGATTTCTAAATTGCTCAGCGTATTTGGTTAACTAATGAAGCACTTTCTATCCCTTTGTTTAATCGCCTTATTGCTGCCTGTGTCACCAGCTTTCGCCAAATGGTATTTAGGCCAGGCATCTGTCACCTATGATGGCAATAACTATAACCAAATCCGCAAGCAAGCGATCGAACAAGCTATTGAGAATGCGTCCTTGCAAGCAAGTAGCTTTATCAGCATTGAAAACACCGTCACTGGCGGATTACTAACAAGCACCCAAAGCAAATTGGTGTCGAATCAGCAGATCAGCGAAATCGTCATTCTTAATGAGGCGATTGCTGGCGGTAAGCTGACAATTAACCTCAAAGTGAATATGCACACTGCGGCCAATTGCGTCAAAGACGATTATCTAAAGCAGCTGATTGTCGCTCAGTTCCCGATGTTAACACCTGCCCAGGCTGCTGCCGGTGATATTGCAGCCCTGCCATTTCATGTGGCTTCTCGCATTAAAAATGAACTGAGTAATCAACCAAATATCTTCGTAGAAGAGTTAATTCCAGAAATGGTATTCCAGCCGACATCGAGCTTTGACAGCATCAACCTCAAGTCGGTTAAAGATATTTCCCACGGACTCAACAACCAATTTCAGAGCCAATACCTGGTGTTTGGCTACCTGCGCGACATCAGCCTATTCGACCAAATTACTGCCAACTTGGTCAGTGAGACTAAAGTACCGATGCGAAACTTCACCATTAAAATGTTTATGTATGACCGTATCAGCGACAGCATCTTGTTAGAAGAGGAATACCATGGTGAAGGTGCTTGGTCGTTTGACAGCTATAGTCGTGTCGATATGGCTAATAGCTTATTTTGGCGCAGCGAATACGGCAAAGCTGTGGTGAATACCTTGTTTAAAGTGGCGCAAGACATTAACCGCAAACTCAGCTGCGAGTCTACCAAGGCTATCGTGATCAACAGCGGTGATGAATATGTCACGGTTAATATCGGCACCTTACATGGCGTAGAAAAAGGCGATAAATTCCAGCACATTAAGTTGAACAACATCCCTCTCAACAACGCCGTATTGTCGACCTGGATGCCACCTGAGCAGCCGGTTTACCTTGAAGTGATGCAAGTAAGTAACAAAACCAGTCTGCTTAAAGTGCCAGATCATCAAGACGTTACCGGTGCCAAGCAAGATCAAATTGAGCTTTATGATGCCGTAATAGCTGCGCAGCACTAGCCCCTATCTTAATATTGCTAGCTCCACTTATGTTATGAGTAAGTAATGGGGTTAGGCTAAGCGTCTCTATTCGTACAAGCCAGACAAATATATCGCCACCTTTTGACTCCTAAGCCCGTTAGACTAAGCTAATACTATTAAAAATAACAATAATGGCGATGTACTAGACCTATGACCACTTATGCTCGCATCCCTCCTAACCTACTTACTCGACTTGGCAGTTATTGTTTAACTGCAATCACTGCCATATTGCTAACCATAACCTTGGTATCTACAACCCAGGCTACGCAAATAGATCGAATCATCACCATTAGCACCCAGGAATGGCCGCCTTATCAAATGCAAACCGGCAATGATCAAACCGGCGCAGCAATTGATGCGCTAGCATGTGTGATGCGACGGCTGCAGCAGCCGTATAAAGTGATTTTCTTACCCTGGGGAAGAGCGCAATTTGCCGTTGAGCAAGGTAAGTATGATGGATTTTTCTCGGCAGCCAAAAACGACCAACGCGACAGCTATGCGGTATTCTCTGAACCCTTTATAGCGCAAACCTGGAATTATTACCTGCTAAAGGGAACTCAAGTACCACTCGATCCACAAACCATTAAGCAACAAGCCTATTTTGGTAGTCGCAAACATTCAAACACCACCTATTGGCTTAAACAAAATGACTTTCAATTAATTCATCAAGCGGACCATATCAATGAGCTACTCGCTCTACTACAAAAAGGCCGAATCGACGCTATGATGGAAAATAAGTTGCTGTTTGAGGATGCAATTGCTAAAGCCGGTTTACCAATGGAAATGTTTGAAGTGGTACACAACCGCACCTTGCCGCTAGGAGTGTATTTTGGCAATCAGTTTGTTAAACGCTACCCAGAATTCGTCGAGCAATTTAATCGCCATACTCATGCCTGCCGCTTTGAAGAAACGCCAACCATGGCAACAGGGAAAACCACCAGCAACTAATTATGCGGTTCAAGCCTATAGACTAAATGCTTGCTGCATTTCGCTACGGCCTTGAGTGTTCACATAATCAAGAAACACCTGCGCAATGGGTGATAACGCGCGCGATTTTGCCCAGGCAAATGTCCACTGCGACACAATCGGCAAAGATTCTACATTGAGCACCTTAACATCGTAATTCTCACCAAATGCCAAGGTGTGCGCTGATAGAATCGACACACCTAAACCAGATAACACTGAATGGATAATTGCCTCATTACTGGCAATGGTCATCTTAATATTGGGCTGTAACTGTTGCTGCTTAAAGAAGTTCTCAATTGAATAACGGGTACCAGAACCCGCTTCGCGCATTAAAAAGTCTGCCTGACAAAACGCCTGCAGCGACACTTGTGACTGTTGCGCCAATGGATGGTCGGCCTTAGCAATCGCGACCAAATCATTAGGCATAAACTCAGCCACCTCAATATCTAACCCTTCAGGTACATAACTGAATACGTAAAAGTCATCCAAGCCTTGCTCTAATCTATCTATCACCTGTTGGCGGTTTGCCACAGTAAATTGCACCTCAATCCCAGGATAACGTTCACAAAAAGGCCCCAGCAAATGTGGAATAAAGTACTTAGCCGTGGTTGCACAAGCGATGCGCAGCGTACCTGATCGCAAGCCCTTTAAGCTTGAAAGCTGCATGTCTAATTCTTCACAGCTTTGCAGAATTTGCTTAGCCGTAGCAACTGTTGCCAGTCCCGCATCAGTAAACTGCAACTTGCGCCCTACTTGCTGATAAAGCGGCATACCAATGGCATCAGCAAGCTTTTTTAGCTGCATCGAAACGGTAGGCTGAGTCAGAAAACAAGTCTCAGCAGCCGCCTTGACACTGCCTTGCTCATGTAGTGCCAGAAGAATCTCAAGCTGTCGAAAGGTACCAATATGTGCATGCAATCGTGAAGACATGGCAACCATCCATAGATAAAAATCTAATTAAATATTAGTAAATATCTATTTTTATCTAATCAAATGTAAATGTAAACTTTGGCGAAATTTCACTCAAGCATGAATGAGGTAGTACATGTTAAGCAGAACATCAGCACTGGCAGTTATCACAAGCCTAGTACTTAGCGGCTTTTATGTTTTAAGCTCTTTGATTGGGCAAACAATGCCTGCATTTGCAGCCTTAGCACTAACACTATTCAGCCTGGCTGTGGTTAGCTCTCTCAAACAGCTCAAACTTCAACGCGCAAGCTACGCTAACCAATACTCTCGCGAGAAATAGCCATGATTGATGCAGTGGTAGCATTTTTTATCTTAGGTGCCGGCAGTCAATTGCTTGGTGCAAAGCTGAGCTTTCCAGACAGCTTATACAAGTCACTTAGCTTGTTTTTAATGGTGGCAATTGGTCTAAAAGGTGGTATTGCACTGCAACAACACGTTGACCCTGCCTTATTTAGCATGTCGCTCGCCGTCATAGGCTTTGGCCTGATTATCCCGCTTATCGCCTACCCGCTGCTGCGCTACTTTGGTCAGCTAGATAAAATCAATGCTGGCGCAGTTGCGGCGCACTATGGTTCAGTCAGTGTTGCCACCTACGCAGTTGCAGTTGCTTTACTTGAAGCGGCGAACATCAAATATGAAGCTTACTTTCCGCTGTTCGTCGTCTTACTGGAAATGCCAGCCATTGTTGTTGGACTCATTCTGGCAAAAGGCAGTTTTAAAATCGTCAATGCTGAATTTATCAAACATGAACTGGTTGCCAATCAAAGCATATTGCTGATGCTCGGCAGTCTAATCATTGGTTTTGTGGGTGGTGACAGCGTGCAAAAGCTCGCGCCATTCTTTATGCAGCTTTTCTCTGGTGTACTGGCGCTATTCTTATTAAAAATGGGTATGGTCGCTGCAGAGCAATTATCAACATTAAAGAGCAACAGCCTGTTCTTAATCAGCTTTTCGGTATTGATGCCACTCATTGGCGGTAGCGCGGGTATCGGTTTAGGGGTGCTGATGGGCTAAGCGCAGGCGGCGTTGCACTTATTGCCGTGTTAGGCGCAAGTGCTTCTTATATTGCAGTGCCTGCGGCGATGAAACAAAGCTTACCCGAGGCCAACGCCGGGCTGTCTATTACTGCATCACTTGGGATCACCTTTCCATTTAACGTGCTTGTCGGTGTGCCATTTTTTATTGCACTGGCAAGCTATATTAAGGGTTAGAGCACAAAGTACTAATTAGTGACTTTCTAAAGTAGACTAAAATCCAGGTGTGTGACTAAAGCAAAGGAAAACGAATATGCTAGACCCACAACTGGCAAAAATGCGTCTGCAGCGATTAGCTGACAATGTATTCGCACTCAGTCTTATTCTACTGATAAGTAATGTCGAGTTACCCGCAATTAGCAGCGAACCTTCTGCGAGTGAAATCAATGCGCTACTCATGGCAAACCTGCCGGAAATGGGTGTCTATTTACTTACATTTGCCGTAATAGCAGCTAACTGGGTTAAACACGTTGAATTGTTCTCTGTCATGAAGCATGTAGACCGCAGCTTGATGATGCAACAATTGTGGTTGCTGGCCTTTCTGATGCTGATCCCGGTAACTAATCAGTTCATAAATGTGGATGACAGCCAAACCCTAATTTTGGTGGTCTATAGCTTGAACCTATTAGCTGTGGGCGTCATGTTGTGGCTAGGGTGGCGCCGATTGGCTAACCACCCAGAGCTTCGTATAGAAGGGCTTGATATTGACAAGTTACAAGCTCGCAGTAAGGACACACTATCTGAGCCCTTAGTTGCAGCACTAAGTATAGTCGCAGCGCTGCACTCAAGTTTGGCCTGGGAGTTAACCTTTGTGCTGATCCCTATCTTATTTGCTAAACGTCATCACTTGGAGCCGCTTAAAAAACGTTTGTCAAAGCAATAGCTTGATTAAGGCGTGTTGATCGTTCAAACCATAGCATTTGAGTGTGCACACAAAATGCTAGTTCTACCTTTACACCGCCATTCCCACAGCCACACCCGATGACCATGCCCACTGGAAGTTAAAACCGCCGAGCCAGCCGCTGACATCCATTACTTCACCGGCGAAGAATAAGCCCGGTACTTGTTTCGCTTCCATGGTTTTTGACGATAACTCATTGGTATCAACGCCGCCCAAGGTTACCTCTGCGGTGCGATAACCCTCAGTGCCGTTCATCACTAACGACCATTTGTTTAGCTGCTTGGCAATAGCATCACGCTCACCGTGACCAAGTTGATTGAGCGCTTTATCTAATTGCGCACTGCCAAACAGGGCTTCTACTAAACGCTTTGGCAGCCACTGACTTAGGGTGTTACGCAGGCTTTGTTTAGGGCTACTTTCTAAAGCAGATGTCATTAACTCGATGGCATCATCATTAGGTAGTAGGTTGATGTGGATTGCTTGCCCTGGCTTCCAATAGTTAGAAATTTGCAGTACCGCGGGGCCTGATAAACCGCGATGGGTAAATAGCAAGGCTTCACTAAACTGAGTGCCGTTTTCGGCAGTAATGGTCGAAGGCACAGCGATGCCAGATAATCCCTCAAACTGCGCTTTTTGCTCAGCATGCCAGGTAAATGGTACTAAGCCTGCACTAGTTGGCAGCACCTTTAAGCCAAACTGCTCAGCTAATTGATAGCCAAACGGTGTCGCCCCAAGTTTTGGCATCGACAAGCCACCAGTGGCAATGACCAGCGAATCACAACTATAGTCACCATTAGAAGTAGTCAGTTTGAATTGACCAGAAGCTAGCTTTTCAACTTTAGCGATCTCGGTGCGCAGCTGCACATTGACACTCGCCCAATCACACTCAGTCATCAGCATGGTGACAATTTCTTTGGCTGAGTGATTGCAAAATAGCTGGCCGTGATCGCGCTCGTGGTACTCAACCCCATGACGCTCAACCAGCTCAATAAAGTCGCTCGACTTATAGCGCGCCAGTGCAGATTTAACAAAATGAGGGTTGGCGCAAATAAACTGGTGCGGCTCAACTTTTTGGTTAGTGAAGTTACAACGCCCACCACCACTGATCAAAATTTTACGCCCTGCTTGCTTGGCATTATCTAGTACCAGCACTTGCTTGCCGCGATAACCCGCCGTTGCGGCGCACATTAAGCCTGCCGCTCCCGCGCCAATAATGATCACATCTTGATGTTTCACGTTTGTTCTCACTTACCACTAAAATCAGCCAGCCAAATGTTGGGCGATTTTTAATCAGACACAAAAAAGGGCGCTATATTAGCACCCTTTTATCGATAAAACACTGCTCGTTATCAAGCCAATTAGCTCTCTGGCGTTTCCATCTTTTTGTCACGCCCAAGCAGCTCTTTAGCCGCATCAGCCGGATGCTTACCTTGGTATAGCACCTGATAAATTTGCTCAGTAATCGGCATTTCAACACCTAAGCGTTTAGCAAGAGTGTAAACCTCTTTAGTGTTGCGATAACCTTCAACCACCTGGCCAATTTCAACTTGCGCGGTATCAACGTCTTTGCCTTGACCTAACGCCAAACCAAAACGACGGTTACGCGATTGGTTGTCGGTACATGTTAATACCAAGTCACCCAAGCCAGCCATGCCCATAAAAGTGTTGTTGCCAGCACCTAACGCCACGCCTAAACGAGTTAACTCAACTAAGCCACGAGTAATTAACGCTGTGCGAGCATTAGCACCAAAGCCAATACCGTCAGACATACCCGCGCCAATTGCGATAACGTTTTTAACTGCACCGCCAAGTTGCAGGCCAATAAAGTCCTCATTCGCATAAACGCGCAAACGCTTAGGGCTGTGCAGAAGGTCTACTAAGTCCTGCGTAAACTCAGGGCAAGTACCGGCTACAGAAATTGCAGTTGGCATACCAGCAGCAAGCTCTTTGGCAAATGTCGGGCCCGACAATACCGCTAGCGGGAACTGCTCACCAAGCTGCTCGCGAGCAACATCTTGCAGTAAACGACCGGTTTCAGGCTCAAGGCCTTTTGTCGCCCACACAATACGCGCATCGTCACGTAGCAAAGGTTTTGCTAATTGCAGCACTTCACCAAACACATGGCTTGGCACCACAACCAGCACATTATTGCTGGCAGCTAGCGCAGTTGCTAAATCAGCTTCAATTTCGAGACTGTCAGGAAAATCAATCCCTGGCAAAAACTCGTCATTACGGCGATCGTTTGCCAATTTGTGCATGTGCTCAGGCTCATGACCCCAAAGCAAGGTTCGGTGACCATTACTCGCAAGAGAGATGGCAAGGGCGGTGCCGTAAGACCCCGCCCCTAGTACCGTAATGTCGGCAGTGTTACTCATAGTAATTATGCGTTTGCTTCTTCAGTTGACGCTTCAGCTTGGCGCTGTTGAACGTATTGAGCAAATAGTGCGTCAAAGTTAACTGGCGCTAGGTTTAGTTGTGGGAAAGTACCTCGAGAAACTAAGCTGCTAACTGCTTCGCGAGCGTATGGGAATAGTACATTAGGGCAGTATGCACCTAGTGAGTGAGCTAGTTGTGGCTCAGTTAGACCAGCGATTGAGAAAATTCCCGCTTGCTGAACTTCACATAAGAACGCAGTTTCGTCGCCATTATTAGCAGTCACAGTTAGCGATAAAATCACTTCATAAGTGTCATCAGCTAGCTTGTTACTACGAGTATCTAGGTCCAGTTTAACTTCTGGCGTCCACTCTTTTTGGAAAACAGCTGGGCTGTTTGGCGTTTCAAAAGACACATCTTTCATGTAGATGCGTTGAATGTTGAACTGTGGGTTTTCTGCGTTGTTTGCTACTTCTTCAGCCATGATGTCCTACCTAATAATATAATTTGTTGATGCTTATTTATCGGGTTTATTGTTAGTGGGTTAAGTGAATCACCTAACCCTTATACCCGTCTCGGTCTACCTAATTGAAACTTATTACTAAGCCCTTTGTTTAAGCAGGATCCTATGTTTTTACCTTCGAATGCATGTCTGCAAACGCGGTTTTATTTGTCAGCTACTTATCGCTTACCTGCAACTACAGGCAGGTTTGCTGCTTTCCAGTCAGTCATACCGCCAGTTAGGTTAGATACGCTTTCAAAGCCTTGTTTAACCAGTAGTTGCGCTGCTTGCGATGAAGTCATGCCAGCGTTACATACAACTATAATGGGACTAGTTTTATGCTTTTCAAGGCTTGTAGCTTGATTATTTTTGATTTCAGACATAGTGACGTTTTTCGCCCCTACGATGTGACCTTTTTTAAACTCATCTTTTGAGCGCACATCTACCACAATGGCGTCTTGCTTATTCACCATTTGAGTCAATGTTTGGTGATTGATGTTGGCTACTTTTGAGGTTGCTGACTTAACCGTGGTCACAATAAAAGCCACAAATAAACCAACCCAAGCCAGACTTAGAATTGGGTTAGCTTGAAAAAATTGAATGTATTCTTGCATGTTTACAGCCTATTTAGAGACATTGACGCTAATAACGAGCCACGAGTATATAGTTTTGCTATTGAAGTTTCACCAAAGAATCGCTTCAAATCAGGCATCGACCAGCATTGCAGCGTTTTTTGTAATTTAGATTGAAAATTTATAACACCAGACGCATCAATACGCCCTTTGATCTTTTTACACCGCAGGATAAGTAGTAATATTCATACAATTCAAAATTTCATCGCCAATTTCTTAACATTCAAACTTTGCTTACTAAGAGGTAGCACAATGACAACTGCAAAACGCCCATTGGCGTTATTGATCCTCGATGGATGGGGATACCGTGACAATCCAAAAGATAACGCAATTTATCATGCCAACACGCCAGTGCTAGACAAGCTTAGCGCCACTTACCCTAGTAGTCTGATTTCGGGCTCAGGTATTGACGTAGGTTTGCCTGATGGTCAAATGGGTAACTCAGAAGTCGGCCATATTAATATCGGTTCAGGCCGCATTGTTTACCAAGAACTCACCCGCATTAGCAAAGCCATTGCTGACAATGAGTTCGACCACAACCCAGCATTAGTTACAGCTGTTGATAAAGCTATTGCTAACGACGGCGCGGTGCACATTATGGGCTTATTGTCACCAGGCGGTGTACATAGCCACGAAGAGCATATCGAAGCTATGTGCAAGCTTGCCATCGCGCGCGGTGCCAAAAAAGTTTATTTGCATGCATTCCTAGACGGTCGTGATACGCCACCTCGCAGCGCCAAAGGTAGCCTAGCGCACTTTAGCGAGATGTTTGCCGAGCAAGGTTGCGGTCAAGTGGCATCGATTATTGGCCGCTACTACGCCATGGATCGTGACAACCGCTGGGAACGTGTGACTAAAGCCTATGAGCTAATTACCGAAGGTAAAGCTGAGCATACTTATAGCAACGCGGTTGATGCACTAGAAGCCGCTTATGCCCGCGATGAAAACGACGAATTTGTGGCGGCATCAGCTATTACTAACGCTAATGGTGACATCGCCACACTTAATGATGGTGACGCACTGATCTTTATGAACTTCCGTGCTGACCGCGCGCGTCAAATTACTCGCAGTTTCGTCAATGCTGACTTTGATGGTTTTGCTCGTAATAAAACGCCTGAAGTTAACTTTGTTATGCTGACCGAGTACGCTGCAGACATTAACGCCCCTATTGCCTACCCGTCAGAAGATTTGGTTAATACCCTAGGTGAAACCTTACAAAACTTGGGTAAAAAGCAGCTACGTATTTCTGAGACTGAGAAATATGCACACGTCACTTTCTTCTTCAACGGTGGCAAAGAGCAGCCATTTGAGGGCGAAGACCGTATTCTTATTGAATCACCTAAAGTGGCAACTTACGACTTACAGCCAGAAATGAGCTCTACTGAGCTAACCGACAAACTTGTCGGTGCTATCGAGTCTACCGACTATGACGTGATCATCTGTAACTATCCTAATGGCGACATGGTTGGTCACACTGGTAGTTTTGATGCGGCAGTTAAAGCCTGTGAGGCGGTTGATAGCTGTATTGGTCGCGTAGTTGAAGCGCTACAAAAAGTAGGCGGCGAGTGCATTATTACTGCCGACCACGGTAATGCTGAGCAAATGGCTGATGAAAGTACAGGTCAGGCACATACTGCCCATACTAGCGAGTTAGTACCATTTATTTATGTCGGCCGTGAAGCACAAATAAAAGCTGACGGAAGATTAAGCGATATCGCTCCGACTATGTTATCGTTGATGGGACAAAAGATTCCTGCTGAAATGTCAGGACGTTGCATCATCGACATAACAGAGTAAAAGAATAAACGTGATCCTTCGACACCTTGTTAAAGCCAGCGTTATCGCTGGCTTTTTATTGCTAACCTCTTCTGCCCAAAGTGCTGATCTTGAAAAACGTCAATCAGAGCTTAAAGCAATTCAGGCTCAGATCTCCAAGCAGCAAAGCTCACTACAAGACACCAGCAAACAACGTGAAAAGCTGATCGCGCTGCTACAAAGCGATGAAAAGGCCATCGCCAAAGCCGCGCAGCAAGTTAATCAAACTAAGACTGAGCTCGCCTCGCTAAACAAACAGCTCGAAGAATTAAACCTGCAGCGTGTTGAGCTAGATAAACGCAAGCAGAAACAACAAAAGACACTCTCAAAGCAATTATCAAGCGCGTACCTTGCCGGCAATCACGACTACAGCAAAATGATGCTCAACCAGCAAAATCCTGCCACAGTTGAGCGTATGCTAACTTACTATCAATACCTCAATAACGCCCGCATGCAGGCTATCGCTGATTTAAAATCTACTGCGCAAGAATTAAATCAAGTGGTAAGCCAGCAACAACAACAACAGCAAAAGCTCAACTCAACCATATTGAGTCAACAAAAGTACGCCAAAACTCTTTCAGCCGAACAAAATCAGCGTCAGCAAACCCTAACTCAGCTTCAGCGCACCCTATCAAGCAAAGGTGCTGAGCTTGAGCAGCTGCAAATCGAAGAAGCCAGCCTTAAGCAAATCGTGCAGCAGGCAATGCGCGCCGCTAAGAACAGCCCAAGCATGGATGGTCTTGCTAAATTGAAGGGCAAACTAAAATGGCCGACCAAAGGCCGGACATCGAAAAAATTCGGTAGCCGCCGCTCAGGGCAAATTAACTGGAAAGGCACCATCTTATCTGCACCTGAAGGCCAAGATATTCAAGCGGTTGCCGACGGAAAAGTCATTTATTCAGACTGGTTACGCGGCTTTGGTATGGTTTTAGTCATTGATCATGGTGAAGGCTATATGAGCCTCTATGGCCATGCCCAGGCGCTTTTACGCGAAGTCGGCGATGCAGTGAGCAAAGGCGAATCCATCGGATTAGTAGGACGTTCAGGTGGACAAGCAGAACCTGGCCTATACTTTGAGATAAGGCACAAAGGGCAAGCCGTCAACCCAGCGAGATATTGTCGCTAACCAATCTGGTTTATAAAGCACACGTGATGACGCCGCCCTTGCTTCACAAGGGGATGTTATGCACCAGTCTTTGCGTTATCTAGCATGCTTTATTTGCGGCGTACTTGTTGCAATGTCAGTGAGCTTATCTAGCTCAGAACATACTTTCATTCGAGCAGAATCCAGCGGCCAAGAATATGATTTAGCGCTGCTATATGATGTTATCGACACTGTCGAAACTTATTACCTTAATCAGGTCGAGCGCCCAGAGCTTATCAAGGCGGCAATTGATGGTGTGTTTAAACACCTCGACCCCTATTCAGGCTTCCTTAATCGTCAAGCGTTCCAATCCCTTACCGACAGCAATAAAGGTGAGTATTTTGGTTTTGGCTTCGAGGTTGCGACTGAAGGCGGCAAAATAACCGTCATCACTCCTTTTGCAGGCTCCCCTGCAGCTAACGCCGGTATTATGCCCGGTGATGTGATTTCTCACTTCAATGAAGTAGAGGTAACTGAGAGTAACCTCAACATGGTGCTCACGGGTATTAAACAACATAGCCAGCAAAACCAGGCGATAAACTTAACTGTAGTATCTGATGCTTTAGATGAGCAGCGCGAGTTGATCATATCACCAAGCCACGTGCACATTGAGTCAATCCAGGCGAGAGTAATCAACAATATTGGTTACATTAATATCGCCAATTTTCAGTCTGATGCAGCCAAGGCCATTATTAAACAGTCTATAGCCTGGCAAGAGCTGCAGCTAGATGGCGTAATCTTGGATGTGCGCAATAATCCGGGTGGGTTGTTAGATCAAGCTATCGAAATCGCCGATTTATTTCTCGATAAAGGACGCATCGTCTCGACTCAAGGACGCTTTTTTGATGCCAATGAAGACTACTATGCTTCTAAGCACACTATTTTCAACCAGTTGCCAGTCGCGGTACTGATCAATAAAGGCTCGGCTTCGGCCTCAGAGGTGTTAGCAGCGGCGCTGCAAGAAAATGACCGAGCCGTGTTACTGGGAGAGAAAAGCTTTGGCAAAGGAACTGTACAAAGCCTTATTCCTATGTTGTCTCAAGGAAATGCCATCAAACTAACCATTGCCAAATACAACACACCTAAGGGCAATGACATTCACAGTGTCGGCATCGCTCCAGACATAAAAGTCGACTTTAACACTGTATCAACAAACACAAATGTGCCTATAATCACAGCTTATAATTTAGATGATCCTCTTAAAGACCTACATATAAGCTCTGCAATTAATTGGATTTCGCAAAATAATAACTAAAACTATATACCGATTACTCAGAACCGTGCGCTTATTACTATTAACAGTTACATGTTTACTGACATGCTTTCCGGCATTTGCCGCCAATCTCGCCATTATTATTGACGATATTGGTTATCGGCAAACGGACAAAGCTGTGCTGTCATTAGATCCTAATATCACCCTTGCTGTGCTACCACATACGCCACTAGGCAAAACTTTGGCTCAGCAGGGCTACAGTAATGGTCACGAGATCATGCTGCACATTCCTATGCAGTCGCTTGACGGTCGCAAGCTAGGTCCTGGTGGGCTCACCAATCAAATGAACGAGCGGCAAATCAAACAAACAGTTATTGATGCCGTAGAAGACATTCCGTTTGCTAAAGGCGTTAATAACCACATGGGTAGTTTCTTTACCCAGCTATCAACGCCAATGAAGTGGGTCATGCAGAGCCTAAAGCAAAAGAATCTCTATTTTGTCGACAGCGTAACCACTAAATTTAGCAAGGCAACAGTACAAGCTGAAACAGCAGGCGTACCGCTGCTATATCGACAAGTGTTTTTAGACAATGACAAACGTTATAGCGCGCTAGACAAACAATTCAGATTAGCTATTGATCAAGCAAAGCAGCTAGGGCAAGTCATCCTAATTGGTCACCCATACCCTGAAACGGTGAGTTACTTAAAGAAGAATATGAATTTACTCACCCAGAATGGGGTGAGGCTAGTCAGCGCATCTAGCTTATATGACGCTAATGGTGAGATTGTGGCAAATGTGCTTGACCGTAATACCAAGCCTAACTTAATTGCAGAACAAGTGACTACGACTCAAGCGTCAACACTGGAATAGCAAGATCAGATAAAGTCGACATCAACTCTGACTTATTCACTACAATGTCAGCAAGGGTATATTCATCTAACACGGCAAGATAAGCAGCAACAGCCTTACCAAGTATGCCTTTGAATGCGCATACAGACGTGAAGCGGCATCTTGGTTCATCACAATCAATCGGGGCCAATGAGTTTTCCAGCTCACGTATTAATTGCCCTAAATTGATCTCGCTAGGTAACACTGCCAGTTTAAAGCCGCCGCTTTTTCCGCGAATGGTATTGATATAACCGAGCTTGCCTAGGTGGTGAATAATCTTTGCCACATGATTTGACGACAGAGTAAATACCTCGGTAACTTCTGCAATACGAAACAGCTTTTCACGCTCGTGCTGCATTGCCACGTACATCAAAATACGAATGCCGTAGTCTGTATATCGAGTTAGTTTCATACTTCAGTTACTCTACTTCTGTTGCTACTTCTACTGCCAAGAGTTAGCCAGTACTTTGTTCAAGCTCAGTGATTAAGATCAATGCTTGCTCATTAGTATCACCACAAACATCTTCACAAGGCACAAAAGCACCACAAACATCAGGGCGTTCGGGCTGACCAAAAATCTTACACAAGTTATCGTCATTTAACTGGACGCAACGCACGCCAGCAGGCTTGCCATTGGGCATTCCAGGTATTGGGCTAGTTATAGATGGCGCAATACAGCAGGCACCACAACCTAATCGACAATCCACTTGAACAACCTAAAGACAAAGCATTAAACACTTGCCTAGTGTACTGAGTTTCACATTATAAGGAAGCACTAAAACAAATATTTGTTATGTATGTTTTAGTTTTCAGAAAATAAAATCAGATAATCTGCATATAGAAATATGTCGTGCTGAAAAACACTTCACCGACCTCGAAAGGCCATTCAGGATGTTTGGATGCCAGAAACATAAAAATACCGGCACCTACGAGAAAAAGCTTTATCTAAGCACCGTGGGCGACTATTGGTACTAGCCAACCCCTAACTGACGTGGGGAGTGAAAGCACTTATCTCCAGACCAACTATGATTTTTGAACGCGTAAAACAAAAAAGCCCCATCAATCGGTGAGGCTTTTTTCTTTATGTTGGTGGGCGAGGGTGGCGATAGCCACAAGCTCACGAGCGCGTAAGCTGGGGCGGACTTGCTTTTAAGCCCGTGTGCCTTCGGCACACGAGACAGGCCGCTTGCTATTCAAAAGAGTCTAACCAACTGAACTACCGCTTTTTCGAACGTGCAAAACGAAAAAAGCCTCATCAATCGATGAGGCTTTTCTCTTTATGTTGGCGGAGCGGACGGGACTCGAACCCGCGACCCCCGGCGTGACAGGCCGGTATTCTAACCAACTGAACTACCGCTCCTTTAGACCGAAGTCTAAATTCTTTTTTAGTCGCTAACGTGTCAAGGCTAGGAGACTCGCTTTCACTTATAGTAAAAGCTAATTAGGCGTCTGGAAATGACCTACTCTCACATGGGGAAACCCCACACTACCATCGGCGCGATTGCGTTTCACTGCTGAGTTCGGAATGGATTCAGGTGGGACCACAATGCTATTGTCTCCAGACAAATTTGTTATCTAACCGCTACTTTATTCTCTGTAGCCATTAGATTAATTCGGAAAGCTGTTATTGCTTTTTGTAATTGAGTCACACTATCTAAGTGCTCTATCTAAAATCTAAGGTTATAACCACCTAGCAAAACCCATCTGGGTTGTATGGTTAAGCCTCACGAGTCATTAGTACATGTTAGCTCAACGCCTCACAACGCTTACACACCATGCCTATCAACGTCCTAGTCTCGAACGGCTCTTTAGAGGTCTTAAAGACCTAGGGATGACTCATCTTAGGGCTCGCTTCCCGCTTAGATGCTTTCAGCGGTTATCGATTCCGA
>NZ_CP036200.1:2315000-2487500 GCF_004295345.1 Shewanella maritima | reverse complement strand
CCTCCGGGTACTTAGATGTTTCAGTTCCCCGGGTTTGCCTCCTAACGCTATGTATTCACGTTAGGATAATTGCTTATGCAATTGGGTTTCCCCATTCGGACATCGTTGACTCAAATGCTTGTTACTAGCTCGCCAACGCTTTTCGCAAGTTACTACGTCCTTCATCGCCTCTGACTGCCAAGGCATCCACCGTATACGCTTAGTCACTTAACCATACAACCCAAATGAGTCTTACTAATGTAAGTCATTCAAGCCACATAGGTGACTAGCTGGTTTATTTGATAAATCACACCAATGAGTAAACTCATTCATGTGTATCGCCTTAGTTTTAGAATATTCAAGACACTTAAATAGTGTTTTGAGAACTCAATTATTTCGCATTTTATGTTTTCACATAAAAATACTATCAGCTTTCCAAATTGTTAAAGAACAATGCTAACCGGCTCGCGGCGCATTTGACTCTCACTTCTTATAAAAGAAGCGACAAGTTATCTGTGTGAACACTCAACAGGTCTAAATTCGTGTCGATAAGGAGGTGATCCAGCCCCAGGTTCCCCTAGGGCTACCTTGTTACGACTTCACCCCAGTCATGAACCACAAAGTGGTGAGCGCACTCCCGAAGGTTATGCTACCCACTTCTTTTGCAGCCCACTCCCATGGTGTGACGGGCGGTGTGTACAAGGCCCGGGAACGTATTCACCGTAGCATTCTGATCTACGATTACTAGCGATTCCGACTTCATGGAGTCGAGTTGCAGACTCCAATCCGGACTACGACGTACTTTCTGAGATTAGCTCCACCTCGCGGTCTCGCAACCCTCTGTATACGCCATTGTAGCACGTGTGTAGCCCTACTCGTAAGGGCCATGATGACTTGACGTCGTCCCCACCTTCCTCCGGTTTATCACCGGCAGTCTCCCTAAAGTTCCCACCCGAAGTGCTGGCAAATAAGGATAAGGGTTGCGCTCGTTGCGGGACTTAACCCAACATTTCACAACACGAGCTGACGACAGCCATGCAGCACCTGTCTCAGAGTTCCCGAAGGCACCAATCCATCTCTGGAAAGTTCTCTGGATGTCAAGAGTAGGTAAGGTTCTTCGCGTTGCATCGAATTAAACCACATGCTCCACCGCTTGTGCGGGCCCCGTCAATTCATTTGAGTTTTAACCTTGCGGCCGTACTCCCCAGGCGGTCTACTTAATGCGTTAGCTTGAGAGCCCAGTGTTCAAGACACCAAACTCCGAGTAGACATCGTTTACGGCGTGGACTACCGGGGTATCTAATCCCGTTTGCTCCCCACGCTTTCGTACATGAGCGTCAGTCTTTGTCCAGGAGGCCGCCTTCGCCACCGGTATTCCTTCAGATCTCTACGCATTTCACCGCTACACCTGAAATTCTACCTCCCTCTACAAGACTCTAGTTCGCCAGTTCCAAATGCAATTCCCAGGTTGAGCCCGGGGCTTTCACATCTGGCTTAACGAACCGCCTGCGTACGCTTTACGCCCAGTAATTCCGATTAACGCTCGGACCCTCCGTATTACCGCGGCTGCTGGCACGGAGTTAGCCGGTCCTTCTTCTGCGAGTAACGTCACAGCTAGTAGGTATTAACCACTAACCTTTCCTCCTCGCTGAAAGTGCTTTACAACCCTAGGGCCTTCTTCACACACGCGGCATGGCTGCATCAGGGTTTCCCCCATTGTGCAATATTCCCCACTGCTGCCTCCCGTAGGAGTCTGGGCCGTGTCTCAGTCCCAGTGTGGCTGATCATCCTCTCAGAACAGCTAGGGATCGTTGCCTTGGTGAGCCATTACCTCACCAACTAGCTAATCCCACCTAGGTTCATCCAATCGCGAAAGGCCCGAAGGTCCCCTCCTTTCCCCGTAGGGCGTATGCGGTATTAGCAGTCGTTTCCAACTGTTATCCCCCTCGACTGGGCAGATCCCTAGGCATTACTCACCCGTCCGCCGCTCGACGCCGTTATCGTCCCCCGAAGGTTCAGATAACTCGTTTCCGCTCGACTTGCATGTGTTAGGCCTGCCGCCAGCGTTCAATCTGAGCCATGATCAAACTCTTCAATTAAAAGTTTTTACGAACTTTCGTTCGACTCAATGAATTCTACTGTCATGCGTCAATTTAAATCGAATCATCAATTCAAATTAACTTGTGTCGTATGAACATCTTTGAGTTTTAAATTTTGTGACTCATCAAAAGATGAATCTGTCGAATTTAACGCTCTGTGAATGTCCACACAGATATACTTGTCATATTGTTAAAGAGCATCCCGTTAGCGCTTGGCTCATCGGGTCAGGGCTGCGTATTCTACGCTTTCCCGCGTTGGCGTCAAGTGTTTTTTCAAACTTTCTTTTCGCCTTGATTTGAGTGGCTTAAATGCCTTCAAATCAAACTGTCACGCTTGCTACCTACACTTTGTGTTGGCCGCTGCGCCGTGTCAGTGGGAGCGCATTATAGGGAGCTTAGATTTTTGCGCAAGGGCTTTTTTGAAGTTTTTTATGATTTACAGCTTAAGCGAATACTTAATGAACTAATCGCTGTTTTTGCGGGCTAAAACGTAGATTTTTAGTACATCTTGATAAAGGTACTAGCTATTACGAGCCTGCATTATGTTTGAACGTCACATCAAAGTATGGTGAAAACGACCGTTAATGAACTAACGATAGGTAATAAAGTCGTAGGTAGACGTTAACTTTATATAGCTAAAATAGCTAACTTTGGCTGCTGATTAAAAAAACTGTACATTTTTCAGCTTAAATTAAGGCCAAGCACTACATTGCGAGCCATAAAACGATATAATCGCCGCTTTGCTAGATAAGCAATCCGACTATCGAGCGCTTATCGCTTTCATCCAGCTTGCTATATCTAATACAGAGACATGTGATCCAGAAGCATGTACCTGAGTTTTGGAATGTGCAGCTAGGTACAGGTTTAAGGATATAACATGAGTCAGGCATTTCTCCCTTTATGTCGACCAGCCATTGATGATAATGATATTCAAGCTGTCACAGATGTGCTGCGCTCAGGCTGGATCACCACAGGCCCTAAAAGTGCTGAGCTAGAAAACCAAGTTCAACAATATACCCAAACCTCTCACGTGGTCAGCTTAAGTAGCGCATCTGCCGGCATGCACCTTGTTCTGCTTGCTCTAGGGGTAGGCCCAGGTGATGAAGTAATTACTCCGTCTCTTACTTGGGTATCAACAGTAAACCTAATTACCCTGTTAGGCGCTAAGCCAGTATTTGTTGACGTTGACCAAGATACCTTAATGACAACAGCTGAGCTAATTGAGCCACTAATTACCGACAAGACCAAAGCCATTGTGCCAGTACACTACTCTGGTGCGAGCTTAGACTTAGATGCTTTATATGCCCTTGGCGACAAACATGGTATTGCTATTGTTGAAGACGCTGCGCACGCGCTAGGTACCGAATACCAAGGTCGACCAATCGGCAAAACGGGAACTTGCTTATTCTCTTTGCATGCTATTAAAAACGTCACTACAGCAGAAGGCGGCATTTTAACCACTCATGATGCCAAGCTTGCCGAAAGAGTTCGCCGCTTGAAATTCCATGGCCTTGGCGTTGACGCTTTTGATCGTGAGACTCAAGGTCGTGCACCTCAGGCAGAAGTGATTGAGCCAGGCTTTAAATACAATATGCCAGATATTTGCGCTGTATTGGCCCTTGGCCAGCTTGAGCGCATTGAACAAATCACAGCTAAACGTACAGAGCTAGTCACCTACTACCGCCAGCAGCTCGCTCAACTAGATGGCTTTACACCATTAGCTATCCCTGAATATGACCACAAACATTGCTGGCACCTAATGATCGTTCGTGTTGACCCGAGTCAAACCGGGATTAACCGAGACGATCTCATTGCTGCGTTAAAAGTACGTGGTATTGGCGCGGGTATTCACTTTAAAGCCATCCACACCCAAAAATACTACCGCGAAAATTACGCTAGCTTATTTGGTGAAATCAATCCAAACCTAAGCAATACCGAGCGCAATAGTCAGCAGATTTGCTCACTGCCATTATTCCCGTCAATGGAGTTAACCGATATCGATCGGGTAATTGCCGCTATTAAAGACATTGTTGGACAATAAACATGAAACACAACCAAAGTATCGACTTCGTTTCGATTGTCATTCCCGTATACAACGAAGAAGCCAGCTTGCCAGAGCTAATCAAGCGCACAGTAGCCGCTGCAGACTCGATGGATAAAGATTATGAACTTATTCTAATTGACGATGGTAGCCGTGATAAAAGTGCTGAGCTAATTGAAGCGGCAGCATCTGAGAAAGACAGTCACGTTGTCGGCGTAATTCTTAACCGCAACTATGGTCAACACAGCGCTATTATGGCCGGCTTTGAGCATGTACGTGGCGACTTAATTGTCACCCTAGATGCTGACCTGCAAAATCCGCCAGAAGAAATCCCTAACCTGGTAGCAAAAGCCGAAGAAGGCTATGACTCTGTTGGTACCGTGCGTAAGAACCGCCAAGATAGTCGTTTACGTCGTTACCCGTCTAAACTGATCAACAAGCTAGTTAAGCGCTCAACCGGTGTTGAGATGAATGACTATGGTTGTATGTTGCGTGCATACCGTCGCCATGTAGTTAATGCCATGCTTGAGTGTCATGAGCGCAGCACTTTTATCCCAATTCTTGCTAACGGCTTTGCTCGCAACACGGTTGAGATAGACGTAATGCACGCCGAACGTGCTGCCGGTGACTCAAAATACAGCTTTATGAGCCTGATCAATTTGATGTTTGATTTGCTCACCAGTATGACCACAGCACCATTACGTATGCTAAGCCTAGTTGGTGGCGGTATTGCCGCACTGGGTTTGATGCTAGCAGTGGTATTAATGGGGCTTCGCCTAATTTACGGCGCCGAATGGGGCGTTGACGGTGTATTCCCACTATTCTCGGTACTATTTATCTTTATTGGCGCCCAATTTGTTGGACTTGGGTTGCTAGGCGAATATATTGGCCGAATTTATTCCGACGTAAGAGCTAGACCTCGCTACTACGTGCAAGACATCTTGGTAGGCGCCGCCACCAAGAAAGCACGTGAGCTCGATGAAAGTAAGCAGTAGCAGCTATTTAAAATTTAACTTTGTAAGGAAATCCCATGAAAGCAGTCGTATTTGCTTATCACAACATTGGTTGCGCTGCCATCAAGAGCATGCTTGAGGCTGGCGTAGAAATCGCAGCAGTATTCACCCATGTTGACGATGCTAACGAAAATGTATTCTTTGAGTCTGTTGCTAAGCTAGCTGCAAGCAAAGGTATCCCAGTATTCGCACCTGAAGATGTAAACCACCCACTTTGGGTTGAAAAGATTAAGAAGATGCAGCCAGATGCATTGTTCTCTTTCTACTATCGCCACATGCTAAGCCAAGAGATCTTAGACATTGCCCCTAAAGGCGGCTTCAACCTACACGGTTCACTACTACCTAACTACCGTGGCCGCGCGCCAATCAACTGGGTACTGGTAAATGGTGAAACAGAAACTGGTGTGACGTTACACACTATGACAGCTAAGCCTGATGCCGGTGATATTGTTGCTCAGCAAAAAATCGCCATTAGCGACGAAGACACAGCAGCAACACTGCACGCAGCTATGACTAAAGCAGCTTCAGAGCTACTTGCAAACACGCTACCTGCTATCGTTGCTGGCACTCACACACTGACACCGCAAGATGCAAGCCAAGCAACCTACTTTGGTCGCCGCACCCCAGCTGATGGTGAAATTAAGTGGACCAACGATGCACGCACCGTATTTAACCTAGTTCGCGCGGTAACTGAGCCATTCCCAGGTGCTTTCTCTTTCCTAGGTGAGCGTAAAGTCATTATCTGGAGCGCTAAAGCGATTGATAAAAACTACGACGTTACCCCTGGCACAATCGTAGCAACTAAGCCGCTGACAATTGCCTGTGCACAAGGTGCACTGCAGGTTAACTCTGGCCAAACTGAAAATGGCTTATTCCTAAGTGGTGATCAACTAGCCGCTGAAATGCACCTAGTAGAAGGCATGCGTTTTGGCCCGCAAGCCAGTGCGGTCATTGCTGCTACTCGTCGCCAAAAAGTACTGATCATGGGTGCCAATGGCTTTATTGGTAACCACCTAACTAAGCGTTTACTTGACGATGGCAAGTACGAAATCTACGCCATGGACATGAGCTCAAACCAAATTGAGCAACACCTTGAGCACCCAGACTTCCACTTTGTTGAAGGCGACATCACCATTCACAACGAGTGGATTGAATACCACATTAAGAAGTGTGACATCGTATTACCGCTGGTTGCGATTGCTACACCAATCGAGTACACCCGTAACCCACTAAAAGTATTCGAGCTAGATTTTGAAGAGAACTTAAAAATCGTTCGTGCCTGTGTGAAATACAACAAGCGCATCATCTTCCCATCGACCTCTGAAGTTTACGGTATGTGTACTGACGAGCAGTTTGACGAAGATACTTCACCGCTAATTACTGGTCCAATTAACCGCCAGCGTTGGATTTACTCAACCTCTAAGCAGCTGCTTGACCGCGTAATTTGGGCTTACGGTAAAAAAGACAACCTTAAGTTCACCCTATTCCGTCCATTTAACTGGATGGGCCCTCGCCTAGATAGTTTAAACTCAGCTCGTGTTGGCTCTAGCCGTGCGATTACTCAGCTGATCTTAAACCTAGTTGAAGGTACGCCAATCAAGCTGATTGACGGCGGTGAGCAAAAACGTTGTTTCACCGATATCTCAGAGGCAATTGAAGCGCTATTCCGCATTATTGAGAACAAAGACAACCTTTGTGACAGCCAAATCATCAACATTGGTAAGCCTGACAACGAAGCGAGCATCAAGGTGATGGCTGAAACGCTAGTTGAGAAGTTCGACAAGCACCCGCTACGTGATCAATTCCCACCGTTTGCTGGCTACAACCTAGTTGAAAGCCACACCTTCTACGGTGATGGTTACCAAGATGTTCAGCACCGTCGTCCAAGCATTGCCAATGCGAAGAAACTGCTGAACTGGGAGCCTAAGATCATGATGGACCAAACCATTGAAGACACCTTAGACTTCTTCTTGAAATCAGCAATTGACGAAAGAAAATGAGCCAAGGCTCAGTGACCAAAGTCGGTCTTAGGATCGACGTTGACACCTTTCGTGGCACGCGCTTAGGCGTGCCCAAGCTGCTTGAGTTATTTGCCAAGCATGATGTAAAGGCCTCGTTCTACTTTACCGTTGGCCCTGACAACATGGGGCGTCATATTTGGCGCCTGCTACGCCCTGCGTTTTTAAAGAAAATGCTGCGCTCAAAAGCTGCTAGCCTCTATGGCTGGGATATTCTTATCCGCGGCACTATTTGGCCAGGGCCTGTCATTGGTAAAAAGCTTAAACACATCATTAAAGATACTCAGCTTGCAGGCCATGAAATGGGCTTGCACGCCTGGGATCATCACAAGTGGCAAATGAAGACCGACACTATGTCAGCTAACGAGCTGCACAGTGAAATCAAAAAAGGTCATGACTTGCTGAGTCAAATCACTGGTGAAGCACCAACAACCAGCGCAGTCGCTGGCTGGCGCTGCAACGAGCAAACCTTAGTTGAAAAGCAAAAGTTTGCTTTTAACTACAACAGTGATTGCCGCGGCGAGTCGATATTCAGCCCGGGAGAAGGCCTAGCGCCTCAAATTCCGGTTACCTTGCCAACTTATGATGAATTGATTGGTCAAGGGAATGTCACAGCAGACAATTACAATGATGAAATCATCAAGCTGATCAAACCAAATCAACTCAACGTGTACACCATTCACGCCGAAGTGGAAGGGATTGTTTGCGCGCAGATGTTTGAAGATTTGTTGATAAAAGCTAAGGCAAACAAGATTGAGTTTGTACCCTTAGTCGAATTATTAGATGATTATGACCAACAAAACTTACCTCAAGACACTATTGTCAATGTAGCACTTGAGGGACGTGAAGGCTGGCTTAGCCACCAGCGTTCTATGGTAGAGAAAACTGCAAGTTCTTAATTGGAAGAAGAATGACTAAATCTAAAATTAATCTAGCGGTACTTGTGCCGCTTTTTTTTATCGCGCTATATATCTTACCGCTAGGGTTACGTGATCTTTGGTCACCAGATGAACTGCGTTACGCCGAAATCGCCCGCGAAATGGTACAAAACAATAACTGGATTGTACCTACCTTCAACGACCTACGCTATTTTGAAAAGCCAATTATGGGCCACTGGATGAATGCGATTTCACAGGTCATTTTTGGTGAAAATAACTTCTCAGTGCGTTTTGCTTCAGCCTTTAGCACCTTTGGCGCAGCCTTGTGTCTATTTTTGCTCGTCGCGCGCTTTGCTAATCGCCAACAAGCCTGGGTAACTGTAGCGGTATTTTTAAGCCTGTTCCTGGTTAACAACTTAGGCTCGTACAGTGTGCTCGACGGCATGCTTAACCTATGGCTTACCGCCGCCTTTACCGCTTTCTTCTTTGCGGCAGACTCACCCAACACATCAGCAAGATGGCGTAACTATGGCTTAGCCGGACTGTTTTGTTCGTTTGCGTTAATGACCAAAGGCTTTCTCGCCCTCGCCTTACCAGTAATTGTGGTAGTGCCATTTATGATTTGGCAAAAGCAATTGCTCGAAATCTTAAAGTGGGGTTGGTGGGTTATGCTAGTTGCACTAGTGGTGACCTTGCCTTGGGCGCTAGCAGTACATGCAGCAGAGCCTGACTACTGGCACTACTTCTTTTGGGTTGAGCATATCCAACGCTTTAGCGCTGACAACGCCCAGCACGCTGCGCCATTTTGGTACTACATTCCGTTTTTAATGCTTGGCACTATCCCTTGGCTATTTATTGCACCAGCGGCACTTAAACATATGTCTGGTCAGTGGGACTCGCGATTAATTCGTTACGCCATTTTATGGGCAGTATTGCCGTTTTTATTCTTCTCTATTGCCAAAGGCAAGCTAGCAACTTATATCCTGCCTTGCATGGCGCCAATTGCGATTATTCTAGCGCAAGGGTAATGAATGCTATCAAGAATAAATCTAAAGGCTTTAATATCGGCTCTTACATCAATGCTGGCTTTTTTATTCTAGTGTCAGTCACTGTGCTTGTGCTGTTCTATATTGGCAAACTGCCACTCACCGAAGATGAAGCGTATCGCCCTTGGCTACTCACTTTGGTATTTGGCGCCTGGGCTGCGTTGGCTATCGTTGCGACCAAGGTGAAAACGCTAGAGGCGAAAGTATCAAGCTACATGCTAATGCCATTGAGCTTATTCTTACTAGTGTGGGCCATCATTCCTAACATTAGTATTGATGGCAAAATGCCAGCACGTTTTTTAAAGCAGGTTAGCCCGCTAATCACAGAAAATACGGTACTGGTTGGCGATCACCCAAGCACCATGTCGGCATTTAGCTGGTACTTTAAGCGTCACGATGTTTACCTAACTGGTTCAAAAGGTGAGTTAACTTATGGTCTGAACTATCCTGATTCAAGCCATCGCTTTGTACCTCTGGACAATCTCAATGGCTTTATCGAGCACCAAACTCAAGATGAAGCTGTGATGATTTTATTCCGCGAAGTGGACGTGCCTGCCAATATTAACGCGCCAGACCAAAAGGTCGTTCGCGGTAAATACCAGGTGTATTTTTACGAGCAAGCAGATGCGGTGGCTAACTAACAGTGTTGACCCTAGCCCTGTTTTTCAGCTCAGTGATTGCTAGCTCACTCAGTCAGTACTGGCAAAAGCGCGCTTCAAGTTATTTTGAAGCGCACCCTGAACTCACCACAATGCAGAAGCTGTTTAATAAACCTATTTTACTCAGCATCGTATTTTTAGGTTTGGGGGCATTAACCTGGCTAGCAGTATTGACTGACTGGGAAGTATCCACCGCCTACCCACTATTGAGCATCAACTTTGTAGTCATGCTATTGATGTCAAAATACTGCTTTAACGAGACTATCTCAGCAAAGCAGTGGACTGGTGTTGTCGCGATTATGTTTGGTGTCGCCCTGCTAAGCGGAGGCTTAACATGGTAACGACAGCCATTAATAAAGTGAGCCAATCTAAAGGCATCGCCTTAGCACTAACCAGTGTCGCACTGATCTCGACCGCCCAGCTAGCAATGAAGTGGGGAATGGCTAACTTGCGCCAATTATGGCCGCAAATTGAAGCCTTACTATCACCGCTGCAGTTTATGCCGCTGTTTGACCTCGCAATAGCTAGCGCTCTCGCTGTCGGCGCTGGGCTTGTTTGCTATGCGTTGTCTATGGTGTGCTGGATTATGGCGCTCAAACATCTGCCGTTATCTAAGGCTTATCCGCTACTAAGCTTGAGCTATGTGATTGTTTATCTCGCTGCGGTCAGCTTTCCCTGGTTAGGTGAAACCGTCAGTGCCACCAAGCTGGCGGGTATTGGCTGTATTCTAGTGGGTTTGTATTTGGCTATTCCAAGTAAGTCAGCTGATTAAGCTGATAACTTCGAACACCATCATAAGTAAAAAAACCACCTTCTGAAGAAGCAGGAGGTTTTTGTTAACTTCCTAGAAGGGAACAAAGTCTAAACAGCTAAAGTTAAAGCATGTAGTTGCGATGACATTTAAAGCCGTTGAAAACAAGGATGTTTTCTTCGAGTCCACAAGGAAGTGTTCACGACGAGCTTTAAATTTCATTGTAACGTGGGCGAAATATGAGAGCTGCTAAATCTGGAAAAACTAGAAGTTTCAGGCAAACCTAATTGAATTATAATTGCCAACCTAAAAAGGTGGTTGAAGCTAAAAAAACGCACCCACTAATCGGGTGCGTTTTGTTATGAGGTGGAATCTTGATTCCTGCATTCAGGAATTAACAAGACTAGTCTGAGCCGAACAAATCTCGGGTATAGACTTTATCTTCAACATCCAGCAGCTCTTCCATCATACGATTAGACACAATCACATTAGACATCTTCTTAAACTCATCGACATCACGAATAAGCGGCGAATTAAAGTAGCTATCTTCTTCCATAACCGGCTCATAGATCACCACGTTAATGCCCTTGGCTTTAATGCGCTTCATAATGCCGAGAATAGACGATGCACGGAAGTTATCAGAACCTGACTTCATGATTAATCGATATAGACCAACCGTCTCTGGGTTACGCTTTAGAATCGCGTTAGCAATAAAGTCTTTACGAGTGGTATTAGCATCCACAATTGCGCCGATAATGTTGTTTGGCACATCCTGGTAGTTAGCCAAAAGTTGCTTGGTATCTTTAGGCAGGCAGTAACCACCATAACCAAATGATGGATTGTTATAGTGCGAGCCAATGCGAGGGTCTAAACCAACACCTTCGATTATTTGTCTTGATGACAAACCATGGGTTTCAGCATAGGTATCTAGCTCATTAAAGTATGCCACGCGCATGGCCAGATAAGTATTAGAAAACAGCTTAATGGCTTCTGCTTCCGTATCATCAGTAAATAGCACAGGCACATCTTTTTTGATTGCGCCTTCCACCAGCAAGTTAGCAAAAACTTCAGCACGTTTTGAACGCTCACCAATCACAATACGTGATGGGAACAAGTTATCGTGTACCGCACGCCCTTCGCGCAAGAACTCTGGTGAGAAAATGATGTTGTCATGACCCAGCTTTCCTTTAAGTGATTTTGTGTAACCAACTGGCACAGTCGATTTAATCACGATAGTCGCTTGCGGGTTAATCGCAATCACATCTTCAATCACAGACTCAACTGACTTTGTATTGAAGTAGTTGGTTTCAGGGTCATAGTCAGTTGGTGTTGCTACGATAACGTAATCGGCACCTGTGATAGCCTGCTGCTTATCCAGGGTCGCAATTAGGTTAAGCGTTTTTGTATTGAGGAAGTCTTCCGCTTCTTTATCAACAATTGGCGAAATACGATTATTCAGCTGCTCAACGCGCTTTGGATTAATATCCAAGGCAACAACTTCATTATGCTGCGACAAAATAATCGCGTTTGATAAGCCGACATAACCTGTACCGGCGATAACTATCTTCATAAACCACTTAACCTAGTTAAAAATGTGCTTGCGCTAATTGCGGCTAGTTTAATCAATAAACATGACAAGAAACAGATCCCACACCACAAACTAAAGGATAAGCTCATTAACCGGCCAATCATGTTATATTCTGCAACCAAGTATAGCTCGTGCGCTTATAAGGAAATCAAATGTCACAGTCAGTTCGTGCCTACAAGGGTATTACTCCAACAATCGATCCCAGTGTTTACGTTGATGAAGCCAGCGTTCTCGTTGGTGATATTCATCTCGCCAAAGATGCCAGCATTTGGCCATTAGTTGCCGCGCGCGGTGACGTCAACATCATTCGCATTGGCGAGCGTAGTAACGTACAAGACGGCACAGTATTGCACGTCACCCGCAAGTCGCCATCAAACCCAGAGGGCTTTCCGCTGATTATTGGTGATGATGTCACCATAGGCCACAAAGCTATGCTTCACGGCTGCAAGATTGGCAACCGAGTATTGATTGGTATGGGCGCTGTTATTATTGACGGCGTAACGGTAGAGGATGATGTCATCGTCGCCGCAGGCAGCGTAGTCCCGCCAAATAAGACGCTAAAAAGTGGCTATTTATATGTCGGCAATCCGTGTAAACAAGCGCGCCCACTGACCGAAGCAGAACTGGCATTTTTACCTCAATCAGCCGATAACTATGTGCGTTTAAAAAATGAATATATAGAAGAGCTAACAAACGACTAGTTGCTAACAGCACTAAACAACTAGTTACGATATGTCCTAAATGCAAAAAGTCACCGGAATCGGTGACTTTTTTAATAACGAAGCCCTAGCTCCCTATGCGCTGATATGTACCTCGCCTTGTCCATTCACTTGCTCATCAAGAATTTGCTGTTCGGCGAGTTCTTCAATATCGAACCTTAATGACTCAAACACTTGCAGCGCATTCTCTGACGATACAACCTCATTGGCATAATTAAGCTGTTGATTTAACGCTTGAAGATCAGCAAAGCTCACCACACACACCAACACTTGCCCTTGTTGCTGGGCATTAAAGCGCACTGAGTTATCAATGATGGTTAGCTCATTATCGAACTGAATTGCTTGGTTCATATTGCTCTTATCTGCTGATTATTAATAGCTAACGGCTTAACCACGACTTAGCAGCTCACGAAGTTTCGCCATAGTCACGCTGACATCGGGCTTTACCGCGCGCCACAGGTAAAAGCTTTGCGCGGCTTGACCAACCAGCATTCCTAGTCCATCAGCCACCTTTTTAGCACCAGCTTGCTGTGCCCATTGGTTAAACACGGTTTGCTCTGCGCTATAGGTCATATCATAACAATGGGTTTGCTTACCAATAATCGAGCTTGGTAGCGCAATTAACCCACCAGCAAGTCCGGCTGAGGTCGAGTTAATGACGATGTCATAACCAGCGTTATCAGCTAAATCATCGATAGCAACAGCCTTAACTTCACCATAGTCGGCAAATAACTCAGCTAGCGACTGCGCCTTTGCGTGGGTGCGATTGCAAATAACGATCTGTGCACCAGCATCTAACAAG
Organism: Shewanella maritima; assembly: GCF_004295345.1. Lineage (NCBI taxonomy): Bacteria > Pseudomonadati > Pseudomonadota > Gammaproteobacteria > Alteromonadales > Shewanellaceae > Shewanella > Shewanella maritima. The sequence goes on along the minus strand of NZ_CP036200.1, from coordinate 2,473,907 downwards.
GGCTTAATGCAGCCTCGCGCCGCACCACCAGCACCAACTAATAGGACAGAGCGACCGTTAAGCTCACCAAAGTGCGCCTCAAGATCGGTTACTAGGCCTACTCCATCAGTATTGTCGCCGCGCACTCGGCCGTTATCTAACCTAATCAGTGTGTTGACCGCACCTGAGAGCTTAGCTAATTCGCTAAGCTCGTCACTAAGCTCAAAGGCTTGCTGCTTAAAAGGTGCTGTCACATTGGCGCCTACACCACCTTGCTGCCAAAACTCAGCTAAAGCCTCAGGAAAAGCATCAACCTCGGCAAAAATCGCTTGATAACTAATATCTTGCCCAGTTTGCTTGGCAAAATCACCATGAATAAAAGGCGATTTACTTTGCGCGATAGGGTTACCAAATACGGCATATTTTGCGGTCATGCATGTTCCTGTTTACTTGTGTTGCTTTGGTTTATGTCACTTGGTTTACGTCACTTTAGCTTGTGTTACTTGCTGCTATTTAGAATAGGCTCGCGGCATGTCTGATTGTGTCAGATAGCGATCACGTAACTTATCTAAACGGCTTTGCATCGACTGCGCTTCGCCGCCAATCCACATAGCTTCAACTTGAGTAGAGTACTCAAAAGGATCGCCACTCCACAACACTAAATCCGCGCGTTTGCCTACCGCAACCTCACCGGCCTCAATATCGAACACTTGTGCAGCATTTATGGTGACCGATTTCAGTGCAGCTTGGTAATCCATGCCATTTGCCACGGCATTACCTGCCGCATAACGCAAACCGTAAACCGAGTGTGCTCCGCCTGTGGTCAACACCACTTTGACTCCAGCTTGTGTCAGCTTAGCGGCGTTATCAAGTGAGTTATGTAGTGAGTCAAAACTCTCAGGTAGGTTACGCATGGCATCAATCAGCACAGGTACATCTGCCTTGGCAATATGCTCTGCAACACTTGCAGCATCAGCGGCGCCAACTAGCACTAAATCAATGCCGTATTGCTTCTTAAGCTTGAGCAATTGCATGATGTCGCTGGCGCGGTCGACTTGTACAACGAGTGCTTTTTCGCTTGCAAGCACAGCATTAAGAACAACGGCTTCTTTGTCTAACTCGGTATCTTCTTCGGCTTCACCTTTGTTTGCAGACGATAGCGCTTTTTGGGTTTCTTCCAGCTTAGCGCTAAGCGTTTGCATCCCCACTGCTCGCGAGCCATCATGTTCAGCACCTAAGGTTACAAACAGCGCGCCATGAGTTGAAATAACGCTATCCCAGTCGCCGCTCATTTTTGCGACAAAAGTCTGCCCAGCAAAAATATCTTCGCCGCCATCAGCTGAGACTACGCTAGTGGTTAAACCGCCTTTGCGGGCAAAAGCGATAGTGGTGCTTTTTGGGTTGTAAGCCAGGCTTGGGTCAAACGTCATGCCAGCGCGCTCATCGCCAGTGTCTCGCGAATCCTTTTCTTGACCAACTTCCACTAGGCCAACTGTGTTCATCGTACTAATAAAGCCTGGTGTTAGCACCTTGCCTTTACCATCAATAATGGTCTCTGCCGAAACCGCGGCTGGGTTAATTGCGCTGATCTTGCCGTCAACAAACACCACTGTGGCATCTTCCAACACACCTTGTGCTGATGCAGTGTGTAACTGCACATTAGTGATAGCCACACTTTCAGCCAGTGCAACACTTGAGGTACTTGCAGTAATTGCCAGCGCAAGTAATGATTGATTAATCTTAGTCATTGCCTTGCTCCTTATTGCTGACCTAGCATGAAATCACTTTTAGCTTGATAGGCTTCATCAAAGCGGTCGTAAACCTTAGCACCATCAATAAATACCTGCTCTGCTTGAGCATAAACGCTAAACGGGTTTTGATTCCAAATCACCACATCGGCGTTTTTACCAGCCTCAAGTGAGCCCACTTTGTCTGCAATACCTAGGGATTTAGCAGCATTAGAGGTGATCCAACTAATCACATATTCCGGTGTGTAGTTAAAACCATTGGCATTGGCACTTGCCATGATCTTGGCTGTTTCTTGGTTTAGACGCTGAATGGTAGTTGCTGAGTCTGAATGAACAATGGCGCAAGAGTTTTTCGCTGCATCAACAATGGCTACGTTTTCTAGAACCGTGTCGTAAGCCTCCATTTTGAAACCCCACCAATCAGGCCACATCGCAGCGCAGTTGCCGTTTTCACCCAGTAAGTCGGCAATCTTGTAGGCTTCAATAGCATGATGGAAGGTGCCGGAGTGATAACCAAACTCTTTACCTAAATCGATCATCATCGCCATTTCTTCTGCTTTATAGCAGTGATTGTGGATCATAATCTCGCCATCTAACACCCCTTTTAAGGTGTCTAAGGTTAAGTCGCGCTCAGGTGCTGTTGGGTTTAAACCTTTAGCGTAATCAACCTCATATTTATCCCATGCGCGCTTATATTCTGTAGCTTCAATAAAGGCCTGACGATAACCAGCCATGTTACCCATACGCGTCATTGGTGCTTGAGTGCGTTTACCGTAAAGCTTCTTAGGGTTCTCACCACAGGCCATTTTCAAACCATAAGGCGCATCAGGAAACTTCATCGCCTGCATGGTCTCAGCTGGCATATTTTTTAAGGTCACACCACGGCCACCAATTAAGTTGGCAGAGCCGGGTAAGATTTGCAGTGTAGTCACACCACCAGCACGTGCTTGGTTAAAGCCAGGGTCTTGCGGCCACACGCTATGCTCAGCCCACACTTCTGCAGTAACTGGTGAGGTCATTTCGTTGCCGTCACTATGTGACTCGGCGCCAGGGCTTGGATAAACCCCTAGGTGTGAGTGCACATCAATAATGCCTGGCGTGACCCACTTTCCTTTGGCATCAATTGTCTTTGCGCCTTGGGCATCAAGATCAACACCAACAGCTTTCACTTTGCCATCAAGTAGCAATACGTCAGCATTATCAAGTCGCTTACCTGTGCCTGTTAATACGGTTGCATTAGTGATCAGCAAGCTATCACTAGTAAGTGGTTTATAAGTACTCGGGTAGGGATTTTTGTTGATGGTAACTTTGGCATCCTGTTGCTCAGACTGGCAACCAGCAATCACAAAGCTGACCGCGATAGCTATCGCAGTTGTGGCGAATTTGGCCATTAGCGCTCTCCTTATTATTTTCAGTTAATCTAAACAAATTACCGCTGAAAATATAGCCACAACCGACAACAATTTAGTTTCAAATCGTTAACCGATTCGCAGTGTTGGCCAAGTTAAGGTTTGTTACCATATGGGTTAAGACAATAACCACAGTGAATATCACCATGCTGTCCTGGCTAAAAAAACGTGTTAGCAACAATTCGACTGAGCGCCACCCTGAGCAATCGAACGCCTATGATGTAATTGGCGGTGATAAGGTAATTAAGGCTATCGCGCATGAGTTTTACCAACAAATGCAGCAAAGAAAGGAAACAGCTGAGCTACTGGCAATTCACCGCGCACCTATCGCTGAGTCGGAGCAAAAGCTATATGAGTTTTTAAGCGGCTGGCTGGGCGGCCCTAACTTATATCAGCAAAAATATGGTCATCCTGCTTTAAGAGCAAGACACATGCCGTTTGCCATTGACGAAAATATGCGTGATCAGTGGCTGATTTGCATGCGGGCGGCCATCGAAATACATATTAAAAAGCCTGAACATCAACAGGTGATTATTCAGGCTATTTCGACGTTAGCTGATCACATGCGTAATCAGTAACGAAATACTAAACTAGCTTGCTTCTAAGCCAAGCCAGTCTTGTGGTTTAAGGTAGCGCTCGTACAGCTCCGCTTCTTCAGAGCCCTCTTCTGGAGTAAAACCATACTCCCAGCGCACCAGAGGCGGCATCGACATTAATATCGACTCGGTGCGGCCACCGGTTTGCAAGCCAAACAAGGTACCTCGGTCATACACCAGGTTAAACTCGACATAGCGACCACGGCGATACAGTTGGAATTGACGCTGCTCATCTTGGTAGTCCAGCTCTTTGTTGCGCTCAACTATCGGCTGGTAGGCTTCGATAAAGCCATTGCCCACTGCGCGCATAAACTCGAAACTTTTTTCAAATCCGTGCTCGTTGAGATCATCAAAGAACAAACCGCCCACGCCGCGCGTCTCACCTCGATGAGGTAAGAAGAAGTAATCGTCACACCATTTCTTGTATTTAGGATAAACCTCATCACCGAAGGGTTTACACAGATCAAATGCGCTCTGGTGCCAGCTGACAACATCTTCTTCAAATGGATAATAAGGGGTTAGGTCAAAGCCGCCGCCAAACCACCAAACAGGGTCAGCCCCTTCTTTTTCAGCAATAAAAAAGCGCACATTGGCATGAGTAGTCGGAATATATGGATTGTTTGGGTGAATGACTAAGGATACGCCCATGGCTTCAAAGCTGCGGCCAGCTAGCTCTGGGCGATGCGCCGTTGCGGATGCTGGCATAGCAGCGCCAGCCACATGGGAAAAGTTAACCCCTGCTTGCTCAAACACCTTGCCGCCAGTTAATACTCGACTTTCTCCACCGCCACCTTCTGCTCGCTCCCAGGTGTCGGCTTTAAACTCAGCTTTACCATCTAGCGCTTCAAGGCGCTTACATATCGCCTGCTGCAATCCAATAAGGTAAGCCTTAACTTCTGTCACACTTGGCTTTTGCGAAGACGTATTTGCGTCATTTGCCATAAATCAATTTCCCTTTCGAAGTACATCGCCAGTTCTGGCATCAATAATAGTTGAAGGCTGTCTTTGCTCACCCAGCTCACCTTTCACCACAGCATCTATCTTGCCGCTAAATATATCTAGCACTTGCTGATGCGACATAGCCGGATCTTCACCTGCCAGATTAGCACTGGTGGAAACTAAAGGTTTACCTATGGTGTTACAGATCTCGCGCACCACAGGATGAGCAGACACGCGCACTGCAATAGAGTCGAACTCGCCTTTTAATAAGGCTTGAGTTTTGTCGCCTACGGGCATAACAAAGGTAAATGGTCCCGGCCATTTTTGCTTGGCGAAACTAAGCTGATCATCACTTAACTGGGTTAAATCAACATAACCTTGTAATTGCGATAAGTCAGCAGCCACTAAAATCAACCCCTTTTTCCAGGAACGCTGTTTAACTTGCAAGACTTTTTCTATCGCTTGTGGGTTATCTGGGTCGCAGCCAAGGCCATAAACGGCCTCGGTTGGATAAGCAATCACTCCTCCGCTGGCAATCACATCGCTTACCGCTGAAGGTGGTAATTGTTGCATAGTAGTTCCTTAAATATGCTTGAGTTACAGGGCGAGTTCATAAACATGTATCGCGCGCTTTTTATGGGCATAAATGAGCTTTGAGGAAGCAAGCCTCTTTAGCAGGGATGCTAAAGTGAAGCCCCTAACTTAGCCTTGGGGGTGATTTTACAGCGTCTTGCACCCTCTCAAAGTTCGTTTACCCGTAGAGCTTGGTCGATAATCAATAAATCATGCGGTTACGCTAATCCGAGTCACATTCTGACTCCTGACACTTTTATGTTGAGTATCTGATAGCGGCAAAGCCTAACAAAGCAAACTTAAATCTTGCTGAGCAATTGCTAGAGCGCGAACTTATATTTACAACTTTTCTGTGGGCACTCTAAGCGGTGACCACTTGCCGTTTTACGCTCGACTAAAATCCCAAAGCCACAGTCTGGGCAACTTTGCGCCACTGGCGGGTAATTTACAATAAATTTGCACTTAGGATAAGCACTGCAGGAATAAAAGGTTTTGCCATAGCGGCTGGTGCGCGATTCCATGTGACCCGTTTTGCAATGTGGGCAAGTGATTTCAGCCTGCTGCTGTTGCTGTTGCTGGTCGTGCTTTTCGATATGGTGACATTCTGGATAATTAGTACAGCCAATAAAAATACCAAAGCGGCCTGATTTTACAGCTAATTCACTACCACATTCAGGGCATTGAGAGCCTGTTATTACCTGCGACTCTATCGCTTCATGATGCACTAATGGTCGAGTATAGTCGCAGGTTGGGTAGTTATTACAACCAACAAAGCTACCATGTTTACTGTGCTTAACCGACAGCTCGCAGCCACACTCTGGGCAAAGCTCAAACTCTTTCTCAAGCGCATGCTCGTGAACAGTAAACAGTTGTGAATCAATTTTCGACATCGACAGTCAACCTCTTATGGCGATCAAAAAAGGAGGCTAAGCCTCCTTCAATTTATACCGCTACGAATGCAACCTACCATCGGGTTGCTCGAAGATGAGATCTTCCATTTGCTCATACGCAGACTCATTACCGGGCACATTGAATAATACCATCAATACCACCCATTTGAGATCTTCTAATACCAAATTAGGCTCATCTAGCTCCATAACACGGTCAATCACCATTTCACGCAACTCGACGTTAAGCACCTTGATTTGCTCTAAAAATAATAGAAAACCTCGGCAAGCAACATCTAACTTGACCATTTCATCTTTGGTATAAATACGGAAAGACTGTTGGTCATGGTTGCAAAGGTAAGGCTGATCGCCTTCTTGCAAGTTTGCGAGATGCTCAAGCCAGGCAAGTGCTTTTAAAATATCTACCTGATGAAAACCTGCTTTGGTCAACTCTTTGGTTAGTTCATCTTCGTCAACCAAAAGCTCGACTTCACTATGAACATAGTTTTCAAATAAGTACATGAGGATATCAAACATGGCTAGCTCCTCTTTAATCTGACGTAACCACCGGCTACCGCTGTAACCCACCCTTGTAATTCAAGCTCAAGCATTTGTACTAACACCAGATCTAATGGTTGCCCACTATGCTCAACGACTTGGTCTAATGTCGTTGTCTCATATCCTACACTAGCTAACAGGGGAGGAAATGGCAAATTACAATTACTCATGGGCTCTATATGGTGACGTTGTTGTAATTGTTCAAGGTGGAAATGCGATAAACTCTGCAACTCTTCTATTATATCGGCCGATTTTTCGACAAGTTTTGCCCCATTTTGAATAAGCTGGTGACAACCCTGGTAATGACCACTTAATACCGAGCCTGGTACAGCAAACACTTCCCGGTTTTGCTCCATGGCAAGCCTGGCAGTTATAAGCGAGCCACTTCGCAGCGCAGCCTCGACAACTGTCACCCCCAAAGATAGACCACTGACAATGCGATTACGCTTAGGGAAGTTACCGGCAAATGGGCCGACATCAGGCCAGAACTCGCTAACCAAGCAACCAGACTCTCGTACTTGCTGATATAAATTACGATGACGCTTGGGATATATGGTGTCGATACCTGTGCCTAACACGGCAATGGTTTTCCCGCTTGAATTAATCGCGCCTTGATGAGCGGCAGCATCAATACCTAACGCCAAACCACTGGTAACAGCAAAGCCCTGATTTGCCAACTCAGCTGCCAGCGTTCTTGCGATCTCAAGTCCAGCTGGTGACGCATTGCGACTTCCAACTATCGCCACACTTGGAATAACTAAACTATGAGCACCACCTTTAACAAATAGTATGGGTGGAGGATCAGGGATTTCTGCCAGTAAAGCAGGATAAAGAGGGTCTGATCGGGAGAGAATATAGTGATCATCAGCCGCGGCTTGCCACTCTAACGCCTGCTCAACGCGCTGATGATCAATATGGAGTTTTTCAATGCTGGAACTAGGTAAAGGCAGTGTTTGCTTTTCAAACTCCAACCTTTGCCTTAGCTCCTCAACATCCATGTGAGTTAATAATTGCTTAATCCGAGCGGGTCCTAGCCCAGAAACTGCGTAAACAACCAGCCAGTCGACCAGTTTGTCAGATATCTAGTCCGCCTTTAGTTTAATCTCAACAGGCTCCATTAACTTATCGCCTACACGCACAGGACGTTGATTATACATAATCAAGCCCATTGCGGTGCGGTCGAACACTTTAAACACCATTAAGTTACCATGGAAAATATCAGGCATTTTGGTCACGCTATCTTCAGAGAAGTGAGCCAGCACTTTTTCATACGATGAACGATCAACCACGCGAACAGGCATACCATCATTGTCGATAATGATTTCTTCACCGTCACGGTACATAGAGAACACATGACCAGGGCGAACGCCGTCAACGCTTCCTTTATCTAAATAAACTACATCTAGCTTGCCAGCTTCTCGTACACTACCAACTGTCGCCAACACACGCGCACCTTCAGTTTCAGCCGCTTGCGGCATAAAGTAGGCAGGTAAAAGCGCTTCATCCTCTACGCGTGCCACTTTGAAGCCAACTTTAGTTTCGCGCAAGTTACTCAGCAACTGAACTTTTGAAACATCACCGGACTCAACCACACGGCCACTCGCAGAGACAATAATCTCACGTCCTAGGGGTTCGCCTGATTCTGCCTCAGTAAACTCACGCGCTGGCTCATAAATCAACACTTTCTGACCTTTTGGCATATTGGCATTGATATAAACGATATTATCCATAAGGTGATGACGAGAAGGATTCTCACCACTTAGCACCATAGGTAGACCATCGAGCCACTGCTGCTCAACAACACGATTTTGATTCAAATACTGATGAATAAGCGATAAATCCACCGCGGGAATTGCGCCGCCTTTTGGAGAAATACGCCCTTCAACATTCTTTTTCACGTGTTTTTTAACAACAAGGCGCGGCTCGCCATCAATAAAGACTAACGTTAGGCGATCGCCTGGGTAAATTAGGTGAGGGTTGGCAATTTGTGGATTAACGCCCCACAACTTTGGCCAGCGCCAAGGGTCGTTAAGAAAGTAGCCAGAAATATCCCATAGGGTGTCGCCTTTTTTGACAACATAAGTATCAGGATGACCCGCTTTTAATGTCAGCGTGTCAGCATTAACTTGAGTAATATTTAATGCCAAAAATGCGAGAAATAGTAAACGTCTCATGCAGAGGTCCATGTTATTAAGCCTAAAAAGCGCTTTTTGCTGTTATTGATAGTCCGTTAGGATTAAAATTACCCTATTTGCATCTGCCAGTATAGCTAACTGGCTGAAATTTGACAGACTTGTTAAGAGTTTAAATATGCCATTACTAAAAGTATTACGCTTTCCAGACGAAAGATTACGAACCATTGCTAAGCCTGTGACAGATTTCGGCCCAGCATTACAAACCCAAATCGACAGCATGCTTGAAACCATGTACGAAGAAAAAGGCATTGGCCTTGCGGGCACTCAGGTGGACTTCCATCAACAACTGATTGTGATGGATCTACAAGACGATGTTGAGCGCCCAAATGTGATTATCAATCCAGAAATCGTTGCCAGTAGCGGTGATTTTACCAATGAGGAAGGTTGCCTTTCAGTGCCAGGCATCTACGCCAAAGTTGACCGCGCCGAAAAGGTAACCCTTAAGGCTCAAGACCGCAATGGTGACGAGTATACTATTGAAGCAGATGATCTTTTTGCGATTTGTATTCAACACGAAATGGATCACCTTCAAGGCAAACTGTTTGTTGACTACCTGTCGCCATTAAAGCGCCAGCGCATCAAAACCAAACTTGAAAAAGAAGCTCGACTAGCCGCTAAAAACGCATAGGACACACATTGAAACCGCTAAAAATCATTTTTGCCGGCACACCTGACTTTGCCGCGAGACATTTACAAGCCCTTCTAGACTCTGAACATCAGGTTGTTGGGGTTTATACCCAACCTGATAGACCAGCCGGGCGAGGCAAGAAACTGACGGCAAGCCCAGTTAAGTCGTTGGCAGTTGAACATGATATTGCGGTTTATCAACCTAAGTCTTTGCGTAATGAAGAGGCGCAAGCCGAACTTGCGGCTATTGATGCAGACATCATGGTCGTAGTGGCTTATGGCCTTATCTTGCCTCAAGTAGTACTCGATACACCGCGTTTAGGTTGCATTAATGTCCACGGTTCAATTTTGCCTCGCTGGCGCGGCGCAGCGCCAATTCAGCGCGCGTTATGGGCGGGCGATAAAGCGACTGGCGTCACCATTATGCAAATGGATATCGGCCTAGATACCGGTGATATGCTGCTAAAAACTCACCTGCCAATTGAAGACAGTGACACTTCGGCAACCTTATATGAAAAGCTTGCTGAGCAAGGCCCACAAGCCCTTGTTGAAGCTCTTGCAGGATTAAGCGCAGGTACTCTGAGCGCCGAGAAACAAGACGAGTCGCAAGCTAATTACGCAGAAAAGCTGTCGAAAGAAGAAGCCAAGCTAGATTGGAGCAAAGCAGCCACTCAACTTTGGCAAGAAGTTCGTGCATTCAACCCTTGGCCAGCAAGTCACTTTAGCCACAACGAGCAAACGATTAAAGTATGGCAAGCCAAAGTTGAGCAGCTAGAATCAGCAGCAAAGCCAGGTACCATCATTCGCGCAGACAAATCAGGCATAGTGGTTGCCACAGGCGAGAATGCTCTCGTTATTGAGACCTTGCAGCTACCAAACAAAAAACCGCTAAGTGCAGCCGATGTACTTAACTCACGCGCAGACTGGTTTGCAGCAGGCACTCAACTCAGCATAGAGGCTGCTCAATAATGAACGTTCGTGCATTGGCCGCTAAAGCGATTTTTGATGTGCTTGAACGAGGCATCTCGTTATCAGTTGCCCTACCAGAGCAACAAAAGCACCTAGCCAACGGCAAAGATAAAGGCCTACTTGCGGAAATCTGCTATGGCGTTATGCGCCAGCTACCTCAATTAGATAAATGCGTTAGCGATTGCCTAAGTAAACAGTTCAAAGGTAAGCAGCGCATTATTCACCAACTATTACTGGTAGGTTGCTATCAGCTGTATTTCACCCGCATTCCTGCCCACGCTGCTGTTGGTGAAACAGCAGAAGCCTGCCGGCAATTAAAGTTTAACGGCCTAGTGAAAGTGGTTAATGGCGTACTGCGCAATATTGAGCGCCAAAAAGCGCCTTTAAGCGAAGCGTCTGACACCCTCAAGTTCAACACACCCGCCTGGTTAGTTAAACGCTTGCAGCAAGCATACCCACAGCAATGGCAGCAGGTTATTGAGCAAAGCCATCAACGCCCGCCAATGTGGCTGCGAAACAATCAACAGCAACAAAGTCGTGACAGCTACTTAGCCAAACTGACTGAGCAGCAAATTGAAGCAAGTAGCGGCAGTTGCGATGATGCCATCTTACTAGCAAGTCCAACTGACGTAACTCAGCTACCTGAGTTTGATACTGGCGCTGCATCAGTACAAGATGGTGCGGCCCAATGGGCCGCTACCCTACTCGCGCCACAAGCATATGAAATCATTCTTGATGCATGTGCAGCTCCTGGCGGTAAAAGCTGTCATCTGCTTGAGCTTGAACCGAGTATTGAGCTCACAGCAGTAGATTTTGATGCCAAACGCCTTGAGCGAGTGCAGCAGAATCTAGATAGACTCAAGCTTAACGCCAATGTCATTCATGGCGATGCGGCCAATATTGATAGCTGGTGGACAGGCGGTAAGTTTGACCGCATTTTGCTAGACGCGCCTTGTTCAGCTACCGGTGTTATCCGTCGTCACCCAGACATTAAATGGCTGCGTAAAAGTAACGACATTGAAGAGCTAGCCAAGCTGCAAAAACAAATTTTTGATCACTGCTGGCTGTGGCTAAAACCAGGTGGCACCCTGCTCTATGCCACCTGTTCTATCCTGCCGCAGGAAAACCGTGATCAAGTAACTGACTTCCTTGCCCGCACTCCTGATGCCAAACTTGAGCCCATCGTTCAGCAAGACAGTAGTGATGATATCGGTTGGCAAATCTTGCCTGGGCAAAATAATATGGATGGCTTTTATTACGCCAAGCTGACCAAGAGCGCATAACAATAAAAGCCAATAAGGTGATGGATACGCAATGAAAATTATTATCTTAGGTGCAGGACAAGTTGGTGGCACACTCGCCGAAAATCTAGTGGGTGAGAACAACGATATCACCTTGGTAGATAGCGACCGCGCGACACTTAATATCCTGCAAGATAAGTTTGATTTGCGTGTTGTCGCAGGCCACGGCGCCCACCCAAATGTACTCAAGCAAGCTGGCGCCGAAGATGCCGATATGCTGATCGCGGTAACCAATAGCGATGAGTGTAATATGGCGGCCTGCCAAATTGCCTACAGTCTCTATGGCACACCAACTAAGATTGCCCGTATCCGCTCTGAGCCGTACCTGCAAATGCAGGACAAACTGTTTATCGACAGTGAAGTCAAACAAGGCGATGCCAAGCCTCGTGGCGGCTTTATTATCGATGAGCTGATTGCCCCAGAGCAGTTAGTCACCACTTACATTAAACGCTTGGTTGACTACCCTGGCGCACTGCAAGTACTTGAGTTTGCCGACGGTAAGCTAAGCTTGGTAGCAGTAAAAGCTTATTATGGTGGCCCGCTGGTTGGTAATGCATTAGCAACTCTGCGCGAACACATGCCGAATATTGATACCCGGGTTGCAGCAATTTACCGCCAAGGTAAACACATCATGCCTCGTGGCACCACCATTATCGAGGCAGATGATGAGGTGTTCTTCTTGGCTGACAGCCGCCACATTCGCGCAGTAATGAGTGAAATGCAAAAGCTGGATAACTCGTACCGCAATATCATGATTGCCGGTGGCGGTAATATCGGTTTTGGTCTTGCAGAGCAGCTACAAAGGCAACATTCAGTTAAGTTGATCGAACATAAAAAAGAGCGTGCTGACATGCTCAGCGAGAAACTCACCAAAACCACAGTATTCAATGGTGATGCCTCAGATCAAGAGCTACTTATTGAAGAAGGCATTAGCCAAACCGATGTATTCATAGCAGTAACCAATGACGATGAAGCCAACATTATGTCGGCGCTGCTAGCTAAACGTATGGGCGCTAAAAAAGTCATGGTGCTGATCCAGCGCGAAGCCTATGTCGATATTGTGCAAGAGGCCAATATTGATATTGCGGTGTCACCGCAACAAGCAACCATTTCAGCCTTACTGACTCACATCCGTCAGGGTGATATCTGCAATGTATACTCTTTGCGCCGCGGTGTAGCCGAAGCCATTGAGGCAATTGCCCACGGTGATGAAAACACCTCAAAAGTGGTTGGCAAGCGCATTAGCGATATCAAGCTGCCACCAGGGACAACTATCGGCGCGATTGTGCGTAATGATGAAGTGCTAATGGGTCACGATAAAACCGTGATTGAACAAGGTGACCACGTGATCCTATTCTTGGTTCACAAGAAATACATTACTGATGTTGAAAAGCTATTCCAACCAAGCGCTTTCTTCTTTTAGATACAAGCAATCACTTTTATCATACCCAAAAACACCAAGGGCGCTGATTAGCGCCCTTGTTGACTCGACAATTCCTGAAATTATGCCTTTGTCAGCTGACAAATATGATCAGCGTATAGCTTCACATCGTCCCAATCAGTGTAATCAATCACTGCTTTACTATCAGTTGGGCCATCGGTCATTTTCATGATCAGCTTAATGGCTAAGCTGTCGTACCAGGTCCACGATGGGTAATCAACTTTACCAGCAATGATCTTCACATCCTGTGGTTTCCAATCTGACAGTTCAATAAATTTTTGCAGGTATTTATTGTTCTCAGGAATGCGCTTTTCTGGTTTGCGGGCAACCACATTCACACAGAAGAAGCTATTCGGCAAACTCGCTAATTGCTCGTGGTGGCGACGGCAAAACTCAAATACAGACTTATGGTATGAGCCATACAAAACACATGCGCCTAGTGCTACCGCATCATATTGCTGCCAGTTAATTTCACCTTTATGCTCGACTAAATTAATCACGTCGCACTGATGCTCGCCGGCAGTAATTTGCTGCGCGATTGCGCGACTGATCTGCGCGGTATGCCCACCACGTGAGTAATAAATAACTAAAATGTTTGCCATTGCTATCACCTAAGCTTAAATCTGTCGCCAGTGTGACAAAAAACACCAACCAATGCGTCATTAAGGATCACAAAATTAGGTTCTGTTAATCTTTGCAGGTAAGATTTTGTTCGAGGAAAAAACGCTTTAATCGCGGCGTGAGCGATGCAGTTTAGTCCACTAAACAAGTTGCTCACAACAAAGAGAAAAGCGTTTTTAGCCGAACCTTACAGGCAGCGCTTGTTGTCATTTCTACTGCGTTAGTGGCTTTTTATGTGAATTACCACATCGCAAAACCACTGCCTTGTATAAATTTCCAACAAGCAGCTGCAAAATCAACCTCGAAAGATCAACAGAACCTATGCTAGCTCATATATTTATTGTTAATAATTGAGATATGAATAGCCCAAACGTATTATAAATACATTGCTAAATTACTTGGAGAAGCTGACTGTGCAAGGCGAAATCGATGTCGAGTCTATGTTGACCAACGCAGAAACAGCAGCGAAGTGGCTAAAAGCCATTGCGAACCCTTACCGGTTAATGATCTTATGTTTGCTGTTAGATAATGAACTGAGCGTGACAGAGCTAAACGAAACTGTGCCATTGAGCCAGTCGGCATTATCACAACATTTAGCAGTATTAAGACAGCAAGACTTGGTGAGTACTCGCAAAAGCTCGCAAGTGGTTTACTATCAGCTCAAAAATCAGCAGGTGACTGAGGTGATATCCATTCTACACAAGCGCTACTGTGCTTAGTTAACCTGAACTGAACTCAGGTTAGCCAACACGAGTCAGCACCAGCCCCCTCAGCTAGTACCCATAAAAAAAGCAGCTCAAAGCTGCTTTTTTAGTTTGGGGACTCGCTTAAATACTGGCTAGTTTTTCCAGAAAGTCGGCGTGAATAACACCAGCAAGGTGAACACTTCTAAACGGCCAAATAGCATAGCGACAATCAATACCCATTTAGCACCATCAGTAATTGAAGCATAGTTGTCTGCCACCTCGCCCAAGCCTGGGCCTAGGTTGTTAAGACTCGCGGCAGTTGCACTAAAGGCTGTGGTTGGATCCATATCCATCGCCATTAAAATCACCATACACACCACAAATACCAGAGCATAAGCCGAAAAGAAGCCCCAAACCGCATCAATAATTCTATCTGGCAGCGCAGTAGAGCCAATCTTAATCGAGTACAAGGCTTTAGGGTGCACCAAACGCTTCAATTCACGCGAGCCTTGCAAGAACAGTAAAATAAGCCTGATCACCTTCATACCGCCACCAGTTGAACCGGCGCAGCCACCAATGAAGCTTGAAAAAATCAGCAGTACTGGTAAGTAAAGCGGCCACGACGAGAAGCTCTCAGTACCAAAACCCGCGGTGGTTGAAATAGACACCACTTGGAAGAAAGCATAATCCAGTGTTTGTTCAGCACTGTCATAAATACCGGCATTATAAAGCGTGGCAAAACATACCGCGGTAAGCACTAGTTGCACCGCAATCAAGGCCTTAAACTCAGCGTCTTTAAAGTACACTTTAAAGTTAATTCCACGACGAGAAAACGCTGCAAAGTGCAGACTAAAGTTCACCGCAGCAATTAATAAGAACACCGCACAAATCACGTTGATAAGCGGGCTTTCAAAATAGCCTAAGCTTGCGTCATGGGTCGAAAAGCCGCCAATGGCAATGGTAGAAAATGAATGACAGATGGCATCAAACACATCCATGCCTGCAAAGTAAAAAGCACTAGCACAAGCCACTGTTAGCATTAAATAGATATACCACAGCGCCTTGGCTGTTTCGGCAATCCTTGGGGTCATCTTGCTGTCTTTTACCGGCCCTGGTACCTCAGCTTTATAAAGCTGCATACCACCAATACCTAACAGCGGCAAAATTGCGACCGCAAGTACAATGATACCCATGCCGCCCATCCACTGCAGTAGGTGGCGGTAAAACAAAATCGCTTTAGGGAGATGGTCAAGCCCGGTAATCACAGTAGCACCGGTTGTGGTTAGCGCCGAAAATGACTCGAAAAAGCTATCGGTCCAACTTAAATTTGGCTCGGTTGAAAAAATAAAAGGTAAGGAACCAATTGAGCCCAGTACCGTCCAGAACAACACCACAATAAGGAATCCCTCACGAGTACGTAGGTCGCCTTTTTGTTTGCGGTTGGGATACCAAAGTAAGAAACCAAGGAACAAGCTGACGCTAAATGCTTGAATAAATGCGGTACCACCACCGTCTTTGTATATCACTGCCACTAATGCTGGTGGTAGCATAGTCATAGAAAACAAGCCCATTAACAGGCCAGTGATACGGATAATGGTTTTATATTGCATGCTGGTTCAAAATCCAAAATGCCTTGGAAAACAAGAAGCTCAATTACGGCGAGCTTACATTTTTATAAAGAACTCACATTTTGGCACTTACACATCAAGCTGTAAACTTAACTTGTAACGCCCCTTGGGTTTGCGTCGCTAAAAGTGCATTAAACTTTTGTTGCCAGGCTTTGGCTAACTCAAACTCAACCGTCACCGACTCGGCAAACTGCTTATCAATAATCACGCCTTCACATTGAGTGATAACGTACTCGACATCATTAAGCTGGGCATAATCACAAGTTAACTTAACTGGATAACGGCGGGTTTTAAGCTGAGTTTTTAACTCAGGAATGACCTTCTTGATACCTGAACTATACGCACGTACCAAACCGCCAACACCTAGTTTAGTGCCGCCAAAATAGCGCACCACAACTGCGCCAATTTCACCAATGTTAGCCCCTTGCAAGCAGGCAAGCATAGGCCTACCAGCGCTGCCAGCTGGCTCGCCATCATCGGACGAACCGATAGCAACCAGGTTACTCGGGTCGTCAGCGACAAACGCATAACAGTAATGACTTGCCCCAGGATACTGCTGCTTAACGCGAGTAAGTACTAACTTCAGCTTTTGTTCGCTATCACAATGAAACACAAAAGAGATAAAGCGGCTGTGCTTTATCTCTTCTTCAAATTCAACTTCCTCGGCGGGAATTAAAAACTCTTCAGTCAACTAAACCTTGCTCTCTAGTCATGTTCTCATTACGGTCATGATGGACGATAACGTTATCTTCAATACGGATGCCACCGTAAGGTCTAAGCTCATCAATTAACTGCCAGTTAATACTTGCCTTAGCAGCATCAGATAACTTGTTTAGCAGGCTATCAATCACATACAAGCCTGGCTCAATGGTGAGCACCTGATTTGCCGCTAACATGCGAGTGCAGCGTAAGAATGGGTGTTCTTCTGGCGCGGCGATGTGAGTACCACGTTCATCATGGGCAAAACCGCCCATGTCATGCACTTGCAAGCCAAGCATGTGACCTAACCCGTGCGGGAAAATCGCTTTGGTGATCCCTAAGTCCAACGCGCTTTCTACGCTACCTGTGGTAATGCCAAATTCATTGAGTAATTGCGCCAGTTTAACGTGCGTCTCAACATGTAAATCGACATACTTAACCCCAGGCTTCATCATGTCGATAATCTCAAGCTGTAATTTATCCATGGCAACAATCAGCTCGTAAAAACGGCTCTTGCCAAAGGCGTATGTGCGAGTAATGTCTGCTGCATAACCATGGTAGTTAGCACCGGCATCAATCAAAAATGAATAACGCGAATCAGGGCTTTGATGCTCAAGTGCGGTGTAATGCAAAATCGCTGCATTTTGATTTAAGGCGATAATGTTACCGTAAGGCACTTCATTCTCACCCTGACCAATTTCAGATAAATACTGCTGCTGAATTTCAAACTCGCTAGCACCATTATAAAACGCCTGCTTAGCCGCTAAGTGCCCTTTTACCGCAATCTGATTCGCTCGGCGTAAACACTCAAGCTCATACTGCGTCTTATCAGCGCGGTGATAGTGCAAATAGTTAAGTACTGCGTCTGGGTTGCGCGAGCTAAACCCAAGCACATCAGCTACATCCAAATGCTCACCAATATATGCCCAGTCAGTGATTTGCTTAGGCAATAACTCAGCTACGCGGTCAGCTTTGGTCAGCAGCTTGATATCGAAATGCTCAGTCCAAAAGGTTTGCGGCACATCATTCACCTTGTGCCAAAAATCTTCTGGACGATAGTAAATAAGTGTTGGCTTGTCTTGGCCGTTAACTACCAGCCAACTGTTTGGATTGTCTAACAGCGGCAACCAAGCCTTAAAATGTGGGTTAACTTTAAATGGATAATCCATATCATCCAAAAACTGACGATGATACTGCCCTGAGTGAATAATCAGTCCGGCTATATTTTCTCGCTGGCAAACATCAGCAACGCGGCGGTTAAGCTCGCTAATATGGTCATGATAAAGGTGAGCTAATTGATCCATTTTTAATCCTTTAGGGTCTAATGCCCTTTGGTGTTAATCCCATGCAAAGTCTATCACAAACCGCAAATAAACTTAGCTTTACAAAATTATTAAACGATCGTTTAAATTGGGTGTTGTAATTTTTCTCGTTTAGAAGCACACTGTGGAACAACTGGTCAACAGATGACCTATCTTAGCTGTAAAACAAGCTTGATAACTACACGGCAAAATAGATGTGGAAGTCGCTTTAAGCAATAAGGAAGCAAGCAATGATCTACCAAAGCCCTACCATTCAGGTTGAGTTACTCGAAGATAATATTGCCAAGCTGTGCTTTGATGCACCGGGCTCGGTTAACAAGTTCGACAGGGAAACTCTCGCCTCACTTGACGCTGCATTAGACAGCCTCATGCAACAGTCAGACGTTAAAGCATTAGTACTGACATCAGCAAAAAGCACCTTTATCGTGGGTGCAGACATCACCGAATTCTTAGGATTGTTTCAACAGGATGAAGCAACCCTACTGACCTGGGTTGAACAAGCAAGTGCAGTATTCGATAAACTAGAAGACCTGCCTTTCCCAACAGTTTCAGCAGTAAACGGTTTTGCTTTAGGCGGTGGTTGCGAAACCATCCTTGCGACAGATTTTCGTGTTGCAGACACGACAGCAAGCATTGGATTACCAGAAACTAAACTTGGTCTTATCCCAGGCTTTGGTGGCACAGTGCGTCTACCACGTGTTATTGGCGCAGACAACGCACTTGAGTGGATCACAACCGGTAAACCACAAAAGCCACAAGCAGCATTAGCAGTAGGTGCAATCGACGCAGTCGTTGCCCCAGAAGCACTTGAAGCAAGCGCTATTCAAATGCTAAAAGACGCCTTAGCAGGCAAGCTTGACTGGCAAGCGCGTCGCCAGCGCAAACTTAGCCCACTAAACCTGCCTAAGCTTGAAGCCATGATGTCGTTCACCACGGCAAAAGGCATGGTATTTAAAGTTGCGGGTAAGCACTACCCAGCACCTATGGCTGCAGTAGAGGTGATTGAGCAAGCTGCGACACACTCACGCGCAGAAGCGCTAAAAATTGAAAACCGCGCCTTCCTAAAACTTGCCAAAACTGAAGTGGCTACTGCGCTAATTGGTATCTTCTTAAACGACCAAGTAGTTAAAGGTAAAGCGAAAAAAGCAGCTAAAACAGCTAAAGATGTTAACAGTGCAGCTGTACTGGGCGCGGGTATTATGGGCGGCGGTATCGCTTACCAAAGTGCAAGCAAAGGCACGCCAATTGTGATGAAAGACATCGCTCAGCCTGCGTTGGATTTAGGTTTAGGTGAAGCTGCCAAGCTACTTGAAGCGCAAGTTAAACGCGGCCGCTCGACCCCAGCTAAAATGGCTAAGGTACTCAACAACATCACACCTGCACTAGACTATGCACCTGTTAAAGATGCTGACGTAGTAGTAGAAGCCGTTGTTGAGCATCCAAAAGTTAAAGCGACTGTACTTGCTGAAGTTGAGCAACAAGTTGCTGAAGATGCGATTATCACTTCAAACACCTCGACAATTTCAATCAATCTACTTGCTAAGAGCCTTAATAAGCCTGAGCGTTTCTGTGGTATGCACTTCTTTAACCCAGTGCACAAAATGCCATTAGTAGAAGTAATCCGTGGTGAAAATACCTCTGAAGAAACCATCGCTTCGGTTGTTGCTTACGCAAGTAAGATGGGTAAAACCCCAATTGTGGTAAACGATTGCCCAGGCTTCTTTGTTAACCGTGTATTGTTCCCTTACTTCGCAGGTTTCAGTGGCTTACTAGCAGATGGCGCAGACTTTGCCAAAATCGACAAAGTGATGGAAAAACAATTCGGCTGGCCAATGGGCCCTGCTTATCTACTTGATGTTGTTGGTCTAGATACTGGCCATCACGCACAAGCGGTAATGGCTGAAGGTTTCCCAGATCGCATGGGCAAAAACGGTAAAGATGCTATCGACATTATGTTCGAAAATGAGCGCTTTGGTCAGAAGAACAAGATTGGTTTCTACCAGTACTCTGTCGACCGTCGTGGTAAACCGAAAAAAGACATCGACCCAACTAGCTACGAGCTATTGGCAAATCAGTATGGCGCGACAAAAGACTTCGATGCAGATGAAATCATCGCTCGCTGCATGATCCCTATGGTGATTGAAACGGTTCGCTGTTTAGAAGAAGGCATCATTGCTTCACCAGCTGAAGGTGACATGGGCTTAGTTTATGGTATTGGCTTCCCACCATTCCGTGGTGGTGTATTCCGTTACCTAGATACCATGGGCGTGGCAAACTTTGTGGCACTCGCCGACAAGTACGCCCACCTAGGTGGTCTTTACCAAGTAACACCAGCGATGCGCGACTTAGCCGCAAGCAACGGTAGCTACTACTCAGCCTAATTTAGCCTAAAGGATTATCATCATGAAACACGCTGTAATCGTAGATTGTATTCGTACTCCAATGGGCCGCTCTAAGGCTGGAGTATTTAGAAATGTTCGCGCAGAAACCTTGTCTGCCGAGTTAATGAAAGCCCTGCTTTCACGTAACCCACAACTAGACCCAAATGGCATTGAAGATGTTATTTGGGGTTGTGTACAACAAACCCTAGAGCAAGGCTTTAATATTGCTCGTAACGCTGCACTACTAGCTGGCATCCCTAAAACGGCAGGCGCGGTAACGGTTAACCGACTTTGTGGCTCATCTATGGATGCATTGCACCAAGCAACGCGCGCAATTATGACTGGCCAAGGTGACACCTTCATTGTTGGTGGTGTTGAGCATATGGGTCACGTACCTATGAACCATGGTGTCGACTTCCACCCAGGTCTTGCAAACAATGTAGCTAAAGCTTCAGGCATGATGGGCTTAACTGCAGAAATGCTAGGTAAGCTGCACGGCATTAGCCGCGAGCAACAGGATGAGTTTGCAGTACGCTCTCATCAACGCGCTCACGCAGCCACAGTTGAAGGTCGCTTCGCCAAAGAAATCGTCGCGGTTGAAGGTCACGACGAAAACGGTGCGCTTATCAAAGTTGAGCACGATGAGGTTATCCGCCCAGAAACTTCAATGGAGTCGTTATCTGGTTTGCGTCCGGTATTTGACCCAGCAAACGGTACAGTAACAGCAGGTACTTCTTCTGCGCTATCTGACGGCGCATCAGCCATGTTAGTCATGGAAGAAGAAAAAGCACGCGAGCTTGGCCTGCCAATCCGTGCTCGTATCCGCTCTATGGCTGTTGCAGGTTGCGATGCTGCTATTATGGGTTACGGCCCTGTTCCTGCAACACAAAAAGCATTGGCTCGCGCAGGCTTAACCATTGAAGATATGGACGTAATTGAGCTTAACGAAGCATTCGCAGCACAGTCATTACCATGTGTGAAAGACCTTGGATTAATGGATGTGGTTGACGAGAAAGTTAACCTTAACGGTGGTGCAATTGCACTTGGTCACCCACTAGGCTGTTCTGGTACACGTATCTCGACAACGCTAATCAACTTGATGGAAGACAAAGGTGCTAAGCTAGGTCTTGCAACTATGTGTATTGGTTTAGGTCAAGGTATTGCAACTGTATTTGAGCGCGTCGACAACTAAGCAACTCACTCGGCGAAGCTTGGAATTGACCAGCTAAAAAGTAAATCTCAATTTACATTTTATAAAAAGGGCTCTATGAGCCCTTTTTTATTTGTTTTTTAATTTTTCTGCTTTGACTAATGTTCCACGTGGAACATGTTTCATGAAAATTTATTTTCGATTCAAAATTACTGCTAACGCCAAAAATCAATCAATATCACATTAGCTAATACTGAACTTGGCATCCAATAAAGGCAGGCGTAAAATTAACCCAATTTAGTTCACAAGAAGTATTCGCATGTCTGACACATTTGAGCAAGCTAACCATCAACTCGACGCCTTGGGTTTACGTTGCCCTGAACCGGTAATGATGATCCGTAAAACCGTGAGAAAAATGGCTGACGGTGAAACCCTATTGATCATTGCCGATGACCCAGCAACCACCCGCGACATTCCTAGCTTTTGTGAATTTATGGATCATACACTGGTATCAAGCGAAACCAGCGAGACACCTTATCGCTATCTTTTGAAAAAAGGACTTTAACATGCCAACACTGACAGGGATTGCATACAAAGATAAAAAGCGTGGGCCAATGCACGAGCTTGACTCTGTAAAAGTCACGCTTGAGAGTGGCGTCGCCAATGATATATTTGGTCGCCCAGGCAAACGCCAAGTTACCCTTTTATCTTCAGCTCAATGGCAGCAAGCCTGCAGTGAAATAGCACAAGACCTCAATTGGCTTACACGTCGTGCCAATCTATTAGTTGATGGCTACCAATTTAGTGCTGCCGATGTAGGTAAAACAGTTCGTATCGGCGCCCAGTTACAGCTTGAAATTACTGGCGAGACTGACCCTTGCGCTAAAATGGAACAAGCCGTAGCTGGCTTGGAGGCTGCCTTAACACCCGAATGGCGTGGCGGTGTTACTGCTAAGGTAGTCAATGCTGGTGAAATTTGCATTAAGGATACCGTCAGCATCCTATAGGCTCACGCTCCTTATGAGCTGTTATAACTAACTCTACAGCCCAGCACTATATTGCTGGGCTTTTTTATCACCAGCTAACGGATATTCCTCAGGTCAAATCTGTCAATTCAAACGTACGAATCACACCTACATACTGTCATAAAAAGAAACAGAAAAAGGCTACCGTTTAACCAAGGTTTGTGAGATAACTTCAAGCTGATCCACATGAGCTGCAATGGCTCACACCGCGAATTCCAATACAACCAACAATAATGGAAACAGCATGTTTACTCGAAAACTAACCCCTATATATACAGCTGTGGCGCTGTCACTTGGTTTAGCTGCCAATGTTACAGCCGAGGAAGAAAAGACTGGCTGGCAAGTTAACGCCCCGGCACAAGCACCTTTAAGCAAGATTGATATCAATGTCACCGAAGGCACCTGGATGAACGTAAGCGTTTCACCAGATGGCAAAAATATCGTATTCGACCTACTAGGCGATATTTACCAGATGCCAATTTCAGGTGGTGAAGCCAAGCCATTAGTTACAGGTATAGCCTGGCAAATGCAACCTGTGTACAGCCCTGACGGTAAGTACATCGCCTTTACATCTGACGAGGACGGTGGCGACAACATTTGGGTAATGGATGCCGACGGTAGCAATCAAAGAGCTGTCACTAAAGAGACCTTTAGACTACTAAACAGCCCTGCATGGAGCCCTGATTCGCAATATCTTGTTGCGCGTAAGCACTTTACCGCTAGCCGCTCACTCGGTGCTGGCGAAGTGTGGATGTATCATGTTGCTGGTGGTGAAGGCGTTAAGTTAACCGAGCGTCCTAATGATCAGAAAGACTTAGGCGAACCAGCCTACTCGCCAGACGGTCGGTACATTTACTTTAGCCAAGATGCGACACCCGGTAAAACCTTCCACTACTCAAAGGACTCGGTCAAAGGTATCTACAAGATCAAACGCTACGATACCCAAACCGGCGATATTAAAGTGCTGGTTCAAGGCACTGGTGGCGCGATTCGCCCTACGCCAAGTCCTGATGGTGAGAAGCTTGCTTACATTAAACGTGACGGCTTCCAATCAACCTTATACCTGCTTGACTTAAAGTCAGGTGAACAAACGAAGCTCTACGATAAGTTAGACCGTGACATGCAAGAGACCTGGGCTATTCACGGGGTTTACCCGACTATGTCCTGGACTCAAGATAACGAAGATATTGTGTTTTGGGCCGGCGGTAAAATCAACCGCTTAAACGTTGAAGATAAAACGGTAACAGATATTCCATTCGCGGTGAAGACTCAGTTAGATGTGCAACCATCGGTTCGCTTCACCCAAAACCTCGATCAAGATGAATTTGACGTTAAGATGCTGCGTATGGCGCAGGTATCTCCTAACGGCGAAAAAGTAGTATTCGAAGCGCTGGGTAAACTTTGGATCCGCGATATTAAAGACGGTAAGCAAAAGCGCTTAACCCGTCTCAGCGATAACGTTAATGAGCTATTCCCACAATGGTCACGTGACGGCAAGAAAATCGTCTTTACCACCTGGAATGACCAAGATCAAGGTAGCGTGCGTATTGTTAGTGCACGCGGTGGCAAGAGCAAAAAGCTCACCCAAGAGCCGGGTAAATATGTAGAAGCGACCTTCTCACCTGATGGCAAGACGATCGTCTATCGCAAGGCACGCGGCGGATATGTTACGCCAAGAACCTGGTCACAAGAGCCTGGTTTATATAAGGTCGACGTAAAAGGTAAACGCAATGAGTTCATCACGCCTTATGGTTACCAACCTCAGTTTGGAGCCAGCAATGAGCGCGTCTACTTTATGGATCATGGTGAAACACCAGAACTATCTTCGATAGGCCTTAATGGTCATGAAATGCGTACTCACTACACCAGCAGACATGCAACTGAGTTTAGGGTTTCGCCAGATGGTGAACACCTGGCATTTGCGGAGCGTTTCCGTGTATATGTAACGCCATTCGCTAAGCATGGTGAAACCATCAATATTGGCCCGAAAGCCAACAACCTACCTGTTACTCAGTTAAGTGTACGCGCAGGTGAAAGCATTAGTTGGAATGGTGACAGTGACTCGCTTTACTGGACGCTTGGCCCTGAGCTTTATCAAGCTGATATTGATACCAAGTATGCTAAAACCGAAACTGAAGTTGAGCCTAAGATAACTGATATTGGCTTTAAAGCTGATGCAGATGTTCCACGTGGAACAGTTGCTTTTGTTGGTGGCAATGTCATCACCATGGACAACGACAAAGTCATCGAAAATGGTGTAGTGATAGTTAAAGACAACAAGATTGCAGTTGTCGGCGACGCAAATACTGAAGTACCAAACGGTGCCCAGGTTATCGATATTTCAGGCAAGTCAATTATGCCAGGTTTATTCGATGCTCATGCTCACGGCGGCCAAGCAGACGATGAAATCATCCCACAGCAAAACTGGATGCTTTATTCAGGCTTATCACTAGGTGTTACATCGATCCATGACCCATCAAACGATACGACTGAAATCTTCGCTGCTTCTGAGCAGCAAAAAGCCGGCAATATTGCAGGGCCACGCATCTTCTCTACAGGTACCATCTTGTACGGTGCAAACGCTCCAGGCTATACCTCACACGTAGATTCACTTGATGATGCTAAGTTCCATCTTGAACGCCTCAAGAAAGTGGGTGCATTTAGCGTTAAGAGTTACAACCAACCACGTCGTAATCAACGCCAACAAGTCATTCAAGCTGCACGCGAGCTTGAAATGATGGTAGTGCCAGAAGGCGGCAGTCTGCTTCAGCACAACCTAACAATGATTGCAGACGGTCATACTACGCTAGAACATTCGCTACCTGTTGGTGCTATTTATAGCGACATCAAGCAAATGTGGCGCCAAACCGAAGTTGCTTACACACCAACCCTAGTTGTAGCGTACGGCGGTATTTCGGGTGAACACTACTGGTACGACAAAACAGACGTATGGGCTCATCCTCGTCTAAGTAAATACGTACCAAGCGACATGCTCAACGCACGTTCAATGCGTCGCACTACCGCGCCAGATGGTCACTATAACCACTTCAACGTAGTTCGAGTTGCTAATGAGCTAAAAGAAGAAGGTATTATTGCCAACATTGGTGCTCATGGTCAGCGTGAAGGTTTAGCAGCACATTGGGAAATGTGGATGTTTGCCCAGGGCGGCATGAGCAATATGGAAGTGCTTAAAACAG
This sequence comes from Shewanella maritima, assembly GCF_004295345.1. Taxonomy (NCBI): domain Bacteria; kingdom Pseudomonadati; phylum Pseudomonadota; class Gammaproteobacteria; order Alteromonadales; family Shewanellaceae; genus Shewanella; species Shewanella maritima. Next base: position 2,447,976 of record NZ_CP036200.1, on the reverse strand, counting down.
CCACTATCAACCCAGCGAAAACCTTTGGTATGGATCATCAGCTTGGTTCTATCACACAAGGCAAGCTAGCGGACCTAATCGTGATTGACGGTAACCCACTAGAAGATATTCGTGTGACAGATAAAGTGACCTACACAATGGTGAACGGTAAGCTTTATGACTCAGAAACGATGAATCAGCTAAATGGCGATAAGCGCGAGCGCGAACTATTCTTCTTCGAAAAGTAAGCCAATTTGCCAAAACCTTTAGCTTCTAGGTTTTAATTTAGAATCTAGAGTTGTGCGATAAAAAGGAAAAAAGGGTGTTCCACGTGGAACACCCTTTTCTATTTTACAAGGCACCAAATGTTGATCGAGTATAAATATTATTTAGGATTTAAATCTTTGCCGTAGAGAAAGCAATCCTGAGTATGATCATTGACCATGCCAACGGCCTGCATAAACGCATAGCAAATTGTAGGGCCCACAAAATTAAACCCGAGCTTTTTAAGCGCCTTTGACATAGCTTCAGACTCAGGCGTTTGCGCAGGTAACTCTTCCATAGAAGCGAAATTATTAATCTTAGGTTGTCCGCCAACAAAGCCCCATAAGAATTCGTTAAAGTCATTACCCTCGGCTTCAAACTTAAGTAAAGCCTTAGCATTGCGAATAATCGAATTAACCTTAAGCCGGTTACGCACAATACCTGGATCTAGCAATAACTGCTCTACTTTGTTTTCATCGTAAGTAGCAATAACCTTGGCATCAAAGTTAGCAAATAAACGCTCGTAATTAGCCTGCTTCTTTAAAATGGTAATCCAGGATAAACCCGCTTGCTGACCATCAAGGCACAGCTTGGCAAATAACTCCTGCGAGTCATATACAGGTCGCCCCCAAACCTCATCATGGTATTGCTGGTAAACAGGGTCGTCACCACACCACTTGCAGCGCTCAATATCCATAATCTGTGCTCATTAGTAATTTTGCTATGTACGCTAAAAAATAACCTACATAAGCGCGGATCTACAAGGTATAATCAACAACATTTTCCTATATTAGCCTTAACCAGTAGATAAGCGGACATGACGACGAAACACGACGTAAAAACATTCCAGGGCTTTATTATGACCCTACAGGAATACTGGGCGCAGCAAGGTTGCGCAATCGTACAACCATTAGATATGGAAGTCGGTGCGGGTACATTCCACCCGATGACATTTTTACGTTCATTAGGCCCAGAGCCAATGAGCAGTGCTTATGTACAGCCTTCTCGTCGCCCAACCGATGGCCGCTATGGTGACAACCCTAACCGCCTGCAACACTACTACCAATTCCAGGTGGTATTGAAGCCATCACCAGACAATATTCAAGAGTTATACCTAGGCTCACTTGAAGCTTTGGGTATCGATATGAATGTACACGATGTACGTTTTGTAGAAGACAACTGGGAGTCACCAACACTAGGTGCTTGGGGCCTTGGCTGGGAAGTATGGCTAAACGGCATGGAAGTATCTCAGTTTACTTACTTCCAGCAAGTAGGTGGCCTCGAGTGTAACCCAGTGACAGGTGAAATCACTTATGGTCTAGAGCGTCTTGCTATGTACATTCAAGAAGTTGACAGCGTTTACGATCTTGTGTGGACTGATGGGCCAATGGGCAAAGTGATGTACGGCGATATCTTCCACCAGAACGAAGTGGAGCAATCGACCTACAACTTTGAACACGCCAATGTTGAAGTACTATTTAAACAATTTGAAGATTGTGAACAAGCTTGCCAACACCTACTTGGTTTAGAAAAGCCACTACCACTGCCAGCATACGAACAAGTAATGAAAGCGTCTCACGCATTCAACCTTCTTGATGCGCGCCATGCAATTTCGGTAACCGAGCGCCAACGCTATATTCTCCGTGTTCGCACCATGGCAAAAGGCGTCGCTGAAGCCTACTATGCAGCCCGTGAAGCGCTTGGCTTCCCAATGTGTAAATAGAGTAAGTAGAGGTATAACTAAATGAAATTTGAAAACTTACTCATTGAAGTGGGTACAGAAGAACTGCCACCAAAAGCACTACGTAAGCTTGCTGAATCTTTAGTGGCTAACTTTAGCGATGAATTAAAAAAAGCCGAGCTAAGCTTTGAAAAAGCTAGCTGGTATGCGGCGCCGCGCCGCCTAGCGCTTTACATCGAACAACTCGCTGTAGCGCAAGCGGACAAGGTAGTTGAAAAACGTGGTCCTGCTATTGCACAAGCATTTGATGCAGATGGTAACCCAACCAAAGCTGCTATGGGCTGGGCTCGCGGTAACGGTATTAGCGTTGACCAGGCTGAGCGTCTAACAACAGATAAAGGCGAATGGTTACTACACAAGGCACAAGTTGTTGGTGCAGAGACGAAAACGCTAGTGGCTGACATGGCACAAAAAGCCTTAGACAAGCTACCTATTCCTAAGCCAATGCGCTGGGGTGCTAACAAGACACAATTTATCCGCCCGGTTCACACCATTACTATGTTACTTGGTGATGAACTGATTGAAGGCGAAATTCTAGGTATTAAGTCGGCGCGTACTATTCGCGGCCACCGCTTCATGGGCGTAGACACCTTTGAACTAAGCCATGCAGACAACTACCTCACCGAGCTTGAACAGCAAGGTAAAGTGATTGCCGATTATGAGCGCCGTAAGACCCTTATCAAAGCTGATGCGGAAGCTGCGGCCAAACAAATTGGCGGCGTTGCTGAGCTTGAAGATGAGTTACTAGAGGAAGTCGCTTCTTTGGTTGAGTGGCCTGTTGTACTCACAGCAAACTTCGAAGACAAGTTCCTAGATGTGCCAGCAGAAGCACTGGTTTACACCATGAAAGGTGACCAAAAGTACTTCCCAGTATTTGATGCTAACGGCAAACTGCTGCCTAACTTCATCTTTGTGACTAACATTGAGTCAAAAGATCCTCAGCAAATTATTGCCGGTAACGAGAAGGTTGTTCGCCCTCGCCTAGCCGATGCTGAATTCTTCTTCGACACTGACAAAAAGCACACCTTAGAGTCGCGTTTAACCAGCTTAGAAACTGTGGTGTTCCAAAAGCAACTTGGTACGATTAAAGACCGTGTTGAGCGCATTTCTGAACTGGCAGCTTACATCGCAACTGAAATAAAAGCCGATGCAGAGCAAGCTAAACGTGCAGGTCTATTGTCGAAGTCTGACTTGATGACCAACATGGTAATGGAGTTTACCGACCTACAAGGCACCATGGGCATGCACTATGCTCGTTTAGATGGTGAAGCCGAAGCAGTTGCCGTTGCGCTAGCAGAGCAATACAAGCCTAAATTCTCTGGCGATACAGTACCAACTGCGCCGATTTCAATGTGTGTAGCGCTAGCTGAAAAGCTAGATACACTAGTGGGTATTTTCGGTATTGGCCAGGCTCCGAAAGGCGCTGCTGACCCATTCGCCCTGCGCCGCGCAGCAATCGGTATTTTACGTATCTGTTTAGAGAACAACTTACCGCTAGATCTAGTTGACCTTATTGCTAAAGCACAAGCACTACACGGTGATAATCTAAGTAATGCAGATGTCGCTGAACAAGCGCTTGAATTCTTTATGGGCCGCTTCCGCGCTTGGTATCAAGATCAAGGTGTTAGCGTCGACGTTATCTTAGCCGTACTTGCACGTCGCCCTACATCACCAGCTGATTTTGAAAGCCGCATTAAGGCTGTTGCTCACTTTAGAACGCTAGAGCAAGCGTTAGCGCTCGCTGCAGCTAACAAACGTGTGTCTAACATTCTTGCTAAAGTTGAAGGTAGTGTAGCTGCTGAAATTAACAATGAACTACTCGTTGAAGACGCTGAAAAAGCACTGGCAGCCAAGCTGGCTGAGCTACAACCTCAGTTAGCACCATTATTTGCTGATGCTAAGTACCAGGAGTCATTAGCACTGCTAGCGGGTCTGCGCGATGCAGTAGATAACTTCTTTGAAGATGTAATGGTAATGGCTGACGATGAAGCGCTTAAGCAAAACCGTTTAGCACTATTGAGCAAATTGCGTGAGCAATTCCTGCATACTGCAGATATCTCGCTACTTCAGTAAGCAATTAACTGAAAGCAAACAAAAAAGCCGCTATCAAGCGGCTTTTTTATTATTAATCAGAATGTTAGTGAACCTGAGCTCTGGATAAGGAAGTGCCAATAACTCTCTAGGCCAGAGTTATACCTTCCATTATGTTTCTAGCGAGATAGTTTTTGTGTAGTTCAAGGCGAAGCTACGCGTCAATAGCTAGCCTATTGCAAGTAGCTTCAACGCCCTCTTTTTACTAAGAGACGGGCAAAAATAGCCGTTAGAAACCGATTTATTATCCAGAGTTCAGGTTAGTTATTAAAACTCGATTAGTTTTTGATGTAGTTGCTCAAATGCGTCAGTATCTAAGCCCACGCTTTGCATAAGTCCCTCTAACGCCTCGCCAGACAACTTGTTTGCCTGACGCAGCATAGAACACTCACTAATGATATTTGCTTGCCAAATTACTCTAGCGAGCCCCTGCTGCGGCACATTATTTGTATTGGCAAGTAATGCCAGGTTCTTAGCAAATGAGATAGGTAGCTGCCACTCTCTTGCTAACAAAGCACTAAGCGTTAACGACTTAGTGGTCATCACCTGACTAAACAATAACGACCTTGGTTGTTCACCGGGTTCGGCTTGATGGAAGGCATCGATAAGTAATTTGAAGATGGCAATTTTGCCAACATCATGCAGCAATCCAAGCAAAAACGCCGACTCGTTGTCTTCCTCGGCAAGTTCACTGGCGAGAAATGCCACCTGCATCGAGTGACGCCAAATTTCAGCACCAAAACGGCGAAAATAAATAGGCTTAATGTCGATCATCTCGCGCGATAAACTCGCAGTAACAAAGCGGCGTAACTGCACCCTACCAAGTTGTACCAATGCTTGCTGCAAGTTAGTAATGTCACTATCACTGCGTCTAAATGCTGGCGAGTTACACAGCTTAAGCACTTCGACACTTAATAGTGGATCTTGCTCAATTAACGCTAGTACTTCCTTAGTATCGATGTCTTCATTGGCCAGCTTTTTATCAAGCTCTATAATTTTACTCGGCAGTTTAAGCGTGGTATCGGCAATGCACTTAACTGAGCTAAGCGCTGCCTCTATCTCTCCCATCACCTTACGCTCTAGATTATTAGCCGTGCCACCAGCAGACTCAGCTTGCTGTGAGAACAGCAAACCATAAAACAATGCAGATAAATCAACTTCGGCAGCTTTTTGCTCCGGTGCTTTGGTGATAGGGGCTTTGGCAATAGGTGTTTGGGCTAATTGAGGTGAGGGGGTTGACTGTGAAGCAGGTGCTGGTGACTTACGCATCTGCACATTACTTGGTCTAGATTGCGCTATTTTAGCCTGTCTTTTGGCAGCCGCAGAGGTCCCGGTAAACTTTGCTTGCTGCTGTTTATCCCGGATATTAAATACTTTTTTAAATAAGCCAACGACCACGTTACTACGACCTTATAAAACAGCGAACCATCCTGTCTATTTTACTACTGAAACAGGCGATTCGCAGTAGTTTATAGATTGAGCAAAAACAAAAAAGGCACCTGAAGGTGCCTTTTGTTAACTAGATCTCGTTAGTAAATATCATTAAACTTTTGAATTTAATAACCTTTTAGTTTGTGGGTGATTAACTTAAATTTTTATGTCATTCACCCGCTAAAAATCACTAGTTGTGTAGATGTATTACACGTCTAGGTTAGCAACGTTTAGTGCGTTGGTTTCGATAAAGTCACGACGTGGCTCAACCTGATCACCCATTAGCGTAGTAAATAGCTGGTCTGCAGCTACTGCATCTTCAACCGTTACTCGTAACATGCGGCGCGTTTCAGGGTCCATTGTGGTTTCCCAAAGCTGCTCTGGGTTCATCTCACCCAGTCCTTTATAGCGCTGGATGTATAAACCACGGTTTGCTTCATTCATCGTCCACTCTAGTGCTTCAACAAAGCTGGTGACTTCTTTAACACGCTCACCACGTTGTACATAACCGCCCTCTTCAACCAGACCATTAATCGCTGCGCCAAGTTTGGCAATGTGCTCATAATCAGCAGAGGTAAAGAAGTCATAACCAAATAGGTAACTGGTGTCGATACCATGCTTACGAATGGTCAGGCTAGGTGCATAAACATTACGCTCAGGATCATGTGTAACCTCAACCGAGTACAGCACACCATCAGTTTCACGTTCAGTTAAGTCAGCAACAAAGGCTTCGGCCCATGCTTTCATTGCCGCTTCATCAGCTAACATTTCAGCGGTCACACCTGGGTGATATAGCATGCGATCAGTCAGGTTAGTTGGGTAGCGCTTTTCTAAACGGCTAATAATCGCTTCCACTTCACGGTACTGATTAACCAAACGCTCTAGTGGCTCACCTGACATACCAGGCGCACCTTGGCTTGGATAGATATGAGTGTTATCTAAAGCTTGTGTAGTTAGGTATTCAGTGAGTGCAGCTTCATCTTTCAGATACTGCTCTTGCTTACCTTTCTTCACTTTAAATAGCGGTGGCTGTGCAATATAAACAAAACCGCGCTCAATTAGCTCAGGCATTTGACGGAAGAAGAAGGTCAACAGCAAGGTACGAATGTGCGAGCCGTCGACGTCAGCATCGGTCATGATAATGATGTTGTGGTAGCGAGTTTTCTCTGGGTCGTACTCATCACGACCAATACCACAACCAAGTGCGGTAATAAGCGTTGCCACTTCTTGAGACGACAACATCTTATCGAAACGTGCTTTCTCTACGTTTAGAATTTTACCTTTCAGTGGCAGAATAGCTTGGTTCTTACGGTTACGACCCTGCTTAGCACTACCGCCCGCAGAGTCACCCTCCACTATGTAAATTTCTGAAAGACCCGGGTCTTTCTCTTGGCAGTCAGCTAGTTTTCCTGGCAAACCACCTAGGTCTAATGCGCCTTTACGACGGGTCATTTCACGGGCTTTACGCGCCGCTTCACGGGCCTTAGCTGCATCAACAATTTTTTGAACCACTAACTTAGCGTCAGTAGGGTTTTCCAATAGGTAATCGTTTAGCTTCTCACCCATGGTTTGCTCAACAGCACCTTTTACTTCACTAGAAACTAGCTTGTCTTTGGTTTGTGAGCTGAATTTTGGATCAGGTACTTTAACCGAAATAACGGCAGTAAGACCTTCACGAGCATCATCACCACTAGCACTAGTCTTGCCCTTCTTATTGTAACCTTCTCGCTCCATATAGTTGTTTAGGTTACGAGTCAGTGCTCCACGGAAGCCCGCTAGGTGAGTACCACCATCGCGCTGTGGGATGTTGTTGGTGAAACAGAAGATATTTTCTTGATAACCATCATTCCATTGCATCGCTACTTCAACAGTAATACCGTCTTCACGTTCATGCTGGAAATGGAAGATATCTTTGTTTACAGGAGTTTTGTTGTTATTAAGGTATTCAACGAAAGCACTGATACCACCTTTATAACGGAAAAACTCATTGCGCTCTTCTTCGCGCTCATCGACTAAACGAATACCAACACCTGAGTTAAGAAAAGATAACTCGCGAACGCGCTTAGCCAGAATGTCGAAGTGGAATAATGTGTCAGAGAAAGTCTCTTTGCTCGGCCAGAAACGAATGCTGGTACCGGTTTTATCCGTGTCACCTACAGGCTTAATTGGCTCCTGCGGTACACCCATATCATAAAACTGCTCGTAAACTTTACCGTCACGGCGAATAGTCATTTGTAGTTTTTCAGATAGCGCGTTTACTACCGAAACACCTACACCGTGAAGACCACCAGAAACCTTGTACGAGTTGTCGTCGAACTTACCACCAGCATGCAGTACCGTCATAATAACTTCTGCTGCTGACACCCCTTCTTCAGGGTGAATTTCAACTGGAATACCACGACCATCATCTTGTACAGAAACAGAGCCATCAGCATGAATAGTGATGGTGATTTCGTTACAGTGACCTGCTAGCGCTTCGTCGATAGAGTTATCGACCACTTCAAATACCATGTGGTGTAAGCCGGTGCCGTCATCGGTGTCACCGATATACATACCAGGTCTTTTACGTACCGCATCAAGGCCTTTTAGTACCTTAATGCTGGAAGAATCGTAACTATTCTCTGACATATTTCTCTCTCGTTGTTATTCAATAACCGCTATCTTGCCGTGTTCCACATGAAACATCCTGTCGGGCGGGCTAGATAACGAATCGACTATTGCTGCAGGGTCAATGGCGGTCACAAAAATCTGTGCTCCGGTTTCCGTTAACTGTTTCAGCAATAGCTGCCTATGCTTTGCATCCAACTCAGACGGTAAGTCGTCCACCAAATAAATGCTGTTTTTATTGAGTTGTTGTTTCAGCAACTTTCCCTGTGCAATACGCAGTGCACAGACTAATAATTTTAATTGTCCTCGGGACAAGGCATCTTGAGCCGGCAAGCTTCCCACCCGTAAACGCAAGTCTGCTTTATGGGGCCGCCTCCAGTAAAACCAGAGGCTAAATCGCGTGGATATTGGTTCTCAAGATGTTGCAAATACTCCGTTTTGCTATCCCATCCTCGGGTGAATGAAACCTTTAAATCTACCTGAGGTAAAAACTCTTCGATTATACCCTTTAGTAGCGCATTTAACGAGTCTACATATCGATTTCGTATCTCAGTGACCACCTCAGCATAGCGCACCAATTCTGTATCCCAAAATTGGATATTTGCATAGGGTGTTTCGCTCTTAAGGAGTTGATTACGCTGCTTTAAAATTCGCCTTGTATTAGCCCAGGCCAAATGAAAATTAGGATCACAATGAAATGCGCCCCAATCAATAAACTGCCGCCTTGATTTTGGGCCTTCAAAAAGCAAAGAAAAACTTTCTGGCGTGATAACTTGAATGGGTAAGGCTTCGGCTAGCGTCGACAAGCGCTTAATGTTCTCGCCATTGATTTTGACATCAATATCACCACTGCGGCTACGACGTAAACCTAACTTTGTTTGCCGAGTTCCGCGCTCAAGCATAGCAAACAAAGTGAGATTATCTTGCTCGTTATTAATGACCCTTTGTGACAAATGGCTGCGAAATGAACGCCCCATGCCTAAGAAGAAAATAGCTTCTAATACGCTGGTTTTGCCGCTGCCATTCTCGCCATAGATCAAATTAAGCCCGTCAGCCAATTGCATCTGAGCTGACAAGATATTTCTAAACGAATTGATATTAAGGCGAGTTAAACTCATGAATTCCTACAAACGCGGATAGACAAACAAAAAAGGTGCATCAAGTTATGCACCTTTAGAGATTACCACAATTTAATCTATAGATTTATAATCGCATCGGCATCACCACATACATAGAATCTTCTTCTTTGTGGTTTTCAATTAAGGCACTTGAGTTGCCGTCAATTAAGGTAATGCGCACATCATCGCTGGCAAGGTTGTTAAGCACATCAAGCAGGTAGCTAACGTTAAAGCCAATCTCTAACTCACTACCTTGATAATCAACATCAATGATTTCTTCGGCTTCTTCTTGCTCTGGGTTATTTGCAGTTATCTTCAATAAACCAGGCTCAAGCTGAATACGCACACCGCGGAACTTCTCATTCGATAAAATAGAAGCGCGGGTCAATGCTTGTTTAAATTGATTGCGGCTAGCAACCACAATTTTATCACCGCCTTTTGGTAGTACGCGGCGATAATCAGGGAAACGGCCATCAACTAATTTACTGGTAAATACTGCTGCAGCCGTGGTGGCGCGAATCGCACTGTCACCAATGGCAATGGTAATATCGGCATCTTCAGTATCAAGCAAACGCGCCATTTCAATCACACCTTTGCGCGGAACAATCACTTGCTTCTCTGGCAAAGTGGCTTCAACCATTCGATGGCTTAATGCCAAACGGTGACCATCGGTGGCAATGGCTTTGAGTACATTGCCTTCGGTTTCAAATAACAAACCATTGAGGTAGTAACGTACGTCCTGGTTAGCCATTGAGAACTGAGTTGAATCAATAATCGACTTAAGCACACCTTGCTTGATGCTAAATTCAATCTCAGCCTGAAAGGCCTCAACATTCGGGTACTCTTCAGCAGGTAATGTCGCTAACGAGAAGCGGCTACGACCTGAGCGCAATAACCAACGGTTGTCTTGCTGCTCAACTTTGATTTCAGACTCTGGAAGTGACTTAACAATATCCAACAGCTTTTTAGCAGGAACTGTGGTTCTACCTATTTGAATGTCACCTTGAATAGGTGCATGACCAACCAGCTCGACCTCAAGGTCTGTACCGGTTAGTTTCAGTGAGTGTTCACTCACCTCAACCAATAGGTTGGATAAAATAGGTAGGTTATGACGACGCTCAACCGCGCCGCATACTAGCTGTAAAGGCTTTAATAGGGCATCCCTATCAATTGAAAATTTCATCTATTCCACGTTCCCTGAATTAAGAAGACAGTGTACGAATCAAGTTAGCATAATCTTCTTTAATATCATGACTTTCTTCACGCAGCTGCGCAATCTTGCGGCAAGCGTGCAACACAGTGGTATGGTCGCGACCACCAAAGGCATCACCAATTTCTGGCAGACTTTGGTTAGTTAATTCTTTAGACAATGCCATCGCCACTTGTCGTGGACGTGCCACACTGCGTGAGCGGCGTTTAGATAACATGTCAGCCATCTTGATTTTGTAGTATTCAGCCACTGTTTTCTGAATATTGTCTATAGTGACCAATTTTTCTTGCAGTGCCAAGAGGTCTCTTAGTGCTTCTCGCACAAAATCAATTGTGATTGGGCGGCCAGTGAAATTCGCGTTAGCAATAACGCGGTTTAATGCGCCTTCTAGCTCACGAACATTAGAGCGTAAACGCTTAGCAATAAAGAAGGCCACTTCATCAGGTAAGTTTATGCCGCTCTCTTGGGCTTTACGCATTAAGATGGCAACACGGGTTTCTAACTCAGGTGGCTCAATCGCCACGGTTAAACCCCAACCAAATCGCGATTTAAGACGATCTTCAACGCCGTCGATCTCTTTTGGATAACGGTCTGAAGTTAAGATGATCTGATGATTACCTTCTAATAACGCATTAAAGGTATGGAAGAATTCTTCTTGGGATCTGTCTTTGTTAGCAAAAAACTGAATATCATCAATAAAGAGTGCATCAACACTGCGGTAGTAACGCTTAAAGTCTTCAATGGCATTGTTTTGTAGTGCTTTAACCATGTCCTGAACAAAGCGCTCAGAATGCATGTACACCACTTTCGCATTAGGGTTGTTCTTAATAATGCCATTACCCACTGCATGTAAAAGGTGGGTTTTACCTAAACCTGTGCCGCCATATAAAAATAGTGGGTTATATGCGCCGCCTGGGTTTTCTGCTACTTGCAGCGCTGCAGCCTTACCGAGCTGGTTCGATTTACCTTCAACAAAGTTATCAAACTGGTAAGTTGGATTAATATTACTGCGATGATTAGCATCCGCTAACGGTTCAGCATTGGTATTAAAACGTGGGCCACTGCTGGCGCTTGGGCTAGCAGCAGGCTTACTTGGTGCTTGTGGGGCAGCTGGTCGCGACACAGGGGCTGATGGACGACTACCAATATCAAAGCGCAACTTAGGCGCATCACCGCCCATTTGCTCAGTAAAAAACTGATTAATGCTATTAATGTATTTGTCGCGAACCCAATCTAATACGAAACGGTTTGGGGCATATAACACAAGCGTATCGCCATCCATTTCAGCTTGTAACGGTCGGATCCACATACTAAATTGCTGCGCACTGAGCTCATCTTGCAATCTGCCGATACATTGTTGCCAAAGTGAAACCGCCACTTATTTATCCCCAAATGTTTGATTAAAGGAGGGCTATTCTATAGCGAGATCTGAATGATCGCTATCCTTTATAGAAGAATTATCCCCAGAGCGATCCATTGTATGTGGATATCTAAGATCATTAAAGATCATTTTCGATCCAATTCGCGATAATTTGACGCTGCTTCGGCTTTATTAACCGATCAGCTTTGATCTATAATAGCGCCGCTCTGATCTGCGTTAGCCGCTTATGATCCACAAGATGTAGTGTTAGTTAACAGACTTATCCACACCCTGTGGTGGCAACAACAGATAAGATCCCAATAAGAATAGGTAGAATTTAGCCATAATACTGCTTTGGCTGTTGACGCTGGTAGTTAAAGTGATTACAATTCGGCCTCTTTTTTGCCCTTTGCTCTATTTGAGTTAAAGGTTTACTAACTAACAAAGACGGATTGCCATCATGAGTAAACGTACTTTTCAACCTAGCAACCTGAAGCGCAAGCGTTCTCACGGCTTCCGCGCTCGTATGGCCACTGTTGGCGGCCGTAAGGTTCTTGCACGTCGTCGTGCAAAAGGTCGCGCTCGTTTATCTGCTTAATAAGTAGTTAACTAGGTGACTAGCTATACCTTTGGGCGGGAGTTAAGACTCTTAACTCCCGCACAATTCAAACCCGTATTTACCAACCCCATCAAAGCATCTTCTGCTGAAATTACCCTGCTCGCAATTCCTAATTCAGAGCAAAATCCACGTATCGGTTTAACTGTTGCTAAACGTTTTGTAAAAAACGCCAGTGATCGTAATCGTATCAAGCGAATCATTCGAAGTAGTTTTCGCTTAAATCAGCATGATATTCCCAATCTCGACATAGTCGTCCTTGTGCGAAATGGCGTGGTAGATATGGATAATGCACAACTTCACCGATTGATAGAGAAGCTATGGCGCAAACTCAATCGCCGCTACAATGGTTAGCCACCAAGGCAATTAGAGGCTATCAACTCTTTATCAGCCCTATGCTGGGGCATCGCTGCCGCTTTCATCCAAGTTGTTCACAGTTCGCAATTGAAGCAATTAATCTGCATGGAACCGTAAAAGGTTGTTGGTTTGCAGCCAAACGCATATTAAAATGTCACCCTTTACATCCCGGCGGTAGTGATCCCGTCCCACCAAAAAAAGACAGGTGTAATAAATAAACTATGGAATCTCAACGCAATATTTTGCTTATTGGTCTATTGTTCGTCAGCTTATTGCTGTGGCAACAATGGAATGCCGATCAAGCCCCACAACCAGCACCACAAAGTGCTGCTCAAACAACCTCAGCAGCAAATCATAGTAGTGATGTTCCTGAAGCTGACAGTGTTGGCGTTCCTGCTCAATTACCGCTTGACGCTGATTTCATTTCAATCAAGACAGATACGCTTGATATTAAAATCAATCCTGTTGGTGGTGATATTGTTTACGCTGCGCTACTTGAGCACAAGCGTGAAATCGACCAAGAAGATCCATTTGTTCTACTTGAACAAAACAATGACTTCACTTATATCGCTCAAAGCGGCCTAATTGGTCGTAATGGTATTGATAGTGCTGCAAATGGTCGTCCGCATTACGCAGTATCAGCGGAGTCATTCACCCTTGCTGATGGTCAAGATAGCTTAACTGTACCAATGACTTTCGTTGCTGAAAACGGCGTTAAGTATGTTAAAAGCTTCACCTTTACCCGTGGCCAATATGATGTAAGCGTTGATTTCGAAGTAAACAACACCACTGCTAGCCCGCTGCAAATGCAGATGTATGGTCAAATTAAACAAACCATCCGTCCTTCAGAAAGCAGCATGATGATGCCAACTTATCGCGGCGCGGCTTACTCAACCCAAAATACCCGCTACGAGAAGTATGACTTCGAAGACATGGCGAAAAGTAACCTAAACCAACCAACTCTCGGTGGTTGGGCTGCTATGCTACAACACTACTTTGTATCAGCATGGGTTCCACCAGCAAACGATGCTAACACCATTTTCTCAAGCGTTAGCGCTGGTGGCTTGGCTAATATTGGTTTCCGCGGCGCTATGTATGACATTGCACCTGGTGCTAACCAAAAAATTAGCTCACAGTTCTATGTTGGCCCTAAAGATCAAGAAGCCCTTTCTGCTATCTCAGAGTCTCTTAACCTAGTAGTTGATTATGGTTTCCTATGGTGGCTTGCAATCCCTATCCACTGGTTATTGATGTTCTATCAATCACTGGTAGTTAACTGGGGTATGGCAATTATCTTAATTACGCTAACGGTTCGTGGTTTCCTATACCCACTAACTAAGTCGCAATACACTTCTATGGCGAAGATGCGTAACCTACAGCCGAAACTTGCTGACCTAAAAGAGCGTTACGGTGAAGACCGTCAGAAAATGGGTCAAGCAATGATGGAGCTGTACAAGAAAGAGCAAGTTAACCCTATGGGCGGCTGCTTACCTATCTTGTTCCAAATGCCTATCTTCATTGCCCTATACTGGGTATTGCTAGAAAGCTACGAGCTACGTCATGCACCATTTATGCTTTGGATTGATGACTTATCGGTTCAAGACCCATACTACGTACTTCCACTACTAATGGGTGCGTCTATGTGGTTAATGCAAAAGATGCAGCCAATGGCACCAACCATGGATCCAATGCAAGTGAAAATGATGCAGTGGATGCCAATTATCTTCACAGTATTCTTCCTATGGTTCCCATCAGGTCTAGTACTTTACTGGTTAGTCGGTAACATCGTTGCCATCATCCAGCAGAAGATTATTTATGCCCAGCTGGAGAAAAAAGGCTTAAAATAAGCCTTAGCTCGACCCAGTAAATGATTTAAAGGCGGCTGTTTAGCCGCCTTTTCCTTTGTAAAAATTAACAGGTATTCCAGTGAAAACAGACACTATCGTGGCACAAGCTACCGCCCCTGGACGTGGTGGTGTAGGTATTATTCGTGTTTCAGGCGACCTTGCTAGCAAGGTCGCAGATACTGTTTTAGGCCATATTCCTAAAACGCGCTACGCTGACTACTGCAACTTTAATGCTGCTGATGGCAAGGTTATCGATCAGGGTATCGCGCTATTTTTTAAAGGACCAAACTCATTTACTGGTGAAGATGTACTTGAGCTACAAGGTCACGGTGGGCAAATCGTGCTTGATATGCTGATCAAGCGTGTGCTTGAAGTCGAAGGTGTACGCATAGCTAAACCTGGTGAGTTTAGTGAGCAAGCCTTTATGAACGACAAGCTCGACTTAGCCCAAGCAGAAGCCATTGCTGACTTAATTGATGCCACCAGCGAGCAAGCAGCCAAAAGCGCATTAAACTCGCTGCAGGGTGAGTTCTCAAATGAAGTACACGAACTGGTAGATAAGGTCACTAATCTGCGCCTGTATGTTGAAGCAGCGATTGATTTCCCTGATGAAGAAGTCGACTTCTTATCAGACGGTAAAATTGCTAATGC
Source organism: Shewanella maritima (assembly GCF_004295345.1). Taxonomy (NCBI): domain Bacteria; kingdom Pseudomonadati; phylum Pseudomonadota; class Gammaproteobacteria; order Alteromonadales; family Shewanellaceae; genus Shewanella; species Shewanella maritima. Next base: position 2,432,704 of record NZ_CP036200.1, on the reverse strand, counting down.
TCTGTATGCGATTATCGACAAACTTGCCCATGTGCAACAAAGCGCTAAGCAAGGCTCAATCATTCGCGAAGGCATGAAAGTGGTGATTGCTGGTCGCCCAAATGCCGGTAAATCAAGTCTACTTAATGCTTTGGCAGGTAAAGAGTCAGCCATTGTGACTGAAATAGCTGGCACCACACGCGACGTGCTACGTGAACATATTCACCTTGATGGTATGCCGCTGCATATTATTGATACTGCGGGGCTGCGCGACACTTCAGACACTGTCGAGCAAATCGGTATTGAGCGTGCATGGGATGAAATAGCCACCGCCGACCAAGTGTTATTTATGGTTGATGGCACCACCACAGAGGCAATTGACCCACACGATATTTGGCCAGACTTTATTGACCGCTTACCAAAGAATCTAGGCGTGACTGTTGTGCGCAATAAAGCTGACTTAACAGGCGAAGCGTTAGAGCACACCACAGAAAAAGGTAATGAGGTTTATCGCATCTCTGCCAAAACTGGCTTAGGTGTCGATGCCCTTAAGCAACATTTGAAGTCGTTAATGGGTTATCAAAGTAACCTTGAAGGTGGCTTTATTGCCCGTCGTCGCCACTTAGAAGCACTAGATTTAGCCTCAAGCAATTTGCAACTGGGTAAAGAACAACTTGAGGTATTCCAAGCTGGTGAATTGCTTGCTGAAGAGCTACGCATGTGCCAGTTAGCGCTATCTGAAATTACCGGTAAGTTCACCTCAGATGACCTATTAGGTAAGATTTTCAGCTCGTTCTGTATTGGCAAATAGTACTTATTGATCCCAAGATATAGAGCTCGAATACATAAAGTGAGTAAGTACTAACTTTATATTCGCAACTATCCGTACATATCAAAAAAACGCAGCTAACTGGCTGCGTTTTTTTATTGTAAAACCCCAACTGTTCTACAAAGGCATGACCTGATAATCATGGAGTTTAATTTGCCCTTTATCATCTAGGGTTAAACGCCAATACTCAGCCACATCAAGCTCGAATACCTCACCTTTAAATTGCGATGTTTCATAGGTCTGCGCTTCAAGGTGAATTATCAAACTTACCTTATGCTCCCCTTCATTCTCGCCTAACTTAACATCAATTTGCTTAACCAGATGTAAACAGTTGGGTTTGAAATTACTGCGGGCAATTTGATACCAAGCATCAAATCCATCAGGGCCAACAAACTCCCCTTCAGGCATAGCTAAACGTAAATCATCGGCCAAAAACTGTTTAAACCAGGCACTGTCATCAGGTAGCACATCAAAACGCTTAAACCACTGGGCAACAAAAGCTTCAATTAAAGACTTGTGATTTGTCATCTCGGCCTCCACTTATGCGCCTTGCTTAGTTAATTGCTGTAACTGAGTCATCAAGCGATCAGCGTGAACTAAAGCTCGCCCCTGCACCTCATCTAACTCGTTATAAACATTTGGGATATATACCATGCCATGAGAATAAATCGGCTCAACATAGTGCATTTGTGCCAGCATGGCGGTTTGATGTAGCGGCTTCATCAACTGCTCAATGGTAAAATGGTTATAGTCTGTGTCAGTATATGACTCTTCTGGGCCACCCACTGTAAAAGATAAGACCAAATGCTTACCTTTTAACTTGTCGCCTTTTGAGCCATAAGCAAAGTTATAGCTAAACACATCATCAAGCCACTTCTTCAAAAGTGCAGGCATTGAATACCAGTAAAATGGGAATTGCAGCACAACAACATCAGCGCTTTGCAAAGCCGCCTGCTCGGCAGCTACATCAATTTTGTAATCACTACCATAAAGCTTGTCTAAGTAGCGCACCTCAATGTTATCTACACCCTGCTCTAGCTGCTTTAGGATCACAGTGTTAGTGTTTGATGTTGCTAATTCAGGGTGACCAGAAATTACTAATACTTTGCTCATAACCATCTCCAAAAATATTGACTGACACCGTGTTGTTAGTCGAGTGCCTTAAAACTTGTAGCTAGTGTAGACCGAATAATTAATAATTTTTAGACAGATATTAACTAAATGATTATTATGATTTAGCTAATAATAGTGAGGTAACTATGCTTTCAGGAACCACCTACAGCCAACTTAATATCTTTAATGCCATTGCCACTGAAGGCAGTATTACTAAGGCTGCTAAGAAGTTAGAGATAGCGCCGCCATCTGTCAGTAATGCCTTAAAGGCGCTAGAGCAACAATTAGGCTTACCCTTGTTTGTTAGAACTACGCGCCGCATAGAGCTAACAGAGGCAGGTAAACGCCTGCATCAAAGCACTTTTGCGACTATGCATGAACTCGCCGTGGCAGTCGAAAGTGTCAGTGACCTCAGCAAAGCACCTTCAGGTAAGCTGCGTATTACCACACCGCGCTTTGTCTACCAACACTGGTTAAAACCAATCTATCATGAGTTTTGCCAGCGTTATGGGGACATTGAACTCGAAATTTCAGTTTCAGATGCCACTATCAATATCCTTGAAGAGGGTTTTGATCTAGGCCTGCGATTTGGTGATAAAGTTGAGCCAGGCATGATAGCAAGGCCACTGACTGCACCAATGCGCGAAGCGCTGTTTGTGTCGCCTGAGTATCAAAAGCAAAACGGTATTCCACAGTCATTTGAAGACTTGCGGCAACACAAACAAATCCGCTACCGCTTTATCAGCTCCAATCAACTTGCGCCGTTGCAGCTAGATAATCATGGACAAACAATCACGGTCGAATTTCCCAACTCCATGGTAGTTAACGACACAGACTTAATGATAGATGCATCATTAAATGGTTTAGGAATTGGCCGCATCGTTGAGCCCATTGTTGCAGATCAACTTGCTAACGGCTCACTTATACCAGTATTAGAACCATACTGGCCGACCTATTCAGGAATTTACGTTTACTTCCATCAAAATACCCAAAAAGCCAAGCGCGTTCGGGTACTGATTGATTTCCTGCTGGAGAAGTTCAGCCAAACCGCCAAATAAGCTACATAACCAAACACAAGGTAACCCATGACTGCAGCAAACAATGTTGTCGTACTCGACTTTGAAACCACAGGTTTATCACCAGATAAAGGCGACCGCGCTATTGAAATCGGTGCAGTTAAACTGATTAACGGTGAAATAGCCGACTCATTTCAAGCATTAATGAATCCAGGGCGACGCATTAATAGTTTTATTGAAAATTACACCGGGATCAGCAATCAAATGCTAAGCACGGCGCCAAGTTGCGAGACTGTAATGAGCGAGTTTGCCGAGTTTATGGGTGACTTTAATCTTGTGGCCCACAACGCTAGCTTTGATATTAAGTTTCTCGATGCTGAATTTGCCAGAATTGGTCATAGCTATTCTGGGCAATGTGCTTGTTCTTTACTGCTTTCAAGGCGAATTCATCAAGATGCGCCTAATCATAAGCTAGGTACACTGGTGGACTATCACCAATTACCCACAGATGGCGTTTATCACCGCGCGTTAGCTGATGCCACCATGACAGCGCACCTATGGCAACATCAATTGGCTAGCATTGCTAAACAACAATCATCAGTAACTAAACCGCTGAACTTTGAACAAGTGATAAAAATAACCCAAACACCCAAAGCGCAAGTGCCAAGATTGCTGAGCAAGATGTTTACCTAGATAGTCAGCAGCCACTGCACTATAGCGCTTCGGTTAAATGCTCCATCAATAAACGCACCTTGGTCGATAGATGCCGGTTTTGTGGATAGAGCGCCCAAATCCCTTCTTGCTCTGGCTGAAATTCATCGAGTATCGATACTAACTTCCCTTGTTTAAGTGCCTGACTCACATAATAGTCAGGCAGCTGAACCAAACCAATCCCCTTCAATGCAGCATCAAACAAACTAAAACCACTGTTACAGCGTAGGTTGCCCGCAACTTTTATAGAGTAAGTCTGAGTTTTGTCAGTAAAAGACCAATGCGAATGGGTACCGACTAAGCAATTGTGATCAGCTAGCTGCGCTAGCGATGTTGGCAGGCCAAATTCAGCAATATAACTAGGTGCAGCACAAACATACTGGGTTCGGCTGGCTAAGCGTTTTGCCATCATAGATGAATCAACTAAATGCCCTAACCTAATCGCTAAATCGTAACCACCGGCGACTAAATCAAGTTGTCTGTTAGTTAGCTCACAAACCACTTCTACTTGCGGATATTGCTGCATAAAATCAATAATAGCTGGCATCACAAAACGCTCGCCATAAGTCACTGGCGCGGTAATCCTAATCAGCCCTCGTGGCTCTTGCTGCAAACTTGATATGGCTCTTTCAGCCTCGGCTAAACCATCAAGTACCTGCTCACAATGACGAAAATAGATTGCGCCCTCTTCAGTTAACGACACCTTGCGCGTGGTGCGATAAAACAGTTTGGTTTGCAAGCGGTTCTCTAATTGGCTCACCTGACGACTAACTTGAGCAGTAGAGATACCTAAGCGTTTACTTGCTGCGGTAAAGCTCGCTGTTTTGGCAACTGCAACAAACTCCATTACACCTTCCCATGGACTCATTATTACTCTCTCGTAAAAGTGATTTGCAATTAAGGCCGATTATCAATCATAAAATAACAATTACAATAATTTTATCTTCTACACTCTGTAGAGCCTTAGTTAGTACCAACATAATCCTTAGGAATACCTGAATATGTCTGCACAATTTATCAAATCAAAAGCCGCCGTAGCCTGGGCAGCGGGACAACCACTCAAAGTTGAAGAAGTTGACGTCATGCTGCCAAAAGCAGGCGAAGTCCTTGTCAAAGTAATTGCTTCAGGCGTATGTCATACCGATGCATTTACCTTATCAGGCGATGATCCTGAAGGTGTGTTTCCAGCAATCCTTGGTCACGAAGGTGGCGGTATTGTTGAGATGGTTGGCGAAGGCGTTACCAGTGTAAAAGTTAGCGATCATGTTATTCCGTTATACACAGCTGAGTGTGGTGAGTGTAAGTTCTGTAAGTCTGGCAAAACCAATTTATGTAGTGCGGTGCGTGAAACCCAAGGTAAAGGGTTAATGCCAGATGGCACCACTCGCTTCTACAAAGACGGTGAACCTATTTTTCATTATATGGGTTGCTCTACCTTCTCTGAATACACTGTACTACCAGAGATTTCACTGGCAAAAGTTAACAAAGCAGCCCCTTTGGAAGAAGTCTGCTTACTTGGTTGTGGCGTAACAACTGGCATGGGCGCAGTGCTCAATACCGCTAAAGTAGAGCAAGGTGATACTGTTGCTATCTTTGGATTGGGCGGTATTGGTTTATCAGCGATTATCGGTGCCACAATGGCGGGCGCGTCACGCATTATTGGTATCGACTTGAATGAGTCTAAATTCGAATTGGCTAAGCAACTAGGCGCAACCGACTGCATTAACCCAAACGACTTTGATAAGCCTATACAAGAAGTCATTGTAGAAATGACAGATGGCGGCGTAGATTACTCATTCGAGTGTATAGGTAACGTTAACGTTATGCGTAGCGCACTAGAATGTTGTCATAAAGGTTGGGGCGAGTCAGTGATTATTGGTGTTGCTGGTGCAGGGCAAGAGATTTCAACCCGTCCATTCCAACTGGTTACAGGCCGAGTATGGAAAGGCAGCGCATTTGGCGGCGTGAAAGGTCGTAGTGAGCTACCAGGCATTGTTGAGCAATACTTAAATGGTGAATTCGAACTTAATCAGTTCATTACTCACACTATGGGGCTTGATGAAATTAATGAAGCATTCGAGCTAATGCATAAAGGTGAAAGTATTCGCAGTGTCATCCACTTCGATAAGTAGCCTAGATAGATAACATAGATAAGCCTTGGTTCGCTGCAGTGTATAACTCAGCGAACTATTCTGGTTACAGCCATGATAAGGGACAGAAAATGAGTTTAACCCAAGTAAGCGCAGCGAAAGTATTCGGCGGCTGGCACAAACAGTTTAGCCATGCATCATCAAGCAATCATTGCGATATGCGCTTTGCTATATACTTGCCACCACAAGCTGAAAAGCAAAATGTACCTGTGGTTTATTGGCTGTCTGGCTTAACCTGCACCGATGAAAACTTTATGCAAAAAGCGGGTGCATTGCGGGTTGCAGCCGAGTTAGGTTTAGCAATTGTGGCGCCAGATACGAGTCCGCGCGGTGATGATGTGGCAGATGCTCCTGATGGCGCATATGACTTTGGTTTAGGCGCAGGTTTTTACGTCAACGCAACGCAAACCCCATTTGCTCAGCACTATCAAATGTACGACTACGTCGTTAATGAGCTACCTAAGCTCATTGAGCAACATTTTCCGGTGACAACTCAACGTGCAATTAGCGGCCATTCTATGGGTGGTCACGGCGCATTAATGATAGCCCTTAAAAACCCGCAGCGTTATGCCAGCGTGTCAGCATTTAGTCCTATTAGCCAGCCAATGAATTGCCCTTGGGGACAAAAGGCATTTGCAGGCTACCTAGGCAATGATCAACAGCAGTGGCGGCAATACGACAGCAGTGAATTAATGAAAGCAAGCCCTGTGCGGGATCATATTCCCGCATTAGTCGACCAAGGTGAGCAAGATAATTTTTTAGTCGAACAGCTAAAACCTGAAGCGTTAGTTGATGCAGCAAAGCTGGTGGATTATCCATTAACCCTGCGTATGCAACCTGGCTATGATCATAGCTATTACTTCATCGCGAGTTTTATTGAGGAGCATCTGCAGTTTCATGCAAGGTGCATTATCGACAATAGCTAGATAGAACCTAATACCAATTAGCATAATACTGGTATATAAACTAAATAAGGCTCCTAAACAGGGGCCTTATTCATCTAAACATTTGGATTGGCAAGCTTAACTTAAAAGCTGAAATAAAAAGCAAAAATTAGAAGCCAAAATTAAAAGTAATAGCCAAAATTGATGTTGACTCTTTTATCCCAGCTAGTGCTATTTTCAGGCAATCCAACATGGCCATTATCTCTTGTTGATGCGTACATATTCTTGCCAAGAATAAAGTCCACCATAGTATATGTCGGCCCAGCTGTAACTGCTGCTCCTGTGACATTTTGGTAGCTATTGTCATAGCTATCATCTGCTACGTCAGGGGTTATTAGGCCAAAATCATTGTAAAATTTAATATTACCCCAATCAAAATTAACCGTGCGGGCGAGGTTGATACTATAAGCCTGCGCTTTTGAGGCTATTTCGTATTGCCACTGATAAGCTGCAACAGCAATTTTGTTATCATCAACGGCATCTGCCGCATCATAGTGGTATTGCATAACTTGTAATTGCAAAGCCCAATCTTGATAACTTGCATCCATATGCACAGCTGCAGCATAGCGGCTCCCAGTATTACCAGTAAGGCTATTGTAAATCTGCCCTACTTCTAATGAGCCACCAAGAAGTGCTTTACCTGCTTCATAGGTCAGTTCATACGTTTGGCGTAGGTTAACTTGATTGGTTTCTTCATTATGGTATTCAATATCCCCCACAATACCTGAGTATAAATCAGGCGAATAACGCTCATTGCTAGTGGCACTGGCTTCACCATTTTTGAAAAAGGCAATTTGAGTACCCCAAGCACCATTGTTATAAACGCCTTTTATACCTAGATCATAGTCATCTTCAAAACCCAAGTAGTAAGGCACGCCAAACCAAAAGCTATTAGAGATGAACCCTGGATTACCAAAAGGTGTTTGCGTCACCCCAAGTTGTAATTGCCAATTTGAGTTAACATCAACAAAGCCATAGCCATAACGCAGAGTTTGCCAACCATCATAAAAACGATATTCAGACGCCAGCCCCAGTTATCTAGCTTGCCGTCAAATTTAACTGCTGCCATATCAAAGGTAAAATCACCAAACTTATCTCTCGAGGCCTTGTCATAATCAATATAAGCATAATTAACCCGCAGCGTACCTGAAACATCGATACCATTTTGCTGTTCATTTGCAGCAACACTCGTTGCAAAAGCACTGCACATAACAATCGCTATTGGCGACAACTTTATAGACATAATTAACTCGGTAAGATTTGCTTTTTCAGCAATAAAAAGGAATGCGCTGCTCATGCAACGCGAATTTGATCTAGATCATAGAGGGATTGTTGACTAAGTAGAGTAGTTTTGTACTAAAAGGCGATCTTGATCGGGATAATTTAAAAAATAATTTACAAATGCTACCTATCACTCAAGGTCAAAGCCAACTCAATAAAACGCTGCATAGCTGGGTTAAGCTGCTTATCAGAAGCATAAATAAGCTCACTATACCAACTCACAGACTTACCTCCCGACACCACGAACTCGGTAACATCACCTTGTTCCAGATAGGTTTCTACTTGAAATCTCGGCACAATCGCCCAACCCATTCCTAAGCTCACCATCTCAATTAAGTCGGCTAAATTAGCCACGCTGTGATAGTGATAACTCAGAATATGTCCATGCAAGTTGCTGTTTTGCGTCACGTAACGATAAACCAATTGTGGGCACGACTTTAGCTGTTCCTGCACTTTAACTTCATCACAACCAACCCAACTTGGCGCACCAATAAAAATCAGCTCAAAGTTAAATAATGGCTGACTAATGATCCCTTCAAATGGCTTAAATAAAGTGGTTATTACCCCCAGATCAACTTGATTGCTGGTAACAAGTTCGATTATTTGCTCTGGCTCGCCGCTATGAACCTCGATAGCTAAATGCGGATATTGTTGCGTAACTTGCTTAATACATCGCAATAATTGGCGATCGTGGATGGTGCTATCTAGTGCAATGCGCAGCTCACTGGGCAACTTTGCGTGCATGGTATCGATTTTGGACTCAAGCACGCCTGCTTCAATCAGTACAGGCCGTGCAAACTGATAAAATTCAAGGCCTGCTTGAGTTGGTGCAAGTTTACGAACGTGGCGCTCAAATAGCTGAATATCAATATCGACCTCTAGTGTTGCGACTTGCTGACTAATCGTCGTGGCGTGTTTGCCTAGTAATAATGCCGCTTGCTTAAAACTGCCCTGCTCCACAGTCGTGACAAAAGCGGTGAGTTGATCGAGCGAGAACTTCATCATGAATACCCTTAACTTTTAACTATCAGTATTTAGCCTTCAGCTATTAACTTCTGCCATTGGTATTTATAGCAGGATAAAACCCTTTTTATACGAGTTATTGAAATGAAATTTATATTCCATAATCCCTCTCGACAGCAAAATTAGCAACTCAAAATCGAGGTTATTATGAACAACTCAATCATTAGCAAAAAATCACTCGCGATTGCAGCATTAGCCGCGACAAGTATGTTTGCAATAAGCGACATCGCTCAAGCTTGCTCAAACTTTAACTTTAACGCTAACGGCAATACTTTTGTTGGCAGAACCATGGAATGGCCTGGCGAGTTAAATGCACAAGTTGCATTGGTGCCGCAACAGCACCAATTTAGTTATGGCACAAGTAAGTATGGTTTTGTCGGTATTATGCATCAGGACGAACTGTTTTCATCAGGTTTAAATGAACATGGACTCAACGGTGAGGCACTGGTGTTAGGTGAAAGCCAGTTTGCACCAGAAGGACAAGAGCAGCTTAAATCGGGCGATCTTGTAGGCTTTGTATTATCCAATGCTAAAAATGTTGATGAAGCAGAAGCACTGCTAAAGCAACATAAAGTCAGCATTGCTGCGTACGACGTAGTTGATGGCTTACACCTAGCAACCCATTTTGCTTTTAATGACGGTAAACGTGCGATCGTTGTTGAGTACCAAGACGGCTCTGGCTACCCTACCATCTTTGAAAATAAACTTGGAGTGATGACAAACGATCCAAGCTATCAAACCCAGCAAAGTCTCGCGGCAATGCTAGTTGATGGCGGTAAGACTCAGTTCTCAGAAGAAACATTTGCAGCGTTTGATATGTCACCTATTGGTCGATTCCAAAAGCTAACCGCTTTACATCAAACCCAAGATTTGCAACTTGTTAAGTCTGACTTTGACGCAGTAAACCGCGCTTGGAATATGATTAACTCAGTCGACATTCCACAAGGGGCACTGTACTGGCGCTTTGCATCAGATCTACCTCAGTTCACTTCATTTGCAAACGTGGTAGACATCAACAACAAAGATTACTATTTCAGAACTTATGACAATATGGATGTTCGCAAGATTGATCTTAACAGCATCAACTTCAAGCAAGCTAAGTTCATCAGTAAATCTATTTTTAAAACAGGCGATTACCAAGAATATTCATTCAAGTAATATAAGCCATTGCAGGCTGTTATTGTCCTAAACAGCCTGCAACTCCCGCCCGCTCACTAATACCTACAGACTAGCAGCTAACTATCTCTAAATAGTGTTCCAACACTGGGAAAAGCAATAAACTAGTGCCACTATCAATCTCACGAGTTTAATCCCAGTAGCCCACAGTTTGGGCAATAGTTACCTTGAAAGCTTAAGTAAATAGTAGGAACATCGAATGAGCAAAATCGCATTACTAGTAGGAACAACACTCGGCGGCACTGAGTATGTTGCAGATGATATGGCAGAGCAGCTTGCTCAGCTTGGCCATCAAGCTGACGTTTTTACCGATCCACAATTAGACACAGTCAGCACATATCCACTATGGATTTTGGTTTGCTCAACTCATGGCGCAGGCGAATTACCAGATAATATCCAACCATTTCATAAACAGATCATGCTATTTCAACCCGATCTTAGTGCAGTAAAATTCGCCGTTTGTGCCATTGGCGACTCAAGCTACGACACTTTTTGTGCAGGCCCCAAAAAGCTCGCAGAATTATTTACACAGGCTGGATCTAGCGAGTTTGTGGATAAGATCCAAATTGACGTCCAACAATCCCCAGTACCTGAAGAAGCTGCACTAGCCTGGCTTTCTCAATGGCAACAAACCATTCCACAATAAGCAATTCTGAGAAAAGAAGATCCTTTTATTGGATAATAGGATCTTCTATCCACATTTTCATATCTTTTATCCACAAATTATGTTCTAAAATGATAAATATGTGGATAAACTATTATTTTCACCGATCATAACTTTGTACTGTTCACACTCGGATCTACCATTGGATCCACCTTGTGGATAAAGTAGCGATCTATCCCCAAGTTATATTGAGTTTGATCGTCATTAGATCACAAGATCAAAATCTCGTAAGTCATTATAAATACAAAACTTTAAGCGTTACCCACAGAAAAACACGATCTTAATAGTAAGAAATAATAAAGATCTTTTTAAAAAGATCTTAAGATCTATTAGTCCTTGCCTCACTGATCCCCTATGAAAAAATGATCTTCCACCTTGTGGACAGTCAATGATAAAATGATCTGCTCAAATTGAATCTCGGATCAAAATTTCATTTATTTATTGAAGGTCAGGTAATGCATTTTCATGAACGGTTTGATGTCATAGTTGTCGGTGGTGGTCATGCCGGAACGGAAGCCGCACTCGCAGCAGCAAGAATGGGATCAAAAACCTTATTGCTCACACACAACATCGATACTTTAGGACAAATGTCTTGTAACCCAGCCATTGGTGGCATAGGTAAAGGACATCTTGTAAAAGAAATTGATGCACTTGGCGGAGCAATGGCAATTGCAACTGACTTTGCAGGTATTCAATTTAGAACGCTTAATTCAAGCAAAGGCCCGGCAGTACGTGCAACTCGTGCTCAGGCTGACCGAGCCTTATACCGCCAAAAAATTCAGCAGATTTTACAAAGCCAAGCTAACTTACGCATATTTCAACAGGGTGTAGATGATCTTGTTGTAGAAAATAACCGTGTAGTGGGTGTTGTCACTCAAATGGGATTAGCATTTGAAGCACCAAGTGTGGTGTTAACTGCCGGTACTTTCCTTGGTGGCCAAATTCATATTGGTTTAGAAAACTACAGTGGTGGTAGAGCAGGTGATCCGCCATCAATTGCGCTAGCTCAACGTCTGCGTGACTTGCCTATTCGTGTTGGTCGTTTAAAAACTGGCACACCACCACGACTTGATGCCAATACTCTAGACTTTTCTAAAATGACTGAGCAAAAAGGTGATGACCCATTACCTGTAATGTCATTTATCGGCGATGTCGAGCAGCATCCAGAACAGATATCTTGTCATATCACTCATACCAATGAGCAAACTCACGACATTATTCGTGGTGGACTTGATCGCAGCCCTATGTATTCAGGGGTGATTGAAGGTGTTGGCCCGCGCTACTGCCCGTCAATTGAAGATAAGATCATGCGTTTTGCTGACAAAAACTCGCACCAGATCTTTATTGAGCCAGAAGGCTTAACCACCAATGAAATCTACCCAAATGGTATTTCAACCAGCTTACCATTTGATGTGCAATTGAATTTAGTTCGTTCGATCAAGGGCTTAGAAAACGCCGAGATCATTCGTCCTGGCTATGCCATTGAGTATGATTATTTTGATCCACGTGATTTGAAAAACTCACTCGAGACCAAAGTGATTGAAGGTCTATTCTTTGCAGGGCAAATCAATGGCACAACCGGTTATGAAGAAGCGGGTGCGCAAGGTTTGCTTGCAGGTATGAACGCGTCATTGAAAGTGCAGGGCAAAGACACATGGTGTCCACGCCGTGATGAAGCTTATCTTGGTGTACTGGTTGATGATTTATCAACATTAGGCACAAAAGAGCCTTATCGTATGTTCACTAGCCGCGCAGAATATCGCTTATTATTGCGTGAAGACAATGCTGATTTACGTTTGACTGAAAAAGGCCGTGAGCTTGGCTTAGTTGATGATGAGCGTTGGGCAAAATACAGCGAAAAGAAAGAGGCTATTGAGCAAGAATTACAACGCCTTCGCAGTCAGTGGGTGCATCCAAATTCACCGCTGATCGATGTGTTAAACCCTGAACTTAACACGCCGATTTCACGTGAAGCGTCATTTGAAGAATTGTTGCGTCGCCCAGAAATGGACTACGACAAGCTAATGTCACTTGATGGCTTTGGCCCTGGACTTGAAGACGCCCGCGCTGCTGAGCAGGTGCAAATTCAGGTGAAATACTCGGGTTATATTCAACGTCAGCAAGATGAGATCGATAAAGCTATTCGTCATGAAAGCTCATTATTGCCGTTAGATCTGGATTATCAAGAAGTGCCGGGGTTATCCAATGAGGTGATCGCTAAGCTTAATAACCATAAGCCAGAAACGGTTGGTCAGGCATCGCGTATTTCGGGGATCACCCCTGCTGCAATTTCGATTTTGCTTGTACATCTTAAAAAGCGTGGTTTGCTCAGAAAAACGGCTTAAATCACGCATTTTTACCAACTAAAATCGTAAAGGAAGTTGAAAGACTTCCTTTCGTTCATTTACCGCATCATAATACTGATAATTTCATTGCTGCTAAGCGCTGTCACTGTGCCCACAGCATCAAGAACCATTAATCCAATATCGAGGCTTTCGTGTTATTAGAGCAACTGCGTGGCTATTTGTCCGAAATGAATATTTCTGCCACTGAGCAGCAACAATCACAATTGGTTGGTTTTGTCGAAATGCTAAATAAGTGGAACAAAGCTTATAACTTAACATCTGTGCGTGACCCAAAGCAGATGTTGGTCCGTCACGTGATGGACAGTTTAGCGGTTTCACCTTACCTTGACGGTAAGCACTTTATCGATGTTGGCACAGGGCCAGGATTGCCAGGTATTCCGCTAGCGATTTTGAATCCAGACAAAGAGTTTGTGTTGCTCGATAGCTTGGGCAAGCGTATTCGCTTTCAAAAGCAAGTGAAGTTTGAACTGAAAATTGACAATATCAGCTCAGTAGAATCTCGAGTCGAAGCTTATCAGCCTGAGCAAAAGTTTGATGGAGTGCTTAGCCGCGCCTTTGCTTCAGTTGAAGATATGCTAACTTGGTGTCATCACTTACCCGCACAAGATGGTTGCTTTTATGCGCTAAAAGGGCAATTGTCTGAACAGGAGATGCAAAATATTCCTGCTGGTTTTACTGTGGCTGAAACCATTGTGCTTAAAGTGCCAACTTTGGACGAACAGCGCCACTTACTGAAAATTACCCAGTAAGAAATTATTACCGGACATCAATAATTTATAACAGGACGACATTGTGGGAAAAATTATTGCCGTAGCCAACCAAAAAGGTGGCGTAGGAAAAACAACGACTTGTGTAAACTTGGCTGCGTCGCTTGCAGCAACTAAGCGCAAGGTGTTGTTGATTGATCTTGATCCGCAAGGTAATGCCACAATGGGCAGCGGCGTCGACAAATACGATGTTGAAAATACAGCTTATGAATTACTGGTCGATGAAAAACCATTTGCAGAAGTGGTGATCAAAGATACGGTCGGTAAATACGATCTGATTGCGGGTAACGGTGATGTTACCGCGGCAGAGATCAAGTTAATGGAGTTTTTTGCCCGCGAAATTCGCCTGCGTAATGCTCTGGAAAGCGTCAAAGATGAATATGACTTTATCTTTATTGACTGCCCACCATCGTTGAATATGCTAACGGTTAATGCCATGAGCGCGGCTGACTCAGTATTAGTGCCAATGCAATGTGAGTACTACGCCCTTGAAGGCTTAACTGCACTTATTGATACCATCAGCAAATTAAGCGCCATGGTTAATAAAGACTTAACCATAGAAGGTATTTTACGTACCATGTACGACCCGCGAAATCGTCTATCTAATGATGTGTCAGATCAATTAAAACAACATTTTGGTGAGAAGGTTTATCGCACTGTTATTCCAAGAAATATTCGTCTAGCTGAAGCGCCAAGTTTTGGTGCTCCTGCCATGTATTACGATAAGAGCAGTGCTGGTGCTAAGGCTTATTTAGCCTTAGCAGGAGAAATTATTCGCCGTGCTGAGCAGCAAGATGCTCAAGCAAAAGAAGCCTAGGAACAGAGAATGAATTCAAAAAAACGTGGTTTGGGTAAAGGCTTGGATGCCTTACTGAGTAACAGCAATGCAGCGACTAAAAAAGCCGATGTAGCCATAGAGGCTGCTAGTGCTAACCTAGAAGGTCACGACCTTGTTGAACTTGCCATTGATTTACTGCAACCAGGCAAATACCAACCGCGTAAAGATATGTCTCCAGAAGCACTTGAAGAGCTTGCCGAGTCTATTCGCTCACAAGGCATAATTCAGCCAATTGTGGTGCGTAAAGTATCTGATACCCAATATGAAATTATTGCAGGTGAGCGTCGCTGGCGCGCATCGCAACTAGCTGGACTAGAGGCTGTCCCTTGTATCGTTAAGCAAGTGGCTGACGAAGCCGCTGTCGCAATTGCGTTAATTGAAAATATCCAACGTGAAGACTTAAATGCAATGGAAGAAGCCATTGCATTAGCACGTTTGAAAGACGAATTTGAGCTTACACATCAACAAGTTGCACAAGCGGTTGGTAAGTCGCGGGTAACCGTCTCAAATCTGCTGCGCCTTAATAGCCTTAACGAGCCTGTTAAGCGTTTACTTGAACATGGTGATATAGAAATGGGCCACGCTCGTGCGTTGCTTGCCATTGAAGGTGATATGCAAACTGAGCTGGCTAGATTGGTTGCATCAAAAGAAATGACTGTTCGAGAAACTGAACGACTAGTCAATAAAGCATTAAATCCTGCTAAAACTCCCGAAAAAGCCGTCAAAGATCACGATGTTGTCCGCTTAGAACAGCAGTTAATTGAAAAGTTAGGTGCGAAAGTGGCAATAAATCATGGCAGTAAAGGTAAAGGTAAAATCGTAATTAATTACCAGAATCTTGCTGAATTAGACGGTATTCTTAGCAAAATCCACTAAATATCCCCGCTAAAAATTGCTATACGGTAAGTTTGTGACGAGGTAGAGATTTCAGTTTTTATTAATTTAGACTTAAATCACCTTGAAAATCGCTGTTTTGACATGAACTAAGTTGCAAACAAACCCGAGAAGGTATACTTTGCAGGCTTTTTGGATGTTAGCTCTCAGCGAACAAAATTCACTGTGTAGCAAGCTCACATAAAAGCATGAATGCGGAGAATTAAATTGAGTAATGTTTTAGCGCAGCGTGGTCGGCTTTCAGCCTATAAGCTGGTTGGATTGCAGGCAGTAGCAGCGATAGTAACTTCAATTTTATTTTTCGTAATGTGGGGAGCATTGTTTGGTCTATCAGCACTGGCTGGTGGACTTATTGCAGTACTCCCTAATTTTGTATTCGCAACCCTAGCATTTTCCCACGCGGGAGCAAGTGCATCAAGAAAGGTCGTACTATCGTTCTTTTTTGGGGAAGCGGTAAAGTTGCTGTTAACTATCGCATTATTTGCGCTAGCGTTCGGAGTGTTTAACGCAGAGTTTCTGCCGTTATTTTTCACTTACGCTTTGAGCTTGGTAGTGCCTTGGACAGCCCCTTTATACGTCAAGCAAAATTAAGTGAGATTAATCATGGCGACAACTGGTGAAGCATTAACTGCTACCGGATACATCCAGCATCACTTGACCAATGCTAAAATGTGCTTCGACGAAAGCGGAGTTGCTTTTAACTATGCATGTCAAGATGCTGGTTTTTGGACTTGGCACGTTGACTCACTTTTGTTTTCAGTTGGCTTAGGTATGCTATTTTTGTGGTTATTCCGCAAAGCTGGCAAGAAGGCAACAACTGGTGTTCCAGGCAAATTTCAATGTTTCGTTGAAATGTGTGTGGAAGGTGTAGATAGAATCGTTAAAGACTCATTTAGCGGTCGTAACGCACTAATCGCACCACTAGCTCTAACTATTTTCATCTGGGTATTCCTGATGAACTTAATGGATCTAGTCCCAATTGACTTCGTACCTGAAGCTGCAAACAGACTACTTGGTGTTCCTTACCTTAAAATTGTACCAACTACCGACTTAAACGTGACTCTAGGCATGTCTTTGAGCGTGTTTGCGTTGATTATTTTTTACAGTATCAAGGTTAAGGGTGTAGGTGGTTTCACTAAAGAAATGACCTTAAATCCATTCAACCATTGGGCACTTATTCCAGTTAACTTAATTCTGGAAACAGTAACCTTGGTTGCGAAGCCTATCTCTCTAGCGCTTCGTCTGTTTGGTAACCTGTATGCAGGTGAGTTGATCTTTATTCTGATTGCGTTAATGCCTTGGTGGGCACAGTTCGCATTATCAGTGCCTTGGGCGATTTTCCATATTTTGGTAATTGTACTTCAGGCGTTTATCTTCATGATGCTGACAATTGTTTATTTAAGCATGGCACATGAAGAACATTAATTTAATTAAATTAGTTATTTCGGAGATAAAATGGAAACTGTAATTAGCTTTACAGCAATCGCTGTTGCAATCATGATTGGCTTAGCAGCGCTAGGTACTGGTATTGGCTTCGCTATCTTAGGTGGTAAGTTCTTAGAAGCTTCTGCTCGTCAGCCAGAACTTGCTCCAGCTCTACAAACTAAAATGTTCATCGTAGCTGGTCTACTTGATGCGATCTCTATGATTGCAGTTGGTGTTGCATTATTCTTCGTATTCGCGAACCCATTCGTAGCTCAACTAGCTGGTTAATTTAGCACCCTATAAGGAGTTGTCGTTATGAGTATTAACGCTACCCTGCTAGGCCAAGCGATCTCTTTTACACTCTTCGTGTGGTTCTGCATGAAGTTTGTATGGCCGCCGCTGATTAATGCTATCGAAGAGCGCCAAAAGAAAATTGCTGATGGTCTGGCTGATGCCGGCCGTGCTGCAAAAGATCTAGAGTTGGCTCAAGCGAAAGCTACAGAGCAACTTAAAGAAGCTAAAGCAACAGCTAACGAAATTATTGAGCAAGCTAACAAGCGTAAAGCTCAAATCGTTGAAGAAGCAAAAGCAGAAGCAGATGCTGAGCGCGCTAAAATTATCGCTCAGGGTCAAGCAGAAATTGAAAGCGAACGTAATCGCGTGAAAGATGACTTGCGTAAGCAAGTTGCTACTCTAGCCGTAGTTGGCGCAGAGAAGATTCTTGAGCGTTCGATTGATCCAGAAGCGCACAGCGACATTGTTGATAAACTTGTTGCTGAAATTTGATAGGGGATTTGAGTTATGGCTGAATTAAGCACCATCGCTCGCCCTTACGCAAAGGCAGCTTTTGATTTTGCTGTTGAAAATCAAGCAGTGGACAGCTGGACAGAAATGTTAGCTTTTGCTGCATTGGTAAGTGAAAACGAATCAATGCAACCACTGTTAAATGGCACTCTAGCGAGCGCCGAAATCGCATCACTATTTATTAAAGTATGTGGCGAGCAAGTAAACGAGCAAGGGCAGAACCTAATTAAGGTTATGGCTGAGAATAATCGTTTAGCGATACTACCTTCAGTATCAGAATTGTTCGTTGAGTACCGCAATGAGTGGGCGAAAGAAGTTGAAGCACAAGTTACTTCAGCTTCTGAGCTAAGCGATGAGCAAAAACAGCAAATTAGTGTTTCTTTAGAGAAACGTCTCGCACGCAAAGTTAAGCTGAACTGTAGCATTGACGCATCGCTATTAGGCGGTGTGATTATTAAATCAGGCGACCTAGTCATTGATGGCTCGGTAAGCGGTAAATTATCGCGTCTGTCTGAAACGCTACAGTCGTAATTGGGAGTTTGAGCATGCAACTGAATTCCACTGAAATCAGCGATCTGATTAAGCAGCGGATCGAGCAGTTCGACGTCGTTAGTGAAGCTCGCAACGAAGGTACTATCGTTGCAGTAAGTGACGGCATCATTCGCATTAACGGCCTTGCCGATGTAATGCAAGGTGAGATGATCGAATTGCCAGGTGGCCGTTTTGCAATCGCGTTGAACTTAGAACGTGATAGTGTCGGTGCCGTAGTGATGGGCCCTTATGCTGATCTAGCAGAAGGCGCAAAAGTAAAAACCACTGGTCGTATTCTTGAAGTACCAGTAGGTAATGGTCTATTAGGCCGCGTTGTTAACACTCTTGGTGAGCCAATTGACGGTAAAGGACCAATCGATAACGATGGTTTCTCTCCTGTTGAAGTAATTGCTCCAGGTGTTATTGAACGTAAATCTGTATCACAACCAATTCAAACTGGTTATAAAGCCGTTGACGCTATGATCCCAATCGGTCGTGGTCAGCGTGAGCTTATCATTGGTGACCGTCAGACTGGTAAAACAGCGATGGCTATCGATGCAATTATCAACCAGAAAGATTCTGGCATTAAGTGTGTTTACGTAGCAGTTGGTCAAAAAGCATCAACTATTGCAAACGTAGTACGCAAGCTAGAAGAACATGGCGCGCTAGCTAACACTATCGTAGTGGTTGCATCAGCTTCTGAAGCTGCAGCACTACAATACCTAGCACCATACTCTGGTTGTTCTATGGGTGAATACTTCCGTGACCGCGGTGAAGATTCTTTAATCGTATATGATGATCTATCTAAGCAAGCAGTTGCTTACCGTCAGATCTCACTACTATTGAAGCGTCCACCAGGACGTGAAGCATACCCAGGTGACGTATTCTATCTACACTCTCGTCTACTAGAGCGTGCATCACGCGTAAACGAAGAGTATGTAGAGAAGTTCACTAACGGTGAAGTAAAAGGTAAGACTGGTTCTTTAACCGCACTACCTATTATTGAAACCCAAGCTGGTGACGTATCAGCGTTCGTACCTACCAACGTAATTTCGATTACCGACGGTCAGATCTTCCTAGAGACCGACCTATTTAACTCTGGCCTACGTCCAGCTGTTAACCCAGGTATTTCGGTATCTCGTGTAGGTGGTGCAGCGCAGACTAAGATCATCAAGAAACTGTCTGGTGGTATCCGTACCGCACTTGCACAGTATCGTGAGCTTGCAGCGTTCTCACAATTTGCATCTGACTTAGATGATGCAACTCGTGCTCAACTTGAGCATGGTGAGCGAGTAACCGAATTAATGAAGCAAAAGCAATATGCTCCTATGAGCGTAGCTGCACAGGCTGTGTCTATTTTCGCAGCTGAAAAAGGCTACCTAAAAGCTGTTGCTATCAATGAAATCGGTCGCTTTGAAGCCGCTCTGCTTGCATACATGAACAGCGAACATGCTGAGCTTATGAACAACATCAACGCTACTGGCGATTACAACGCTGATATCGAAGGTGAGTTAAAAGCAGGCATGGACAAGTTCATTGAAACCCAAACCTGGTAATAATTATCGGGGTGTCATAAGACACCTTCGGTCCCAGATTGGAGAGTAGAGATGGCCGGCGCAAAAGAGATTAAAACCAAGATCGCGAGTGTGAAAAACACTCAGAAGATCACTTCCGCTATGGAAATGGTAGCTGCGAGTAAAATGCGTAAAGCACAAGACCGCATGGAAGCTAGCCGTCCATATGCAGAAAATATGCGTAAGGTGATCGGTCACGTCGCGCAAGGTACTCTTGAATTTAAACATCCATATTTGGAAGTTCGAGATGCTAAGCGGGTTGGTTACATTGTTGTGGCAACCGACCGTGGCCTTTGTGGTGGTTTGAACATCAACTTGTTTAAGCAAGTTGTTGCAGACATGAAGAAGTGGAAAGACCAAGGTGCTGAAATTGAGTTCTGCCCAATTGGTGCCCGTTCTGTACAGTTCTTCAATAGCTTCGGCGGTGATATCGCTGCCCATGCATCAGGTTTAGGTGACGAGCCTAAGCTAGCTGACCTAATTGGTACAGTTCACGTGATGCTACAAGCTTACAACGAAGGCAAACTGGATCGTCTATTCATCGTATACAACAAGTTTGTAAACACGATGACTCAGACTCCTGTGATCGAACAGCTGCTACCTTTGCCTAAATCGGAAGAAGAAGTAGCTAAGTATCCTTGGGATTACATTTACGAGCCGGATCCAAAAGCAATTTTGGAAACATTATTAACTCGTTATGTTGAGTCTCAAGTTTATCAAGGCGTTGTTGAAAACGTTGCTTCAGAGCAAGCTGCCCGTATGGTAGCGATGAAAGCAGCAACCGATAACGCTGGCGAACTAATCGACGATTTGCAATTAGTCTATAACAAGGCCCGTCAGGCTGCGATTACGCAAGAACTGTCGGAAATTGTATCAGGCGCTGCAGCGGTTTAGGTTAGGTAACGAATTTAAGTTTAGAGGATTAATCATGAGCACAGGTACTGTTGTCCAAGTAATTGGCGCGGTTGTGGACGTAGAGTTTCCACAAGATTCTGTACCTCAGGTATATGACGCTCTGAAGATCACAGGTGAAGGCGCCTGTAATGGCTTGGTGCTGGAAGTTCAGCAGCAGCTAGGTGGTGGTGTAGTTCGTACCATCGCTATGGGTTCTTCTGATGGTCTGCGTCGTGGTCTTGAGGTTGAAAACTCAGGTGCACCTATTTCAGTTCCGGTTGGGGAAAAAACCCTTGGCCGTATCATGAACGTTTTAGGTCAACCTATCGATGAAGCAGGTGAAATTGGTGAAGAAGAGCGTTACGAAATTCACCGTGAAGCTCCTTCATACGAAGATCAATCGAACACAACTGAACTTCTAGAGACTGGTATCAAGGTAATCGACCTTGTATGTCCATTCGCTAAGGGTGGTAAAGTTGGTCTGTTCGGTGGTGCGGGTGTTGGTAAGACAGTTAACATGATGGAACTGATTAACAACATCGCTAAGGCACACTCGGGTCTTTCTGTATTCGCTGGTGTAGGTGAGCGTACTCGTGAGGGTAACGACTTCTACTACGAGATGGAAGATTCAGGCGTACTTGATAAAGTAGCCATGGTATACGGTCAGATGAACGAGCCTCCAGGAAACCGTCTACGCGTAGCGTTGACTGGTCTGACTATGGCTGAGAAGTTCCGTGACGAAGGTCGTGACGTACTATTGTTCGTTGACAACATCTACCGTTACACACTTGCAGGTACTGAGGTATCAGCACTTCTAGGTCGTATGCCTTCTGCGGTAGGTTATCAGCCGACTCTAGCTGAAGAAATGGGTGTTCTACAGGAACGTATTACTTCAACTAAGACTGGTTCGATTACTTCTGTACAAGCTGTATACGTACCTGCGGATGACTTAACGGATCCGTCACCAGCTACAACCTTCGCTCACTTAGACGCGACAGTTGTACTTTCACGTAATATTGCATCGCTAGGTATTTACCCTGCGGTTGACCCACTGGATTCGACTTCTCGTCAGCTAGATCCACAAGTTGTTGGTCAAGAGCACTATGACGTTGCAAGTGGTGTACAAACAGTATTACAGCGCTACAAAGAGCTGAAAGACATTATTGCTATTCTGGGTATGGACGAATTATCTGATGAAGATAAGACAACTGTATTCCGTGCACGTAAGATTGAGAAATACCTATCTCAACCTTTCTTCGTAGCAGAAGTGTTTACAGGTTCTCCAGGTAAGTACGTTTCTCTTAAAGACACTATCCGTGGCTTCAAGGGCATCTTGGAAGGTGAATTCGATCACCTACCAGAGCAAGCGTTCTACATGGTTGGTTCTATCGACGAAGTAGTCGAAAAAGCTAACAAAAAATAAATAACTAGGCCGTAAAGCTTAGTTCTTTAAGGAGAACTTGATGGCAGCCATGACAGTCAAACTTGATATTGTTAGTGCGGAAAACAGCATGTACCACGGCGAAGTGAGCTTCTTTGAAGTGAGCGGCGTTGAAGGTGAGTTAGGTATCATGCCTAACCATGCTCCATTACTAACAAAAATCAAACCTGGCATGGCGCGCATTATCAAGCAAGATGGCAGTGAAGATGTGATGTACCTTTCAGGGGGAATCCTCGAGGTACAGCCAGCTTCTATCTCTGTGCTTGCAGATGTAGCAATGCGCGCTGATGATATTGATGAAAAAGCTGCGCTTGAAGCTAAGCAACGTGCTGAGCAAGCAATTGCAAATGCCGGTGCTGACTTCGATTACGAAGCGGCAACAATCGAATTAGCTAAATCTTTAGCTCAATTACGTGTTGTTGAAACCATCAAAAAGAATATCGCCAGATAATTTGATTATTTGCGTAATACTAGGCGGTGCTTGTAAAAGCATCGCCTTTTTTATGCCTGTTTTTCAGTTATTACCTGTATTTTCATTACCAACAGTCACTTGTATATCCCGTCACATCGCATCTTTGTTTAATTGGCTTGAATTCAAATTCAGTGCACTGAGAGTCAGCTCACTAATAGCTATATAACCTAACTGTATGCTGATTTTCTTGTGAGTAAGCCAAACCAGTAATTCTTATCTCCACTATTATTCTCAATGGCATACCTTTAATTTGTGAAAGCAAACATGAGCCCAATCTGCTATTGAACGAGCGTTGTTCCAGTCACGATAAGTTGTAATTAACTGTGCATCGCATTTGATACGCTAATGAATTAAAATTGTCGCTTTGGTTGAGTCTTTAAAATCCCAAGGGAAAGTTAAAGGAAAATTTTATGTCGTTAAATGTTGTTATCTTAGCTGCAGGCAAAGGAACCCGCATGCGCTCAGATCTACCTAAGGTGCTTCACCCAATTGCTCATAAAAGCATGGTGCAGCATGTGATTGATACCGCCAACTCATTGGGTGCGAGTGGTATTCAGTTAGTTTATGGCTATGGTGCAGATAAGCTACAAGCAAACCTAGGGGAACAAGCGTTAAATTGGGTACTACAAGCTGAGCAGCTTGGTACTGGTCATGCTGTTGCGCAGGCAAACCCAAATATTAACGATGACGACACTGTACTCATCCTTTATGGCGATGTACCGCTTATTCAACAATCGACCCTTGAAAAGTTGTTGCAAGCGCGTGAGCAAAATGGCCTGGCTATTTTGACGGTAAACCTTGCAAACCCAACAGGCTATGGCCGAATCGTACGTAATGAAGGTAAGGTCGTTGGTATCGTAGAGCAAAAAGATGCAAATGCAGAGCAACTGCTGATCAACGAAGTGAATACCGGCATTATGGCTGTACCGGGTAAACAGCTGAAAACCTGGTTAGAGAACCTGTCGAATGACAACGCGCAAGGTGAGTATTACCTAACTGATATTATCGCCATGGCCCATGAGCAAGGCGTTGCTATTACTACAGCACAACCAGAGTCTGCAATAGAAGTGGAAGGCGCGAACAACCGCGTACAGTTAGCTCAGTTAGAGCGCGCTTATCAGCTTCGAGAAGCTGAAAAACTGATGCTAAATGGTGCTAATCTGCGTGACCCAGGTCGTATTGATATCCGTGGAGAGGTCAGTTTGGGTATGGATGTAATGATCGATGTAAACGTCGTACTTGAAGGTAAAGTTGCCTTAGGTAATAACGTGTCTATTGGCGCTGGTGCAATCATTATTAATTCTGAAATTGCTGACGGCGCAACCATTAAACCTTACTCAATTATCGAAAACGCCAAAGTTGGCCCTGCGAGCAGTGCAGGCCCATTTGCTCGTATGCGTCCTGGCAGTGAGTTAGTTGAAGATAGCCATATTGGTAATTTTGTTGAAATGAAAAAAGCCCGCTTAGGTAAAGGTTCTAAAGCAGGGCACTTAACATACCTAGGTGATGCAGAAATTGGTGCAGGGGTAAATATTGGCTGCGGTACTATTACTTGTAACTATGATGGCGCGAATAAGTACCTAACTAAGATTGAAGATGATGTGTTTGTTGGCAGCGACACTCAACTCGTGGCGCCTGTTACTATTGGTAAAGGTTCAACTTTAGGTGCGGGCTCAACAATTACTAAAGATGTGGGTGAAAATGAACTGGTGATAACCCGTGTTAAACAACGTCATTTAAAGGACTGGCAGCGTCCGGTAAAGCAGTCTAAATAGTGATCACTCACACAAACATTAAGACGCCAGGTTACATAATCTGGCGTTTTTTTTAACAAAAAAGCAATCAAGGTAAAGGTTGCGTAAATACAGAATAAATGCAAATCGTTCTCATTTATTATCCCCGCCATAAAATAGAGATGAGGGTGATATTAGATGAAGTTACTAACCAAGGTTTCATGCCTTTCTGTTGCGATTGCAAGCAGCCTAGCTGCAACTGCAGTAAGTGCAAATGAGCAAATCGTTGCAGAACCTGATACTAGCAATATTGAGCGAATTCAGGTTAAAGGTCGCAGCTTTAACGACTACAAAGTTGGCAGTGCATCTGGTGCTATGCGCGGCAACATCAGTTTGATGGATACACCACAGTCTGTGAATGTGATCCCTGACTTTGTAACCGATGAGCAGCTTGCTACCAACCTTTCAGAAGTGTTAGTTAACGACTCTAGTGTTACCGGTGGTAGCGAAAAGTGGAACCGCCAAGTATTTAATATTCGTGGTTTTGAGCTATCTTCAGGTTCAGGCTACCTAGTTAATGGCCACCAGCAGTGGTCGCACTATGTTCAGCCTATCGAAACCTTGCAACAAGTTGAGGTGCTTAAAGGCCCATCAAGCATGTTATACGGTCAGTCAGGTCCTGGTGGCTTGATTAACATGGTGACCAAAAAGCCAACTTACGAAAGTTTCTATGAACTTGGTTTCGACACTGACCAAAACGGTTCGACTCGCTTCCAGCTTGATGCGGGTGGCGCACTAAACGAATCTGAAACGATCCGTTACCGTTCTGTATTGGTAAAACAGGACACTACCTACTGGCGTGAATATCAAGATGGCACTAACCAAGAGCGTGATCGCTGGTTAGGTTACATCAATCTAGAATTTGACTTAACTGACGACTTATTACTGTCGGTTAAATATGACCATACCCAAGATAAAACCGGTATTGACCGCGGTGGCTGGTTAGACAGCAACGGCGAGTTAATTGGTGGCCGCGATATGATTTGGGATCAGCCTTGGGCATTTACCGACAACACCATTAGTAACTTTGGTGCCGACTTAACCTACCATATGTCTGATGAATGGAATGTCAAAGTGGGTTATAACGACCAGCAATTCAACCGTCAGCGTTTAGACTCATCGCCAAGCTACAACGAAAATGCAATGACTGAAGGTTATACTATCAGCCCATTCGATCGTTATGATGACTGGCAACACAAGACTGCTTTTGTTGACTTCAATGGTGAGTTCTCAACTGGCAGTATTGGTCACCAAATGCTAATTGGTGCCAACATGCTTGACTACTACTATGGTCAATTACGAGTAAAAGGCGCAACTGAGACTGTTCAAGTTGGCGCTCCAGTTCCTCGTCCTGATCTTGATTACAACGACGATGACTCCTTGTATCAAACAGATTACAAGCACTATGGTTTTTATGTGCAAGACTTAATCACGCTTAACGACAACTGGCAAGTGCTTGCTGGTGTTCGTTATGACGAGCAAAAGAAAGATGGTGAGGGTAACAACAGTTACGCGGTATCACCTAAGTTTGGTGTAATTTACTCGCCAGCTGAAAACGGTAGCATCTATGTTAACTACTCTAAGAGCTTTACTCCTCAAGGAATGGTTAATGATGAGAAAGACGTTAACGACAAGCTTAACCTAGACCCTGAATACGGCACTCAGTACGAAATTGGTACTAAGTGGGAATTCTACGACGGTGGCTTAATCTTAACGGGTGCGGTATTTGATATTACCGTTGATAACGTCACAGTTACTGAAGACCTTGAAACATCTATTGGTGATAAAGAAACCATTACTACTCAGTCTGGTGAGCAGCGCCACAAAGGTTTTGAAATGGGCGCTCAAGGTCAGCTAAGTGAAAAATGGTTTATGACAGGTTCTATGATGTACTTAAATGCTGAGTATGTTCGTCCAGAAACTGATGCGCTAAACGGTATGACTCCAATTGATGCTCCTGAGTGGTCTGCAAATATTTGGACTCGCTATGAAATGACTGATGAGCTAGCACTTAACTTTGGTGCTGTGTATGTTGGTGAGCGTTTTGCTAACACCACTAACACAATCACTAAAGACGGTTACGTGCGCTTTGACATGGGGGCTGCATACGAAACAGAGCTATTCGGTAGCGATGTTAGTGTACGTATGAACATCAAGAACCTATTTGATGTTGATTACCTAGAAGGTGGTTCATACAACGATGTTACTGTTGGTGACGGTCGCCATGTTAGCCTAGCATTACAAGCTAAGTTCTAGCACTTTTCCTTTATAGTGGTGTGTTAGCCACTCTATCAGGTAATGATCAAAGCCCTTGTCGAAAGATAAGGGCTTTTTTGTGTCTTTTTGATCAAAAAGTGGCTGATTAACTACCAAATAAGTTTCGTTTGTTTATAATCTATCTTTCGTTTCAAAAGATATTGAAAGTAAATAGGCTTAAATGAACAAACGTAATACTCAGCAACGCCGCCATAGCATTATTGCCCTGCTTAATGAGCAAGGTGAGGTCAGTGTTGAAGATTTATCCTTACGTTTCGAAACTTCGGAAGTCACTATTCGCAAAGATTTAGCCACGCTTGAGAAAACCGGCCTTTTGCTGCGTCGCTATGGTGGCGCAGTTGCAGTGCCTGATGAAGTTACCAGTCAATTTACCGCCAAAGTTGCGCCCAATAAGCTATCAATTGCTAAAGCCGCTGCTGAGCTGATTAACGATCATAATCGCATCATTATTGATAGTGGCACTACTACAGCAGGTATTATCGCTCAGTTAAATACTAAGCGGGGCTTACTGGTCATGACCAACTCGTTGTCACTGGCGAACCAAATCCATGAGTTAGAAAACGAACCAACATTATTGATGACAGGTGGTACCTGGGATCCCCATTCAGAATCTTTTCAGGGGCAAGTAGCAGAGCAGGTTTTGCGCTCGTATAACTTTGACCAGCTATTTATTGGCGCAGATGGAATCGACATAGGGCGCGGTACAACTACTTTCAATGAGCTTACTGGCTTAAGTAAGGTTATGGCCGAAGTATCCCGAGAAGTGGTAGTGATGTTAGAGGCTGACAAGCTTGGCAGGAAAATTCCTAACCTTGAGCTATCTTGGGAAAGTATAAATATATTGATTTCTGATGACCGGTTGCCCTTGCATGCTGTAAAGGAAATTGAGTCACATGGTGTAAAGGTCGTTTTGGCTCCGTATACCGAAAAATAACCAATTAAAGTGGAACTATTATGTGTGGAATTGTAGGCGCTGTTGCGCAACGAGACGTCGCTGAGATCTTAGTTGAGGGTCTTAGACGCTTAGAATACCGAGGGTATGATAGTGCTGGTGTGGCAGTAATTAGCAACGGTGAGCTAAGCCGTACTCGCCGCCTGGGCAAGGTACAAGAGCTATCTACTGCGTTAGATGCAAACCCACTAACTGGTGGTACAGGTATTGCTCATACTCGTTGGGCGACACATGGTGAGCCAAGTGAGCGTAATGCGCATCCGCATCAATCTAGGGGTGATATCGCGGTTGTTCACAACGGCATTATTGAGAACCATAACAAGTTACGTGACATGCTTACCGATCAGGGTTATGAGTTTGCATCTGACACAGACACCGAGGTGATTTGCCACTTGGTTCATCATGAGCTAAAGAGCTACGATAGTTTACTCGCGGCAGTGCAAGCCACTGTTAAGCAGCTTGAAGGTGCATACGGTACCGTGGTTATTGACCGCCGCGACAGCGAGCGCATGATTGTTGCTCGCAGTGGTAGCCCACTGGTTATTGGTTATGGTTTAGGTGAGCACTTTGTAGCATCAGATCAACTTGCACTGCTACCAGTTACGCGCTCATTCGCTTTCCTAGAAGAAGGCGATGTTGCCGAGGTAACACGTCGTGAAGTGAATATTTTTGATGTGGACGGCAACCCAGTAGAGCGTGAAGTAAAAGAGTCTGAAGTGACTCATGATGCGGGTGACAAAGGTGAATATCGTCACTACATGCTTAAAGAAATTTATGAGCAACCAACTGCGATTGCTAGCACATTAAGCGGGCGTATTGAGTCAGGTAAAGTGCTAGATAGTGCCTTTGGTGAAAACGCAGCAGAGTTCTTAAAAGACATTAAACACGTGCAAATTATTGCCTGTGGTACCAGTTACCATGCAGGTATGGCTGCACGTTACTGGTTAGAAGACTGGGCAGGCGTATCGTGTAACGTAGAGATTGCTTCAGAGTTTCGCTACCGCAAGTCGCACATGTTCCCAAATAGCTTGTTGGTGACAATTTCTCAATCTGGTGAAACTGCAGATACCTTAGCAGCACTGCGCCTAGCAAAAGAAATGGGCTATAAGGCTACGTTAACTATCTGTAACTCGCCGGGTTCATCACTGGTACGTGAGTCAGACATGGCTTATATGATGAAAGCAGGCGCTGAGATTGGTGTTGCATCATCCAAAGCCTTTACTGTGCAACTTGCTGGCTTATTAATGCTAACCACAGCTATTGGTCGTCATAACGGTATGAGCAGTGAAATGGAATCAGCTATTACTCAAAGCCTGCAGTCTATGCCTGCGAAAGTGGAGCAAGCGTTAGGTTTAGATGATGCGATTGCAGAGCTTGCTGAAGACTTTGCCGACAAACATCATGCATTATTCTTAGGTCGCGGCGACCAATATCCAATCGCGATGGAAGGTGCGCTTAAGCTAAAAGAAATCTCCTACATTCATGCTGAAGCCTATGCTTCAGGTGAGCTTAAACATGGCCCATTAGCGTTAATTGATGCTGATATGCCGGTCATTGTGGTTGCACCAAACAACGAACTGCTTGAGAAGCTAAAATCGAACGTTGAAGAAGTACGTGCCCGTGGTGGTTTGATGTACGTATTTGCAGATAAAGATGCTGAGTTTGAGTCAGACGACACCATGAAGGTGATTCCAGTACCGCATTGTGATGAGTTTATGGCGCCGCTTATCTACACCATTCCGCTGCAGTTATTGTCTTACTATGTAGCCTTAATCAAAGGTACTGACGTAGACCAACCACGTAATTTAGCTAAGTCAGTAACGGTTGAATAGCAGGTTGAGAACCTGAGTTTTTTGCCAAAGGAATATAGGCAGAGCTTCAGCGAATGAGTAAGTATTTAAAATCTCCAATTAAGCATGTCTTAGTTGGAGATTTTTTTATGGCTGAGATTCTAATTGAATGACTAATGCCAATTGAACTAAGTGACAGTTAGGAGCACTCACTTACTTGTGGTGCTTGATATGATATAAAAAAAGAGCCGCGAATGCGGCTCTTATAGTATCAATCTAATTTAGTTGTACTTGATGCGGTAGCTTTCAAGCTTGATGTTACCTGGGTTGCTCGGTGCAACATGATAGTTAATGAACTCTTGGTCAATCTCAACTACGTGCCAGAAGTTAGAGGTTTCCAGCTTTTCATCAACAGGTTTGTTCATTGGCTTTTGGCTGAAGATCTTGGTCCATTTTTCAGGTGTCATATCTGCAGGTGTTTTGCCTTTAGTATCTTTGCTTAGTAGGTTAAAGCGATCAACACTATCTTTGTTGTAACTCCAGTACATTTCTGGCAATTCAGTCATGTTGATTTTTTTACCTTCTAGGCCAAACTCTGCTTGGTAACTAGAGCTAAGGTCGTTGTTTACGCGAGCTACGTTAGCTGAAACCATTTGGTTGCCATCCATCTTAAACTCAACCACTTTGTTTGCAGATACTTCAAAAGCACGAGTACCAGTGTAGTCAGTTAGCGTGTAGGTTAAACCTTCAGCTGGTTTTATTTTGTTTAAGAATTTAATGCCGTTTTCTACAGAACCTGCTTCAAGCAATTTACGGTAAACAAAAATTTGCGCAAGACCGTTCATGCTGTGCTCAAGTTGGAACTTAGAGTGTGGGCTAAACGTGTGAGCGGCGCCATCCGTGGCAAAAATACCATGACCGCCAACCATGCCGGCAAATGCTGTCATTAAAATAACCGAACCGTCGTCATTTACGTGTTTGATAAGGCTTTGCGAGCCCTCCATAGCACGGATCCAGTCTAGTGTGTAACCAACAGAAGCTTTGTTGTCGCCCCATACTGAAGCGTGAGAACAGTGACCTGGAATCGCGCTACCGTGTTGTGCTTTTTCCATGGCAAGCATTGGGTCAATGCCTGTCATATCTTCAATTACCCAGAACATGGCATCGTATGAGGTAGCGTTCCAAGTAAAGATCTCTTCAAATGAAAGGCCTGAACCGTCAGCGATACCTTGCATCTCTTCTACTAGATCTGGCACTTCTTTTTTTGCTGTTGCTAGTAGGCCTGTGTTTTTGAACACATGCTTGTGAAAATCAGCGTAGGTAAGATCTGTACCTAGTGTGCTAAGCAGATTGCTGACCATGTCGTACTTGAAACGGTTCACAGCATGTCGAATAACCTTGCGAAGCTCTTTACCGTGCTTGTAGCCACGCTCGTAGTTAGTACCTGCAACTTCAACTGTAAAGAATTCAGATGTGTCGTTTGAGATGCTAACTTGGTGCTCTACAGGTGGCACACCTGCTAGGCTGGTATTGGAAACAAAAGCGCCAGAAACACTGAGAGCGATAAGTGATGCTAAGACAACTTTCTTCATACTATTAACCTCTGTTTTATTAAATTAATAAACGGATTGGCTTTTATACGAAGGAGTTTATCTGCATAAGAGCCAATAGAGCCTGGTTTAATTTTTGGGCTCCGTTGTTTTTATGGCTCTATATTAAGGCGGATTTTCGAATAGTATAAATTAATTATTATCCGATTTTCGAATGATAAATCGTTCAATGATTGATTGGCATACTTGTCCTAAATTGCGGTTTGCTGCCCAAACAAGATCAAGACCTGAGTACATTTGGGTTTGATTAAATTCAGGTTCAATGGCTATTAGAGAGCCAAGCTCAAATCGCTCGGCGCACCAGTCAGAGGGGAGAATGCCCCAGCCCATACCTAACTCGATTAAGTGACTGCACTGAGCCATATTGTCTGCTTCCCAAGTGTCCTGAGAGAATATTGATGTTTGACTGAGTACCGGATGGTGTTTAGTCGATTCACAGACGATTTGTCTCGCCGCAAGCAATTCTTCGTTGCTAATGCTGTCAAGGCTGGCAAGTGGATAGTCGGGACTACAAACACACAACCATTCATATTGATAAACAGTGATAAAGTTAAGGTATTGTGGGTAAGCGTCCGCACCAAAATGAATTCCTAGGTCAATATTGTGGGCAAGTAACTCTTTTTGTAGAGTTGCATGGTCAAGTAGACGTATCTCTACCTCGGTATTCGGGTAGAGTTTGTCTATATTGATCAGCATGGAATCGAGGCAAGACATGGGAGCCAACGGGTCGATTCCAAGTACAACTTTACTCTCAACCCCTTTATTTACAGCTAGAGCGAAGTGATTCATTTTTTCAGCTTGACGGAGTAAGAGTTTTGCTTGGTGATATAGTCGCTCGCCTGTATCTGTTAATGTGGGCTTGCGGGTACGGCGGTCAAATAAATCTAATCCTAATTCATCTTCTAAGTTACTTACCCCAATACTCACTGAACTTTGGCTTTTACTCAATTTTCTGGCCGCTGCAGAAAAAGAACCGGTTTCGACTGTAGTAATGAAAGCGAGTGCTTGCTCTAAATTGATCATAAGTTGGGCGAACCTAAGTGTTTGGGGGAGACGAAGAGTATTGCTCCACTCTATTACAGGTAAGCGAGAGTTTCGAGCTTCTTAAGTGATACCAAACTGTTGAATGCTGACGCTAGTTGAGTATTGAATCTCGCAGGAAATGACTATCCGCTTAGAAACCCAAATCACTCATTGGCAGCAAGGCTGATATTAGGCTGGGTAGGTAACCCCAAGTCAAAATATTGATTTGAAGTCACCTAATTAAGTGGTGTTATGAAGGTTGTGAATGTGCCTGACGCTGCAATAGAAGCAAATATCCTGCTGGGATCAGCATTAGCACTACAGGGGCTGATAGTGCCATTCCCCAGCCGATCACTAACGCGATTGGCGACATTAAATTATCATAACCGCCCACGCCGTATGCCAAAGGTAGCAGGCCTGCGACTGTGGTGAGTGACGTGACCAACATAGGCCTTACTCGGCTAATCGCACCTTCAAGCAGTAACTCGGGCCACTGCGTAGGGTTAGCGTTAAATTGCATTTGTCGGTAGTGATAAAGCATCACCAGGGCATTATTTACTACTACACCAGTCATACCAATTATACCTACACATGCAAAAAAGCTTAGTGGTTTACCATGTAACCATAGTATTAGCAGTGCAGATGCCGCGGCTGCTGGCAACACTAACAATGCGAGTAAGGCAACACTCACTTTATCAAATAGCACCATCATTACCATTGCCATCGCCGCAATCGCAATTAATAGTGCTAAGCCTAAAGATTTCAGTGAGTTGATGGTTTCACTTGCCTGACTACTGCTAATTATCTCAGCGCTGTATTCATGGCTAGCAAAAGCTTGTAATAGCTCAGCCTCCACAGCGATTGGGTCGGTGATATTGGCATCAATATGGCTGGAAACCCTTAAAGTTCGCAAGCCGTTGTAGTGTTCAAATACTTCTTTTCGTTCACTTTTCTTCCAGTGAATAAGTTGTCCAAGTTTAACCAATTGTCCCTGATTGTTAGGTAATGTTAATTGGGCTAACTCACTTGGCGTGCGGTCATTGTCATCAAGCACTAAGCGATAACGAACTTCTTCGCCATCTAAAAACAATCGCGACACATGCTCACCTTCAATGGCTATGCGCAGTAAGTCCGTTACTTGATTGAGTGAAACGCCATGTTGTACTAACCAATCTGGGCGAATATCTGCGCTGAGCTGAGCGACAGGCTCGGCATCTGAAATTCTTGGTGCCACGACACCATTAATGCTTTGTAATTTTGCCAGAATGTCTTGAGCCAAAGCTTGGCGGTCACTATCACTACCGCCAATAACTCTTATATCAATTGGGCGTTCACCTGGTGGGCCGCCGTTGTCGACGTCAAACTCTAAATCTAGCCCGTAAGCCTCGCCTTGTTGCTGCCATTGTTGTACTAGGTCATTAGCACTGAGCTTGCGTAAACCTGCAGGTGTTAGACTCACCTCCCAACTGCCGCTAGCCTCGGTTACTTCACCATACCAGCCGCTCACTTCTTCGGTATTTGCAAGCATTTCATCGATTTGCTGCGCCAATTGCCAGCTCTGATCTAATTCTAGGTTTGCTGGCATAGTTGCAGATATTGCGACTAAATAAGCGCCGTCGTCGGGGAAGAATACCAAGGGTAAGCGCTGCCCTAGCATTGCTACTAGTAATATCGATACCGCTAAAACTGAGCCAATAACCGATTTTGGGTGGTTAATTGCAAACTGCAATAGTGGTCTTAAGTACTCGCCAAAGTTTGTTAGCCAGGCTTTGGTTGGCAGCGAATCTACTTTATTTAACGCTCTACGCAGGTGGGATGGCACAACAACTGTCGCGTCAAGTAGCGAGAAAGCAAGCGCAATAGAGATAGTCAGCGGCAGAACATACAAGAGCTTTCCTGTACTGCCTGGCAGCCACAACATAGGTAAAAAGGCGATGATAGTGGTACAAATTGATACCAGAATTGCCGGTGCGACTTGTTGTACACCTTGAATGACGGCCTGGGTAATATCCATTCCTTCACTAAGATTGGCGCTGATCTTCTCGCTGACCACGACTGAGTCGTCAACAATAATACCGATGATGAGAATAAGCGCAGCCATGGTATAGCTATCAAGAATTTGCCCAATGGCAGCGAGCACAGCAATTGTGCCTAGCAGACAAAATGGAATTGATAATGCGACCCAAGGTGCGATTCGATGATGGAGCACCAATGCCAACACGAGTAACACGAGTATTAGGCCTGTCACACCATTAATTTTGACGATATCAAAGCGGGTTTGTATTTCTTCAGCAATATCAAAACCAACAGCCAGTTGGTAGTCTGAGCCTAACCTTTGTTGTTCACGGGTCAGAAGTGCGCGAACAGCTTGTGACGTGCTAACAACATCGGCCTTTTCGGCTGCACGTAAGTCAAAACCAATACTACGTTCACCATTAATCACCGATAAACTTTGCTGTCGCTCATAATCATAACGAACAGTTGCCACGTCTTTGAGGCGAATGAGAGGCTGCTGTTTTAGAGGCAGTTCTTCTAGCTTAGCAACTGTGTCTAGGCGTGATTCAGCGACTAATTCTATTTGTTCATTGTTGATATTAATGTTGCCAGCGGTAGCCAGCAGGTTGTGGTCGGCAATTGCGCTAGCTATGTCTGTAGCATTAAGTTGATAGCGGCTAAGCTGCGCAGGCTCTAGTTCAATCCAAAACTCTCTCTCACGCAAATCAATCAGATTAACCTCACCAACACCCGATATACGCCTGAGTTTTAATTCCAGCTGTTTAGCCTGTTCCCTTAGCTGCTTGTAGCTTATTTGTTTAGAGCTTAGCTGAGAGCCGATACCAACTACCATGAAATCAAGGTTTGATGACTTGTGAACCCGTACCAAGGGCTTTTCAATCACTTGAGGAGGCAAGTCAGTAACACGGTTCACCGCATCACGAATATCCTGATATACAGGTTCTAGCTTGGTAATATTTGAGTCAATGGTAATAGCAATGCGCGAGCTGCCACTTTCAGATACTGAGCTAAATTTTGAAATACCCGAGACGCTGAGCAGTTCTTTCTCAAGTTTAGAAGTCACATTCGATTCGACCTCTTCAGCAGATGCGCCAGGGTAACTGGTACTCACAGATACTTCACCCGCATCAATGGCAGGTTTTTCTGCCATAGGTAACGACCATAACGACAGGGTGCCGATAGCTAATAATGCTATTGTGAGTACGTTTGCCAGCAATCGTCTTTGTATTAAGTTGGCAAAAAGGGCTGCAAAAATATTCACTCCACGCCCCCTTGTTCAAGGCGCAACTCTGCGCGATAGCCTGGTTTTAATTGCCCTTCTAGGTTGGCAAGTTCAAGCTCGATGCGATAGCCGCTACCATCTTGTTGCGGCGCGTCGGCAAGGCGAATTACGCTGGTTTCAAACTGCTTTTCGATAGCTGGTACATAAACTTTAATTGCCTGACCTAACGCCAGTTGTGCGATATCTTGCTCAACCAAATTAGCTTGAATTAATACCGTGCTGATATCTGCCAGTCGGTAAAGAGGCTCACCAACACTTACCCATTGACCAACTTCCACGTAACGTTCAATTACGCTTGCAGCAAAAGGGGCGTGAACTGTGTGTTTGTCGAGATTGCGCTTAGCGATAGCAAGGTTTTGTTGTTGTACCCTAAGCTGAACCTGACTTATCTGCGTTTGCCGTAATTGCTCCTCTAGCTCGCTATCGGTCACGGTTTTCTTGGCATTGAGCTGTTGTAGGCGGGTCAGTTGCTTTGCTTTTAATTGACTATCAACCTCGGCAAGGTCACGGTTAGCCTGGGCCAAAGCTAATTCTAATTTTGGGTCTGTGGCATCGAACGCTAAAAGTCGTTGGAATTGAGTAACCTGTTCGCCAAATTCAACATCGTAATGATTGACTAGTCCATCGACCTGAGCCATTACATTCACTTCCGCTTTCGCTTTAATTTCACCTATGAGGTAATCGGTGGCATTGGCTGCTGACGACAGCATGACTAGCAGCAACAAAGCAATACGCATATTTAGTACTCCACATCTGAATATGGGCAGTATGTTATGCGAATATCTGTCGAAGAAATGTCGATGCCAGATTGCAGTGGATTGATTTTAGGGAGACAGTACCAATGGAGGGGGGGAGTATGTCATTTAGCATTGACATAAACACAACTGGTCACATTTTAGTCGTTAACTAGTTTGAGTTGATTGTGTTATATCTAAAACAGTTATTAGCCTAAGTGCTTCTCATTCACATCAATTTAAAACGACTTATGAACTACTTGAAAACACTCCTTTTTATTGTTGGCTTACTTTGCATATCGACACCTTATAAAGTTCACGGGCAAGCCAGTGCGAAAGGGGATCATATTGAAGTTGCTTTAGTGAGTGAGAATCAGCAGTTAAGTCCTGATAAAACTAATTGGATTGGTGTGTTACTTACGCCTGAAGAACACTGGCATACCTATTGGCAGAACCCTGGTGATTCAGGGGAAGCACCAACTGTTGAATGGAGCGCCTCAGTGCCTTTATCTTTTGGGGATATTTTATGGCCAATACCCCAGCAAATTCCTGTCGCCCACCTGGTTAACTATGGTTATGACGGGCAAGTACTGCTTATGGTGCCTGTTGAATTGTCGAATGCTGACAAGCTTGCAGAGCAAGTAGATATCAAGGTGTCACTGTCTTGGTTAGTGTGCCAAGAAGACTGTATTCCGGGTTGGGCTGATTTAACTCTTTCGTTGCCTGTGTCTGTAAACACCCAAGAGTCTAGCTACGCGCCATTATTTGCCCAAACCCGCGAGCAATTACCTAACGATACTCAGCTAACCGCAAAATTTGAAATTACTGAGCAACACCTTGCTGTGTCTTATCAAGCACCGTTTGAATCAGATTGGCAGTTACTGCCGCTGCGCTCAGACGTGGCGCAGCACAATCAAAAGCAATCTGTCGTTAGCGAAGCTGGCTTTAACAACCAAGTGATTGCCAGATCAGACTACTTTGTGGGTGACGCGCAAACCTTGAAGTTTTTAATGACAGACGGTCAATCTGGCTACTATGTTAACGCACACCTAAATGATAACCAGCAGCAAGCGGCCGATGCTTTATGGGTCATTTTAATAATGGCGTTTGTTGGTGGGTTAATCCTAAATATTATGCCTTGCGTATTACCAGTATTGTCGTTTAAAGCCATGGCTATTGGTCAACAAGACATGACCATTATCCAAAAGCTTGGCTACGGCATTGGTGTACTGGTGTGCTTTAACTTGTTTGCCACCATGATTATTGTGTTGAAAAGCTCAGGCGAAGCGGTAGGTTGGGGTTTTCATATGCAAGAGCCAGCAGTTATCGCTTTTTTAGCTTTCTTGTTTGTGTTTATTGCATTGATCTTGATGGATATTGCGCCATCAGGAGCAAGGCTTGCGGGAGTCGGGCAATCACTGATTGCAGGAAACGGCTTTGCTAGTCAGTTTTTTACCGGTGTATTGGCGGTTATCGTAGCCTCACCTTGCACCGCACCATTTATGGCTGCGGCGTTAGGGGTTGCTTTGGTGAGTCCACCTATCACCACTTATATGATTTTTACGGCTCTCGCACTTGGTTTTGCTCTGCCTTTAACCTTGTTATTTATCTCGCCAGTTTTTGCCAAACTATTGCCAAAACCAGGGGCGTGGATGAACACCTTTAAGCATTTATTGGTGTTCCCTATGCTAGCTACAGTTGCCTGGTTAGTGTGGGTTTACCTGGGGCAAACAAGCAGTTTTGCCCAGTTTGGTTTGCTATTAGCTTTAGTGGGATTCGCGCTGTTTATTTGGTTGAGTAGCGTGTTAAAGGGAGTGTATAGCCTTAGCAGTTTGATATTGGCTTTAGTCATACTACTAGGTGCGTTATTTAATGGTGCCCAAACGCAAGCGTTACCAACAGACAGTGCACATGAAGCTTACTCCCCTGAAAAGTTAGCGCAACTGCGAAATAATGGACAGCTTGTACTGGTCAATATGACTGCAGACTGGTGCATTACTTGTAAAGTGAATGAGCAGGTCGCCTTCAGTACAAAGCAGGTGCAGCTGGCTTTGCAGCAAAACCAGGTCCATTATCTAGTCGGCGATTGGACCAATAAAAATGACATGATTTTTAACTATTTAAAGCAATATCAACGCTCTGGCGTGCCGTTATATGTCATGTATGCCGGTAATGATTATGAGCAGGTATTGCCACAAATTTTAACGCCAGAAATGGTAGTAACAGCGATTAACACAGCAAAAAAGGAAGTGAATCATGATTAGCAAGAAACTACTCTCAGTCACTATTTTGTTACTGGGCTTTATCGGCAATGTCGCAGCTGCAGTGAAGGTAGATCAAGCTGCACCTAACTTTAGCTTAGCTAACGCTAAAGGTCAGCAAGTTCAACTTTCAGACTTTAAGGGTAAGTATGTGGTGCTTGAGTGGACTAATCACTTATGTCCTTATGTTCAAAAACATTATGACAGCGACAATATTCCAAGCATGCAGCGCGAATATACTCAAAAAGATATTGTGTGGTTATCGATTATTTCATCAGCCGAAGGCAAGCAAGGTTATATTGATGCTGCTAAATCTGATGAATTAACCGCGTCGCGCAATGCTGCGCCAACTCACGTACTGTTTGACCCAGAAGGTGACGTAGGCAAGTTATATGGCGCTAAAACCACACCACATATGTATATTATCGACCCTGCTGGGACCCTTAAATATGCTGGCGGTATTGATAGCATAAAATCAGCAAATCCTGCTGATATTGCTAAAGCCGATAATTACGTAGAGTTTGCTATGGCAGAGTTGCTAGCAGGTAAAAATGTCAGTAAAAAGCTAACCCCACCTTATGGATGCTCTGTGAAATACAAAGGGTAATCCACCTGTAAATAGGCTTAGCTCAATTCGGTGCTAGGCCTATTTAAGTATCATGCAACTAGCATTTCTTGGCTGTTATTGTTCCGTACATTCAAGCCAAAAATAAAAACACGCCGCTCCACATTTTTTTCACATTTGTTTCTTATTGTTCAGGCTGGCCTTTAAAGGATCCAGTAAAGGAACAACAAGATGAACAACTCTTTAGTGATAAGTTCTTTGGTATTAAGCCTAGGAGCTATATCTTCGCTCAGTGCTGCAACCTTGCCACCACTGACGATAACAGTTGATGAAAATACTAAAACCAATACAAGAATTGGTGAAATTAAGTTCTTTGATGGTGAAGCAAATAGCAGTTTTACCATTGAAGTCGGTAGCAGCAGTATTGAAAACTGGGCTACTAACGGTGAAGCGTTTGAGCCAATCGCGTTTTATAACCAATTTACTCAAACCCCTATTTTATTTAGCCAAATTCAAACAAATAGCAGCTATAAAGTTTCTTATGATGTGTATACCAACTCGTATACCGGCACGGTTGAAAAAGCCGGTAGCGAGTTTTTGCTGCGTGCACGTCATCAAGGTGTATCTGCAACAGGCTTTGAAGCTATTTTAGAGTCTGAGTTAGATAAGCGTGGCACCAGTGCTGTCACTGCGATTAACAATAAAGGTGCGGAGCTACTTGGTTGGATGGCTGTAAGCGACAGTCGTCAAGGTGTTTGGGGAGAGATGCCTTTTGAAGTTACGTCAACTGGGTTGAATGTGACTCACAGTGAGTATTCTCAAAGCTTTACTGCGCCGATGACAGATACGCCAAATATCTTAACTACTATCACTAGTTACTCAGAGATCGCTCAGGCTGGCGTAGCAATTAATAAAGTCAGCGATAACAACGTTAAGTTATTTGTCGATGAGATTGATGATGGCAGTCATGCCGCTGAAGAAATCAGTGTTTTTGCTGTTCAAGGTAGTGGCATTTTAAAAGATGTTAACGGCACTAGCATTGGTGAAACGGGCGCTGTTGAAGTAGCTGACACTGGTCGAGATGCAGTATTCACGGTTAACCTGCTAAGGCAATACACCAACCCTGTGGTATTTGTTCAAGCTGTAGGTATCGATGGCACCATTAATGATGCGGCAATTCGCCTGAGTCAGGTTGGTAGTCACTTCTTTACTGGTTACTTGCACGATATCAGTGAGTCAGTTGTACCCAACAAACATGGCCAATTTACCTTGCATTATAAGGTGTTTGAGCAAGGTAGTTGGGATATTCCTGTAGAGCAATATCAATATGCCATTGTTGCTGGCAATGACACTGGTGCATTTAGCGTAGATGCGGCAACTGGCAAAATCCGCATTGCTGATCAAACCCAAATTGATTATGAGTCTGGAATTCATTCCTTTAACTTTACAGTGCGCGTGACAGATGGTCGTGGCAATGAATACGACACTGAAGTGACCGTGAATGTAAATGACATCAATGATTCACTCAATAACAACGCTCAAACCATTGCAGGTTTGGCACAAGACGATTGGTCTGGTTTTGGTCTTGCGCCTGCGGGTGATGTTAATGGTGACGGTTTTGACGACGTTATAGTTGGTGTGCCTCATGATGACAACAATGGCGAAGATGCTGGTCGAGCTTACGTATTATTCAGTAATGCTTCAGGCGTGTTACCAGACTTTGAAACCGTGCTTTCTGGCTCAGGTGGTTTCGTTATTAACGGCGCAAAGGCTGGTGACAAAGCTGGTTTTAGTGTTAACGGTGGCGCAGATATAAATGGCGACGGTCTAGCTGACATTATCGTAGGTGCACCCTTTGCCGACAATAACGGGCTGAATTCGGGCTCGGTTTATGTGGTGTTTGGTAAGCCTGATACCGCGCCTGTTGAACTACTAGCTTTTAATGATGGCGGCAACTTACAAGGTTACGCTATTCATGGTGCTTACAAGCACGATTATGTCGGTGGCAGTGTACTTGTTGGCGATGTAAACGGTGACGGTTTGGCTGATGTTATTGCTGGTGAAACCCAGACTCGTTTTGTTGTTGGCAATGAAGCTTTTTCTATCAGTGGTATTGCAGAAGATGCCAACTACAGCGACCCGCATATGGCCTATGTGGTTTATGGCAAAGCTGATAGTAATGTTCAATACCTTTCTGAAGTTGCCTTAGACAACAACAGCAGTGGCTTTGTGGTTAAAGATGATGGCCGCGCACCTTTTAAAGATTGGCCGTTTGGCGCCTTGGTTATGCCATCGGGCGACTTTAACAGTGATGGCCTTACTGACGTAATTATTTCACACGGTATTCTAGGTCGCGAAAGCGGCGTGAATAAGCTGCTATTTGGACGTGTCGGTGGCGCCGCAGTTGATTACGGTAAAATTTCATCTGAAAAGCATGGCATCAACATTAACGCTGAATATGCCGGTAACTATGCGTTTGCTTCAAACCTTTCTTCAATCACAGTGACGCCAGGATTTGTTTCGGCAAGTATTGGCGACATTAATGCCGACGGCATTGATGATATGGCGCTGCTGGCGCCTGATGATGGCTGCTGTAACAGTTGGGAACACCCTCGTGCGTACATTATTTTCGGCACCCTCGCCAATGTAGATATTGACTTGGCAGCTATTGCTCAAGGGCAAGGTGGCTTTGTTATTCATAACGATGCATCAAATATCGACTTTAAAGGCATGCAAATCGTTATTGGCTCAATTGGTGGTGCGGGTGACCTAAATGGTGATGGCTATGACGACATAATTATTGGCGACCCGTTTGCCGAAGATGAAAAAGGTCGCGTTTATGCAGTGTATGGATCTGCGCAAACTCAGCCAGTTTATTTAAGCGAAGTTATTGAAACATCTCGTGGTTACTACGCAACTGGTAATGGCGGCGAAATGTTAGGTCAATGGATTGCGAGCGCTGGTGATATCAATGGTGACGGCATTAAAGACATCCAGTTCGGTACGCCATCTGCATCTACCAATAATTTAACCCGCAACGGCGCGATATATGTTCTAAAAGGCGACGGTAGCCAAATTACGATAAGGGGTACAGACCTTGATGACACTATCAATGGTGATAGCAACAATAATTACATTGCTACAGGTACTGGTAATGACGCGGTTTTCAGCAAAGGCGGTCAAGACGCCATTTATACAGGGCCAGGAAATGACACAATTGTTATTAGTGATGATTCTTTTGTACGTATTGATGCTGGCGGCGGCACTGACACTGTGGTGTATGATGGTCAGGGAATTCATTTAAACCTAACTTCTGCCGCCTCTAAAGTACGTAGTGTCGAAGTGTTTGATATCCGTGGTTCTGGCGCCAACGAGTTATCGCTCAATAAAAGTGTTAGTAGCAATTCTAAATTGCGTATTTTGGGGGACGCAGATGATGGCGTATTCGCCGCGAATAACCAGTGGCAAGACACCGGCAATGTGCAGGTAATTGATAATGTAGAGTACAGTGTATTCCAGGTGGGCGCCGCGCAAATGTTGGTGCAGACGGGGTAGCTGTTGAGATTAATAACGACCCAAGTATTGCCGATCAAAGTTTTGCTGTGAGTGAATACACGGCTGGTGGCTCGTCGATTGGACTGATTGTCGCCAACGCCAATGATGTTGGCGACTTCGTTACCTATAAAATCATTGCTGGCAATACTGATAACGCTTTTGTAGTAGATGCACTTAGCGGTGCGTTATCAATAAGTAGTGCTAAATCGCGACTCGATTACGAGGAGCAAAGTCAGTATGACTTAACTGTGCAGGTGACAGATACATACGGCGCATCTACTGTGGCGACAGTGTCTGTTGAAGTTAATGATGTCGAGTTTATCAGCCACTCATTCAGCGCTGATTTAAGTGCAACAGAAAGTACCTTTGGCTCAAC
The DNA here is from genome assembly GCF_004295345.1 of Shewanella maritima. NCBI lineage: Bacteria > Pseudomonadati > Pseudomonadota > Gammaproteobacteria > Alteromonadales > Shewanellaceae > Shewanella > Shewanella maritima. The sequence continues at coordinate 2,389,578 of NZ_CP036200.1, read as the reverse complement.
AGCATTTACAGACATTCTGCATGTGGCCACCATGAATGAAATAGCTGGTGGCGAGGTATCAACTGCAGATATTGATCCTATTCAGGCTCCGGGTATTGAGTATCCACCCGGGTTTGATGTTGCTAATCCTGAAAATTGGCAAAAGAAGATCGAAGATACAACCAAAAATGTACAAGGCCTGTTCGAAATGAACTTAGGCGTACATCTGTTCTTTGAGCCTCGTTTAAGCATGCAAACTGGACAAGTTGTGTCAGACATACCTGTGAGTATGGATCTTGCCTATGCCGACGAAATACAAGTGGGCCAAGAAACCTTAATCACTTCAAAGGTAAATATCGATAACTATGCGGAATTCACAGCAACGTCACCCGCGTTCGAGTTTGACTTTGCCTTAGGGGTTAAGGATTTATCTTTTGGTGTTAAATCAGACATCATTCTTGATAAGCATGGTGACCCACTCAACAAGCAAACTGCATTAGATGAAGGTTCATTTGAGGTAACGCTAAAATCAGATGAATTGGCGGTGGTGAGTAGACACTGTTTGCAAACGCTAGGGCAACCAGCATGTTTAATTGGCTCAGAATCAGATGAAACCCAGCCATTAAGGATGTCAGCTTCGATTGATGCCGATGACTGGTTCGAGCAAGAGTTGTATTACAAAACATCCTGGAAAGCTTGGTACCATGGTGCTAGTGGCCAAGCCATTAGTCATAACGTAGAAGAGTGCCGCGAAGATTTCTTCTATCCTGCGGGTGAGGATCTTTTCTACCGCTATAACTTTGAGATGTTAGATACTTTCTTAAGTGTTTATGCCGATATTAAACAGGACTTTTACCTTGAGGTTCGCCCAATATCACGCTTAACACTTGAAGATGGTAGCGAGCTTGTCTTTAAAGGTGATGAAGATATCCGCTTTACACCTGAGCAATACCACGATGTAAACAATGACGGTGTAATCGATGCAAACCTAACCGTGAACTTGTATTCAGTTTTCTATAACGACACTAAGACAAGTATGGGCGCAAGGTTACCATTCCAAATGGGTATTGCAGACTGGAATATTCAAGAAGCCGTTTGTACTTCAACAAACGTTTACTTGTACCAGCAATCAGGTGCCATGTATGAGAAAGGCACGTTCGGGCCTGTATTTGACTTTGAATTTGGCTTCCATGTTGAAGAGCTTTCTTTAACTGAGTGGAAGTGGGATGAAGCAGCTGAAGCACTAGCTTCTCCGTTTGTTAAAAAGTCTGAGTCTGTAGAGCCTCTCCCACCTTATCTTTATAACGACAACGAATGGTTATTGGCCCATGAAAAGGTCAGTAAAGATATCTCGTTCGACTTGTGTAATCAGGACGGTGAGTGTGGCCAACCTGTGCTTTCTTTCCACAATAATGCGCCAACAGCGACAGATGTAGTAGTAACCGGTGAGCACACGGCTAAGCGTGCGTTGGCAGCGAGTTATGTTTACAGCGATTATGAAGGCGATGCGGAAAGCAAGTCAGTACATCAGTGGTTTATAGCAACAGATAGCGCAGGCAGTGATGAAGCGCCAATTGTTGGTGAGACAACGCTTTCATACACGCCGAGTATTGCTGAAGTAGGCAAGTATGTCAGGTACTGCGTACGCCCAAATGATGGTTCTAGTCTAGGGTTTGTAAGCTGTAGTAGCTGGCAGCAAATTGGCACACCTTTCTATCAAGATGGCTCAATCTTAACTGGCTTTGGTCAAGCGGCTGTTTTTGATGGTGTGACACAATCATTGCTACAAGAAAACTACGGCATGTTTAACCCAGATAACTCATTCACCATTGAGTTGTGGTTAAACGTCAATGAACTCAATTCGACGACCCATAACAATGTGATTGTCTTTAAAAATGGCAGTCTTGGTCGCGCGGCATTACGTGTGAAAGATGATGGCAGTTTACGTGTCAAAGTCACTGACACCACGTTCTATACCACACAATCTGTTAGCCTTAACAGCTGGCACCATGTGGCGATGACTTACGACAGCACAACAGGGCAATTAACCACTTATCTTGATGGTGATGAGGTGATATCTGTAACAGATAGTTCAACCTTTGGTGCATCGGATATTGTTTGGGGAGCCAACAAGAACCGTGGTAATAGCTTATTTAACGGTAAGCTAGATGAGCTAAGAGTCTGGTCTAAGGCCAAGACAGCAGATGAGGTCAAGCAAGGGATGTTAGCGGGCGTGAGCTTGTCTGATCCTGAGTTATTGTCTTATGTCGATTTTGAAGGTGCTGATACTTACAACATTAGTGAGCGCGTGGGTAACGTGGCTGTTTCTGCCCAAGACTCATTAGCCGTTGACAAGCATCGTTCATTTGCCGTGTTAGATGGTAATGATGACTATGTTGAGATAGAACACAACACTAGATTAAGTTTTTCGAAGCAGAACTTCTCAGTGCAAGCTTGGGTGTACGTAACTGGTGATGCAGATTACGAGCGAAGTGTGATCAGTAAAATTTCAGCATCTAACACCGAGAGAGGTTGGTCGCTTAGGATTGATAACAACAATCGCCCTAACTTTAGATATGTGACTAAACCGCTTGGTCAATTAGGTGATAGTAAACGTGTCGTGTTTGACTTTACCTCTGATATCGCATTAAACAATGAGCAGTGGTATCACTTGGCGGCAACGGTCGATCGCAACAACCGAATAGCTAAACTGTATCTTGATGGTGCAGAGGTTCAATTTAAGAATTTAGACAGCTCAGAGGTGACTAGCAATACCGTACCTATGCGTATCGGCGCTTTTAGTGGCAGTGGTGCAGGAGGTTACTTTGAGGGGTTGATTGATGATGTTGCTATTTGGAAAAGGGTTCTGACTCAAGATGAGATTCAAGCTTGTATGCAAGGTATGCAACCCGGTTGTGAGAATGATCTGATGGTGAAATATGACTTTGAAAATAAGAGTGCCGATAACAAGCTGAGTTATAACTACCCTGGTAGCTTGGTTAATGGTGCCCATACCGAAGATTCATTTATTGTGACCTTTAACGCGAAAAATGGTGAAACCCTGTATGGAGCGTTACCAGTCGGTGATGGCGTAGCCTTTGAGTTAATGGATTCGCCAAATAACGGCACAATTTACCTCGATGAATACACTGGTGAGTTTGAATACATACCAAATGTTGATAACCCCAAACCAGTGATTCATTTAGCTATATTGTTTATGACATTAACGATGGTTACAGCTTTAAACGCACGGTAAATATCACCATTAGCGATTAACCATCCAGTAAAAAGCGCATACGTAGAACTGCCCCTAATAGTTGGACACCAATTATTGGGGGCTTTTTATTTTTGCGAGTTTTTCTTGCGCAGTTTTTTAATCGGCGTCAGCTCGCAATTAAATGCTCTACTGGGCTCTGGCAAACTTCTTTTTGAGAAAGGTTAAGCTGAACTTTAAAATCAAAGCTTTAAACTGAATGAAATGTAATCATTGTGCGGGCAAATCTGTTGCTAAATTTCATCTTGTGTTCAGCAGTGGTGATGCACAATGCGATATTAACTTGGCGCGACTATTTAGCGTAGATGAACAGTAGGCTGTACGTGAATAGTCTTAAACGAAAAGAGAAAGCATGATAGTTGATCTTGTAATTCTGTTCTTAGCAGGCATTGTGGGTGGCGTGCTGAACTCAGTTGCTGGTGGTGGGAGTTTTGTGACGTTTCCTGCGCTAATGGCTGTTGGTGTGCCGCCTGTTGTTGCCAATGCGACCAATACCTTTGCTTCATTTTTTGGCTATTTAAGCGGTGCCTATGCTTTTCGTCAGCAGCTCGTTGGGCATGGTAAACAAATTAAAATCATCATAGTAGTAAGTTTTATTGGCGGCGCCCTTGGGGCGTTTTTATTGCTGTGGGCATCGGAGGCCACGTTTAAACAGGCGATTCCATGGCTACTATTATTTGCCACCTTATTGTTTATTTTTGGTGGTCAGATAAATCGCTTTGCTAAGTCCCTTTCGAGTAACAAGTATGCATCCCAGCTGGGCGCGGTAATGCTGACCTTAGTGTTATTAGCTATCTGTATTTACGGCGGTTTTTTTAACGCAGGACTCGGCATTATTGGTTTGAGCTATTTAGCGTTAGCCGGTTATACCAACATCAATACAATGAATGGCATTAAGCTAGTGATCTCTTCAGCGGTGTCTCTGGTTGCGATTGTGCTGTTTATTGTTAATGATGCCATCGCCTGGGTTGAGGGCGCGGCAGTATTGATTGGTACCTTGATTGGCGGCTATATGTCCGCTGGCGTGTCGATGCGTATCCCTCAGCATTATATGCGCTGGTTTGTGATAGTGATGAGCTGTTTGATCACCGCCTACTTCTTTTACGTTACCTACTTTTAATTGATGCTTTGTTGCTAAAGCAAACCCACTCGAGACAAACACAGCGAATACACAGTAATGAAGAGAGCGGCTGTGTGTTAGCTCCCTAGAAGGGTGCCTAGCTTCACCGGTTGAAACTATAAACTAGAGTGGTAATGACATCTAAAGCCGTTGAAAACACGGATGTTTTCGTCGAGCACACAGGGATGTGCTTGCTGCGTGCTTTAAATGTCATTGCGACGTGAGCAAACAGTCAAAGCAGCCAGGTATGGAAAACACTAGAAATTACAGGCAAACCCTGTTCGATGATTACTACCTACTTCATTAGGTGGTGTAGGGACTGAAAACAAAAGGGAGCCTTGGCTCCCTAACTATTGATTCAGTAATTTACCCTAGCTCATTTTGCGAATAAGGCTCACTGGTGCAATACGTAACAGATAATGCATAAACGCCCACGGCCAGCTTGGTACGTATGAGTTTGGCTTTTCTTTATCAATAGCAGCAACTAGGGCGCGGCAACCTACGTCGGTGTCGACAATAAACGGTACCTTCTCGACTTTTTCGTTAATCTCGCTGCGAATAAAGCCAGGATGCACGCAGCTGACCTTGATTGGCGTATTCATCAAATCAATGCGCATTCCTTCTGTAAGAGAGGTCAGCGCGGCTTTGGTGGCGGCGTAAACTGTCATCGCTCGTCTAAAACCACGCAGGGCACTGATGGATGAAATCGTCACTAGGTGACCAGCATTTTGTTGTCTAAATATCTCTACAGCAGCTTCGCATTGAGCGATGGCGGCAATGAAGTTAGTTTGGGCGGTTTGCAAGTTAGCGTTGAAGTAACCGGTACCAATAGATGCACCTTTACCCATACCAGCGTTAACGATAATTCTATCTAGGCTGCCAAGCTCATCTTTAAACTCATTGAACACCTTAAATACTGCATCATGATCATTTACATCTAGCGACTTAATCGACACGGTAATATTTGGGTTGAGACTTTCTAGCTGTTGCTTTACTTCCTCAAGGCGCTCAACGCGGCGCGCACATAGGGCGAGGTTATGGCCTTTTTTGGCAAACTCGAGTGCCATGCCTTTGCCAAGCCCAGAGCTTGCGCCTGTAATTAGAATGTTGGTTCTCATGCTGCTAGTCCCTTAGTGATTGATTTGTTGTTATTTTACTTGCCTGTGTTGCCCATTAGCCTTTAGGTATAGGTCACCAGTTTGCCCGGAAGCCTTTCTAAAAAGTCATGCTGATTTAGGCTTGAAAGCTTCAAACGGCCATTGCTGTCGATTATAAACTTGGTCATTCCGGCATTCACCAGGGTTTGATTGACCGTTAAAAACTGCTTGGGGTCTAATCCAAGGGCAAAGCAGGTAAGCATGCTAATAGGGCCGCCTGAACTAAACACCAGAGTATTTTGCTGGCCTTGAGCGAGCTCAACTAAACTTTGCTCGGCGAGCTTGATACGCTGATAAAACTGCTGCCAACTTTCACTATAACCTTGATTATCCGTTGTCTGCGTCCATTTGCTAATGGCTAGACCGAACGTCTCTAAAAAGAAATTTTTAGGGTTAGCTAAGCCACGAGCATGCTCAATCATGGCTTTAGCGCTGTGAAAGCGTTGATCGAATTGGCCAATAATATTCTGGTGATCTAACTCATTCAGCTCAGCGATGGAAGTTATGGCTGGTGATTGCTCTCGGCTGGCAAATAATCCAGCAACCGTGAGCGACGCAGTTTGCTGGTGGCGCTTCATGGTGCCAGCGAGCAAACGGCTAGCATTAAAGCCGCTAGTTGCTAGGTGTTCACCTAGGGCAATTGCTTGCTGTTCGCCTTTGGGTGACAGCTGATCATAATCTTCGCTCAGCGCCGATGCTTGCCCATGTCTAATGAGGTAAATACAACTCATGGTTTCCTCGCTTAATGACTGTTAATTTTTGCCTAACACGCGACTCTACTTGTTTTGCGCCTTGATGGATTTTTTGCAGCGCCACAATAGATAGTGCACAAATACCCAGAAGTTTTTGAATGCTGGGTTATTCGTTTGTTTGTGGTGATAGCGGTAATAAATTTGCTGCACAATACCAGCTAGTCTAAACAGGCCATACACCTCGTAAAAGGTGAAGTCGTCACATTCAATGCCGGTCTTTTTAAGGTAATAATCAATTACCTGTTGCCTGGTTAGCATGCCTTTTAGGTGTGTTGGTTGGCGTCTGGTGCTTTGAGCTAAAAAGTCATCGTCTGCCTCAATCCAGTAGGCCAAACTATTGCCTAAATCCATTAGTGGGTCGCCAAGTGTTGCCAGCTCCCAGTCGAGCACGCCAATAACTTGAGTATGATCCTCAGGGTTGAGTACCACATTATCAAAGCGAAAGTCATTGTGAGTTAAGCAAATACGCTCTGTGGTTGGCATGTTGTTTTGAAGCCAATTCATTACGTATTTTGCTGAAGGTACATTCCAGGTTTTCGCCTTGGTATAACGCTCGCTCCAACCACTAATTTGTCTCTCGATATAACCCTGACCTTTCGCGAGATTACTCAGCCCCGCTTTGTCTATATCCACCTGATGCAGCTCTACCAAGCAATCAATGACATTGGTGCACAAGTTAGCGGTTTGCTCTGGAGTGGAATTGAGTCCGCGCGGCAGGTTCTTGCGTGGTATCACGCCAGTGAGCTTTTGCATTACATAAAAGTCGGTACCAATCACGGCATCATCGTCGCAAAAGGCTATCATTTTAGGCACATAGCGATACACATCTTGCAGCGCCTGTTGCAGTCTAAACTCGCGACCCATATCGTGGGCGCCCTTGGCTTTAGTGCCTTTGGGGGCGCGGCGTAAAATCAGCTCAACATTGCTGTAGGTTAAACAGTAGGTCCAGTTAGATGCGCCGCCAGCATACTGAGTAACCTCAGGCGTGCCTTGAACATCAATTTCTTGTGCCTTTAGCCAGCCATCAACAGCATTGATATTAAGCTCTTCACCTTGTCTTACGGCTTTGGCTTTATCTAGCACCTGATTGCTCATGCTTGATCTCCTTGGGTTGAGCCTTGGGTTTCTCCGTCCACTTGTTTCATGCTAGCCGCTTGCTCAGACTTAACTGCTTGTTTTGACTTGGCGACCATTTTGGCGGTGCCTTTTATCGCGCGCTTTAAATAGCTCTCCATTGGTAGCCATTTTTTCATCAAATAAGTGCGTTTGCCAAGCTTGTGGGTGAGGATTAAAAAGCGCTTTTGCTTAGCTTGAATAAAGATGCTCTCGGCGATTTGCTCCGCGGTCATATCGGCTTTTTCAAACAGGCGTGCAACAGTGCGGTGCATTAACGGCTCGCTTGAGCGAAGCGATTTATCTAAGTTCGTTTTGAAAAAGCTTGGGCAGACCACGCTAACGGCAATATTGTCGTCAGCAAGCTCTAACTTTAAGGTTTCAGAAAACGAAATCACCGCCGCTTTTACCGCGTTATAGCTTGCCATCAGCGGAATAGGCGTTAACCCAGCTTGTGAAGCAATATTGATAATTTGTCCGCCGCGCTGGGCACGAAAGTCATCAACAAATGCCTGACACACGCGCACCATGCCATATAGGTTGATATCAAACACCCATTGCCATTGCTCAATAGGCTCGCTTTTCAGTGAGCCGCCAGTGGCAACCCCAGCGTTATTGATGATGCAGTCAATGCGGCCGTACTTATCGATAACCTGCTCACGCAGCTGAGCGACTTGCTGCGCATCGGTAATATTGCAATCAAGGTAGCAGGCCTGCGCGCCGAGTGAGCTTAACTCGGTGACAACCTCAGCTCCGCTTTGGCTATCAATGTCGGCAACACAAATTGCAATCGGTTTGTTTTGCTGCTGATAATGCTTGGCCCAGGTGATGGCTAATGCCTTGCCAAGACCACTAGCAGCGCCTGTGATAACTATGGTGTATGGCTTGTTGGTCGCACTGTTGTTGCTCATGGTGTCGTTGTTCATGGGCCGTATCCTTAGCTATATTTTTTCAACTCAAGGCGCGACACCATGGCCATATGCACTTCATCTGGGCCGTCGGCTAGGCGTAACATGCGCGCCATGGCGCTAAACATAGAGACTGGGAAATCACCCGATACACCCGCGCCGCCGTGCATTTGAATTGCCATATCACTGACCATTTGCAGCATGTTTGGCACCACCACTTTAATCGCAGAGATCTCGGTCATCGCCTGCTTTACGCCAACATTATCTATTTTCCATGCGGCGTTAAGGGTGAGTAATCTTGCTTGGTCAATCGCCATCCGCGCTTGCGCGATACGCTCCATATTGCCGCCAAGTTTGATGATTGGCTTGCCAAAGGCTACACGTGACATGCCGCGTTTTATCATTAACTCAAGGCAACGCTCTGCTGCGCCAATTGCGCGCATACAATGGTGAATACGCCCTGGCCCCAGGCGGCCCTGGGCAATGGCAAAGCCTTTACCTAAACCGACAAGCAAGTTGGTTTTGGGTACGCGCACATTGCTAAATTCAACTTCACCGTGACCATAAGGTGCGTCGTAATCCTGACTGGCGGTTAACATGCGCTTGATGTTCACTCCGGGAGTGTCGAGCGGCACTAACACCATAGAATGCTGGTTATGTTTGTCGTTTTCTGGATTCGATAACCCCATGAAAATGGCGACCTTAGCTTTTGGGTGACCTAGACCTGTAGTCCACCATTTAGTGCCATTGAGCACTAGCTCGTCACCGTCAACATCGATCCGTGCTTGCATATTGGTGGCATCGCTAGAAGCTACATCCGGCTCTGTCATGGCGAAAACAGAGCGGATGTCGCCATTGAGCAGTGGAGATAACCATTGCTGCTTTTGTTGTTCATTACCAAAGTGATACAGCACTTCCATATTGCCGGTGTCTGGGGCGTTACAGTTAAAGATCTCTGGGGCAAATAACACCTTGCCGGTTTCTTCTGCTAATGGTGCATATTCAAGACAAGATAAACCTTCGGCGAGCTCAGCATCAGGCAAAAACAGATTCCAAAGGCCTGTAGCCTTAGCTTTGGCTTTTAGTTCGTCAATGGCCGAAGGAACTTGCCACTCTCGCCAATCAACATGCTCGTTGAGGCGACGGTTCTCAGCCACAATGGCTTGCTCTTGTGGCAACACATGCTCAGCCATAAATGCCTTCAGTTTGGCTAAGTACGCCTGACTTTTTTCGCTCGGTTGAAAGTCCATATTCTGTGTCTCACTTAATTACCAATAAATTTAGATTAATACAGGTGTTTGAATGAATTAAGTGAAATATATTGTTAGCATATGATGAATACTGTTCATAGCTGTGGTGGTCAACTAATGTCTGAGGCGCTTTATGCTTAATGAAAAACAGCTACAACAGCTGGACTTTAATCTGCTGAAAGTATTCGAAGCCCTGTATATGGAGCGCAACATGACTAGCGTGGCTAAGACCTTGTTTATTAGCCCGTCCGCGGTGAGCCATGCCATAAAGCGCTTAAGGCAAGCTTTGGGGGATGAGCTGTTTGTGCGTAAAGGGCAGGCGATGGAGCCAACGCCTGCATGTCAGCAAATTGCACCGCAGGTCATTGAGCTGTTGTCTAAGCTGCGTAAGGTGCTGCAAAGCTGTGGTGAGTTTGAGTTAAGCCAAAGTCAGCAAACTTTTACTCTGGCCATTCACGAGGCATTAGAGCCTATTGTATTGCCTAAGCTGGTGGCGATATTTCGCAATCAAGCGCCCAATGCTTTCTTGAAAAGTATCAAGCTAGACCGCAGTAATATGCCGCGCCAACTGGCTAATCGTCAGGTTGATATGGTGATTGATATAGCCAGACCGATTCAGTCGCCGATTATGCACGCTAGCCTTTCTAGTGATCACTTTGTGGTACTTGCCGATAAACAACAATTTGCCCAGCACAGTTTATCGAAACAGTTTTACATCGACTCGCCGCATATTGTGGTGTCTAACCGCAGTGACGGCATAGTGATAGAAGATGTTAGCTTGTTGCAGCAAGGTATTAATCGACAAATTAAGGTGCGCTGTCAAAGCTTCAACACCGCCAAAAACGTGCTTAAAGGCACAGACTATTTACTGACCATACCGTCAATAATTGCCAAGCAGTTTATGGCGTCAGCAGAATTTGATGACAGCTTAATGGTGTTGCCGCTGCCTTTTGAGGTGCCGAGTTTAAATACTCATTATTACTGGCATCAAGACAGCGATGCCGACCCAGCTATCGATTGGCTAAAACAGATGGTGCAGCAACTACTCGACTAGCCTCTATACATGAAGAGCTAGCTAGATGTGAGGTGTTAGCTAGCTTTGCTCTGTGTAGTGCTAGCCTGTTGATTCTCCGGTTTACTGTCACCTAGCGGCCATTTAGCCCAAAGCGCGATCACCATCGCACCCACATACATGGTCAACCCGTAAACACCTGCTGCAATTGCAAGTTGTGGTTGGTTTAAAAATGTCATGGCAATCAACATAGCTAGCGTCGCGTTTTGAATGCCCACCTCAATAGCTAGGGTGACGCCATCAGTGCGTGATAATTTGAATATTCGACCAAGCAGCAATCCAAGCGCTACGCTACCAAGGTTTAGCAACAAACACGCGAGGAACATGTCTTTAAATGACTGTGCCAAAATTTGTCTTTCTTGCCACAACACTGCAATTATCATTAACCCCATAAATAACGCCGAAAAACGCCTAAAGAGTGGCTCTCCTTTGCGACTGACATTTGGAAAATAGTGATTTACCAACATGCCAAGGGCAATGGGCAGCAGAGTAATTGCGCAAAGCCCTAAGGTGACATCAACAAGTGAGAATTGCGGCTGCGCCTGACCTAAAAAGTACTTGCTACTCCAGCTGATCAGTAGTGGCGTTGTGATTAAACAGATCAGGGTACTAAAGCTGGTTAGGGTTATTGAAAGCGCGAGGTTAGCGCGGGCAAGCTGACTGATCACATTCGACATAGTGCCGCCGGGGCAGGCTGATAGGATCATCAGCCCCACCGCCATTTCCGCAGATAATTCCAGCAGTAAACACAAACTAAAAGCGAGTGCAGGTAGCAATAACATTTGCCCGCTTAACCCTAACGCCACCGCTTTAGGCCAGCGCAAGACGCGGCTAAAGTCTGCCAGGGTTAACCCCAAGCCCATGCCAAACATGATCATAGCGATGGCAGCGGGTAATAAGCCCTGAGTTATCCACGAAGCTGTCATGATTATCCTTATCTCGCTTTTTGTTGTCAGGCCTAAACCAATTAATTAGGTTGAGATCATTGAATTAGGCTGTGACGTTGAATTACAGCTTGTTGCAGGCTTGGTAACTTAAATAGTTAGCAAGCGATGCAATGACATTTAAAGCTCGCTGCAAGCACATCCTGTGGGCTCTACGAAAACATCCATGTTTTCAAAGGCTTTAAATGTCACCGCAACCGTATGCTTTCGTAGCTGCCAGTTAGCCTTAAGCATTTATTGTGTAAGCAAGCGCTAATGTAAAGCTAACGGCTTTTAATCTAAAAAGCTTGCATCTTCTGCCAATACTTTTTGATAAAGCGGTTGGAAGTTACCCCAGGTGACGATTTCTGAGCCGTTTACCTGACGGGTTTTTAATGCGGTTTGATGATCTATTTGTGCGAGTTGCTCAGCAGACCGAACCGCACTTTGGGCGAGTAATTGGCTATGACAGCAACTCTCTAACATACAAAAGTTAGCGCAGGCTGCATCAACACTGCTGCCGACGGTAAGTAGGCCGTGGTTTTGTAATATCACAGCGCAATTATCCGCTAGCGCATTAGCGATTAAATCACCCTCGGTTAACTCTGCCACCACACCTGTGAAGGTGCCTAGCAGGGCATGGTTTTCATAGAACAAACACGCGTCTTGCGAGATAGGCAAAATAGGCTGTGCTAACGCTGAAAAAGCTCTTCCATAGGTGGTGTGAGCGTGGGCGACTGCGTTTACGTCTGGGCGTGCATGATGAATACGTGAGTGAATAGCAAAGGCGGCGTTGTTGATAGGGTATTTACCCTCAACAATATTGCCTTGATGATCCACTCGCACTAAATCTGATGCTTTGATGTGTTTGAAATGAACCGCCAATGGATTCACCCAAAAGGTGTCAGGTGCGATGTTGTCACGCACGGTAATATGCCCGGCTAAACCTTCATCAAAACCATGCATGGCAAAGACCCTAAAAGCAGCCGCTAGGCGCTGTTTAATATAGGTTTGCTCTGCTTGTGGATCATCAAACTGTGGTGGCCTAGGCACTTTAAACTGGCTGTCGCCTCGCGTTGATTGCTGTATTTGTTGCTCCATTTTTTGTGCTTGAGCGCTTTTTGCTTGTTGATCTGTTGCTAGCTGTTTTGTCGCTGAGAGTGGGGATGTCATCATTTAGCCTCTAAAAATTGCTTTAATTTTAGGCTATCGCCCATTAGCATAAATTCAAATGATGGATTTTTATGCTTAGGGATTAATTTGATTCATAGTAAGGTCGACTTAAATTTATTTGTGGTGCTGCAGGCGATTTACCAGCATGGCTCAATCACGCTTGCTGCTCAGCAATTACACCTCACCCAGCCAGCGGTGAGTCATGCTCTTGCACGGCTGCGCGATACTTATCAAGATCCACTGTTTGTGCGCTATGGACGTAAGATGGTGGCAACTGAACTGTGTCAGCAAATCATGCCCAGTGTTGAAGCGGCAATGGCGAGTTTGCGGGGGACTTTGGGCTCGCCCAATCGAGCGAATGTGCTTAATCAGCCGCGCTTATTGCGTTTGGGGCTGCGCGATATTCTCGAGTCGATTTTCTTCCCGCCGTTAATGCAGCGAGTGCAACAGCAAGCACCCAATTTAAGTATTGATAGTCGGCAAATTACCTTAGTGGATATTGATAAGCAGTTGAGTGAGCAGCAACTGGATATTGTGATTGATGTGCTTACACCAACCGGGCGTGGCATTAAAAGCCAGCTTATTTGTAATGAGCACTTTTCATTGGTTTGTAGGCCCGATCATCCAATATTGGCCCAACTTAATTTGGCCAACTATCAGCAATATCCCCACGGTATCGTATCGCTTAAAGGCTCTAAAGTAGATGTGGTAGATATGGCGCTGGCCAAACACGGCATTACTCGTAATGTGGTGCTGCGCTGCGAGCATTATTTTGCAGCGGCATCGGTGGCTTGTCAGGGTGATATGCTGCTGACCATGCCCAACTCGTATGCCAAGCTATTGCAGCAAAAGCTGCCTGTGGTGGTATCGCCATTACCTTTTGAGGTGCCGCCATTGCCTGTACACATGTACTGGCATGAACAAGCAGAGCATGACCCAATAAATAACTGGCTCAGGGAACAATTTGAGCAAATGGCCGAGCAGCTATTTGGCAGACTAGATTAACGAGTTACTTGTAGTGTCGGATATCTTTGTTTAGGTTAATAATTAGCCATGCACATAATTGGGCGACGTAGGCGGTTGTAATCAAGTATCTGAAAAGAAATTAAATTCTATAGCTCTTATTCAAATAATTAGACAAAGGAAAGGTCATGAAAGCGATTACTACTCTCGTTGCCATAGCTGTATTTGGCTTTGCTCAGGCAAACTATGCCCACGCGCAAAATGCTACGTCCACGAATATGACTGCCAAAACGGCTGAGCAATATGTCGAAGTTGGCTCTATGTCACCTAGTTGTGGTAACGGTGGTAAAACACCTTATGTGAAGAATAAACACTCATCGAAGAAGATAGATATCAAGCTAAAGGTTACCTACCTATATAAGGGGCAACAAAAAGTAAAAGTGCTGCCCGGAAACTGGAGAATCGCTGCAGGCAAAACCCATAAACTGACCACGCGCTGCACCATTCCGGGACCTACATCACAAAAATTCAGTTACTCGGTTCATAGTGCAACTTACATGTAAAACCCTAAGCTTGAGTTAAGTTTGACTACATAGCATGAGGGTCTCCGTCCTCCGCTGCTTTTGATCCCATCTTTCAACTGCAGCGGATTTTTTTTATCTGGAGTTAAATCGGGTCGCAGCCTGATTATTACTATAGGCCAGTTTTGCTTTGGCTTGTCACTAGGTTTAGCTTATAGCTTGTCCGGCGTTGATAAACCTACTTTTTAGTTCTTTGCTTTTTCAACGCACCAAGCCGCATTTCCCTTCGAGCTTTATTCACAATATCTTTAGCGCTTCCCTCTTCTTCCCAGGGGAAACGGGTAAAAAGGTGCTTTATTTTTAACAGGTGTTTATTTGCAAGCAGCCGTATTTTAGTTTTATACCCTACAAACGCATATACATTGCTTGCCTGTAAGCCGAAATATTTAGAACCCTCCTGAATACACAAATCTTCTTTTTCAAGGACTGGGGCCTCTTGGCGAATGTCGTCACCCAAAAAGTAGTAAGCAGCCATAGGGATTTCGTTAAGCGTGTCGTAGGACCATTTGTCAATATGGGCACAAAGAACAATGGAGTTATAAAATGGGTCTTTGTCTGCCAGAGCATAAGCAAAATGAAACATGCTTCTTTCGCTTCCATGCCAGCGCTCACTCAATGCTGAAAGCGTATAAATCGCTGCTGGTAAATGTCGTTCCTGTAGTTCCAATACCTTATTAAACGCATCAATAATGACTTGTTCACTTGGGCTACCACCAGCAAATGTTTGAATAATACCAACATAAAGTTCTGCATCTTCAGCACCTTGAGTAATTGCTTCCGAAAAATAATCAAAAGCATCTTCAAAACCTTGAGATGAAGCCTTTATTTTGTCCTCTGGAACATATTCGATCCAAGTATAACCTCGTGCGCGCCATGCATTGTGGAGTTCAACTGCGCCACTAAATTGTAAGGCTAAGTACGACTGACTGCCATATCGCCAATCTGCAAACAAGTCAGGGTTATTTAACTGTTGAGGTATTGCTGTCATTAACAAATGCCGCTCATCACAAGCGAGCTCCCTATATCCGTCTTCGAAAGAAGACCACTGCCTGCGCTGTAAATAACCAATAAACTCATCAAAACGACTAAAATCTAACGCTTCGTCAACAGATTCGTAAAAGAGTTTATTCTGAATTTTTGCGTAGTAGTATAATATTTTATTTAGCATTTAAGTCCCTTTAATTAAGCTAATTAATTGTTTTTAATTACTAAAAATATCATCACCATTAAAAAAACACTAGCTAACTCTTATTGCTAACATTGCTTAATTAAACTTTAGATCAGGAATATGCTGGTTGTATGAACTGCCGATGCAGAATCGGCAAAAACCAACCGGTCTATTGGCGCTTGTTCTTATCGCTTGCTTTTAGCCGCTTACTTTACAAAAGTGCTGTTACGCGCAAACTCAATTGCCTGATTGCAAAGGTGCATTTTTTGCTCTTCGCTAGATGCTCTAAAGTCGGCAAAATATTGCTCTAACTTGTTGCTGGTTTCCTGGGTCATGATGTGGTCTTCAATGCCGGCTTTTTGATGGTCTAACACGGCCTTTTTGACAATGGCGCCTTGAATTGGCATTTCATTTTCATTGTAAAACACGTCGCAAATCATTAAGCCGCCAACACCTATGGCAGTTTCAGTATCAAGCGTTTGTGTCATTGGCTGTGCTTGTACGCTAGCTGCGATACCTAGACCACTAACAATAAGTCCTGCCACTAAGCCTGCAATAATTTGTTTTTTCATCTTTTTCACCCTACGTTTCACCCAAAGTGCTGAGATTGTCGCAGCGGATTTTGCTGCATCTATGCTAGGGCCTGTTGATCTTTCAAGATTATTTTTGCAGCTGCTTGTTGGAAATTTATACAAGGCAACGACTTTGATGTGTGGTTATTCCACATGAGTAAGTCGTTAACACTGTAGAAATGACAACAAGCGTTGCCTGAAAGGTTCGTTTAAAAGCACTTTACTCTTTGTTGCGAGCGAGTTTGTGTAGGTGACTAGACGTCATCGCTCGCGTCGCGATTAAAGTGCTTTTAATTCGAACAAATTCTAATCAGCAAAGATCAACAGGCCCTAGCTAAAATAGCAATTTGTGAAGCGTGAAAATGCTAGCTTTACCCTATTAGCACAGGGTTTTAGAGTAAATTAGAAATAAAAACTCGGCTTACTTCATATATACCTTACCGCCAATCATTTTTAGCGCGGGCGTGCCACGTACTAAGGTGTCGCGGGCGAAGGTTTGCTCGCACTGCGGGCATATCCCGGTTGCTTTGGTGTAATCAACTGCAATCCGTTCTTTAAAGCATTTCACTAGCGAGCCTTTACCGCCTTTATGGTATTTGTACAGTTGGGTTTTGCAGTTGGCACAATAAATATCGACAGTGCGAGTAGGCAGTTTTTTGTTGGGTTTAGCCATAAATAATCAGCAATATGCGTGGTGTCGATAAGGGTATTGTGGGTGCGGACGTTAATCAAGTTGTGGAGCATTCAGTCGTGAAGGCTTGCTGAGGGCCAAAAAGAAAAAACCGCCCAAATGAGTGTTGCCTTATTTGGGCGGGAGCAATAAAGGGTAGCCAATGTTACTCGGCGCTGGCCCCTCGAGATTGAGCATTGCTAAAAGTGGTGGGATTGGCGTACTTGGCAGTGAGCTGTTCAAGATAAGGCTGAACCTCTTTGTCGCCCCAGTCGAGATAGCCACGTAAAAAGCCAACTAAGTTGCCTTCGCCGTCAAATACGTATGTTGCTGGTACCACGTTAAGTGGCACCATGTTTTCAATTTGGGCTTGTGGGTCGATGAGGGTTGGATAACCATCAAGCTTGTGGCGGGTAAGGAATGCCGCAACCTTGTCATATTCCTCATCAATTGACACCGGCATCACTACAAGGTCGTTATTAATATTGTCCTGACGGATCTTTTCCATCATCGGGATTTCTTTAATACAAGGGGCGCACCAGGTCGCCCATAGGTTCATCACCACTAACTTACCGCGATAGTCACTGAGCTTTACGGTTTCACCATCAAGACTTGTAAGTGGTATTTCATTGACCTTACGTGCTTTGGTCATTTCAATGAAGCGCGACATAATCATTGGTTTAGGGATATTTTCGCCTGTGTCATAGACCTTTTCTGACGGCAAAGATGCTTGGCTGGCAAAGCTAACAGTGCAAGTCGCTGTGAGTAACACGCTAGCTAGCAAAGTGGTGAGTTTATTCATGAGTTTTTTCCTCAGTCATCAGGCGTTGCTGTGGCGAGCCTTGAAGCTTGTTAGCACAGCGAGATTGACGCATTTGCTGAGCCACTAGCCAGACAATAGCTAACAGCACCATAAAGATAGGGATAATAAACAAGGCGCTAGTGCTGGCATTTAGCGTTGGCATGTAGTGAATCTGCTCGCCAAAGCGAGCCACCATAAATTCGATGATCGCTTGTTTTGACTTGCCTTGTTCCAGCTGCAAGAAAATTTCAGCTTTTAACTCGTTGGCTATCGGCGCTTGAGAGTCCAATAAGTTTTGGTTAATGGAAGCTGGACAGCGCAGCTCTTTGGCGATTTCAAACCCGAGCGTCTTTATCTGCTCTTGAGTGTAATGTTTGGGCGCCTGCATTGCCGCGTTATTGATTGGAGCACTGTTGACTTTGGTGCTACTGATTTCGGTGCTATTGATTTGGGCATTGGCATTTAGCGCGACTAGGCTAGCACTGCCTAGCAGCAAGCACAGCAACATAGTTTTTAATCTACATAGCATGAGTTGCCTCCTGCTTAACCGTTTTACTTGTCTTTGTTACTGAGTATTGGCGACGAGTGACTAAGGCCTTGTTTAGCATGCTCACCACGCCGCCAAACATCATTAATATTGCGCCTAACCAAATCCAGCTGACTAACGGTTTATAGTTGATGCGGATAAGGTATTCGCTATCGCTAAGTGCTTGTCCCATAGACACGTATAAGTCGCCATACCATTGGCGGTAAACACCCGCCGCCGATAGCTGCATGGCATTGGTGTTAAAGGTGCGCCTTTGTGGTGTGATAAAGCTAATCGTGTTTTCCAGGCTGTCTTGTACTTCAATGTTGGCTTGAATTGCCTCATAGCTAGGGTGCGACACTTGCTCTGTTGAGCGGTAAATAAAGGTGTAACCGGCCAGCTCTTTGCCTTGCCCAGGGCCCATTCGCAGCAGTTCTTCTTGCTCAAAGTTGCTAACGACCGTTGCACCAATAATAGATACCACTAAACCAAGGTGGGCGATAAACATACCAATAAAGCGTGAATTGATTTGTGAGGTTTTAATCGCCTGATAGGCACAATAGCCAAGGGTTATAGCAAGGAAGCAAGCTGCAAACACACCCAGCGCAGCCTGAAAACCTAATGCTAAGGGAAGAGTCACAGCTAGGCTGGCACCAAAACTTATCGCTGCAGCTGCAAGCATGATAGGTTTAAAACTCGCTTGTTGTTTAAAGCGCAGGCAAGGAGCAAGCCCCATTACGATACTAATTAGCGCCACCATAGGGATGAATAAGCTATTAAAGTAAGGCGCACCCACAGAAATAGTACGTCCAAAAAGCACATCAAAGATGAGTGGATAGCAGGTACCGAGCAGCACCGACAGCGCTGCAATCACCAATAACAAAATGCCAAGAAAAACACTCATTGCCGCGGTGTTGGTTTGAGCGTTGCGGTTATTAACTCCTTGATTTGCGAGCATAGAGTATTTAGCGACAAATAGGGTATAGCCACCACAACAACTTACAAATAGCAGGGTAAGAATAGAGATGCCGCGGCTTGGGTCTGACGCAAAGGCATGTACCGATTGCACCACGCCTGAGCGAACCAAAAAGGTGCCGAGCAAACATAGGCTAAAACCAAGCAAGCCAATAAAGGCGGTGCTGGCGTAAAAGCGGCGCTGGGTTTGCGTTAACCATAAGCTGTGCACGTAAGCGGTAGCAACTAACCAGGGAATGAATGAAGCATTCTCAACCGGATCCCAGAACCACCAGCCGCCCCAGCCTAGCTCGTTATAAGCCCACCATGAGCCAAAGGCGTTGCCGCCGGTTAGTGTAATCCAGGCAAACAGCGCCCATGGGCGTAGCGACAACATGTTGTTGTGTAACTGCTTACCTGTATCGAGTAAGCAGGCAATGGTAGCGGCAAAACAAATGGTTAATCCCACATAGCCCATGAACAGCAGTGGTGGGTGAAATACTAGGCCGATGTCTTGCAATATTGGGTTTAGGTCGCGTCCTTCAACTGGAATATTGGGCAGCAGGCGCTCAAATGGATTTGAGGTAAACAGTAAGAAGGCTAAAAAGCCCAATAAGATAAGTGCTATCGCAGCGCTAAAGTGGCTGCAAAATTGAGGCTTATTGCGGTTTTTCACCACAAAAATGCTCGCCAATACAGCAGTGGCAACAATCCACAGTAGCATTGACCCTTCATGCCCGCCCCAGGCTGCAGCGACTTTGAAGATCATTGGCAGTTGGGTGTTTGAGTGGTTGGCCACGTAGGCAACCGAGAAGTCACTCACGACTAATACATACACCAAAATGGCAAATGCGCCGCATAGCGCCAGTGTATTTAAATGAGTAAGCAGTGCAATGTACGGATTTAGCTTTGGCTCACATTGACCAAGTATTGCCTTGTTAGGTGCTCGCCTTTTTGCTGCGAAATGGCTAAATAGCGGTAATAAACTCAGTGATGCTGAAATCACCAGGGCAATGATCAGTAGCAATAGACCTATTTCAGCAATCATGGGTAGCTCACTCTTGGTTAATACTCTAGACGACCCGCATAAGTGAACCTTGTTAAACCGTACTCTTTATATACAGTCTGCACATGCATGCGCTTTTACTATTGAGTAACGACTAAGGAGTAACTCAACCGTGCACTAAGGCGAAAAATTACAGCGGGTAAATCGCTAAACAATGTTCAACTCACTTATTCATTCTTACGTTAAATAAGCCGGGGAAACCTGGTTAATACCATTCAAAAGTCCCTTACTAAGCTGTCACTGCTTTGCTCTCGTGCCACCTTAAAGCACTTAATTCTGAGATTCTGTGAGCCGCTCCAAGTTAATTTTTGCTAGACAACTTTTGAAAATTAAAAGCACCGTTTTAGCTGTTTTTAGATCTAAAAACAGCAACTTTATTACTAAAGAGTAGTTGAGTTTGGTTTTGTATATGTATGATTTTGTTTGATATTTATTTGTTTATATCTCTTTAGATATAAGCGAAAAATCCTTGTGCGCTAGCTCAAGTTTTTGTTGGTTTTTTTATGAAGAATAGGCCTTGCTCAGTTGTATAAGTCGTTTGATGAACGGTTAGGTTTAGTTATTCCAACAAGTAACAACACAAAGGATGGGTTGTTAGTTAACGGAACAAAAACCAAATAAAAATTTTAGGAGTGAATGATGAAACAATGGAAACACAAGGTAGCTTTAAGCGCGCTATTTTGTTTCGGTGCCATTGCTAACGTAAACGCTGCTGGTGGTAAATATAACAGTATCCCTGAGATGGGTGAGTCAGCCAAAAAAGCGATTGCGGAATATAACGGGACTGAACGCATTAACGGCGTTAAAACCTTACAAGATTATATCGTTCAAGAAGAAGAGCTATTTGACTTCTTATTCGAAAATCACCCGATGTTTAAATACCAACAGTCAGGCAACTTAGTGGGTGATTACCACATCAGTGACCGTGGTGAAGAGTATTTAGATACAGGTAAAAGCCCTGCATATAGTAAGTTAGACGGTAAACCTCGTTCGGTTCAGTACCGTTTAGGTGCTAAGTCTATTCTTGATTACCCAAACAACTTCGTAGGCCCAGAAAAATGTGCCGAGTGTCACGCGACTCAGTATGAGAAGTGGAAACGCTCACGTCACGCTAAAACGATTCGTTTCCCTGGTGAACACCCAGAGGTTGATAACGATATCGAACGTACTATGTACGACACCAAAGATACCTCTATCTTACCTGACGGTATCACTCCAGATGCAATTTACGCGACTGTAGGTACACCTCGTACTAAGTATGGTTTCATTGATGCGTATCTAGTACGTGGTACATACCACATTGAAGGCGGTTTGCTACGTGACGGCACGGGTAAAATGGTTGCCGGCGCTAACCAGTTCTCTCGCGGCTGGGCTGAGTGGTTAACCCCTGAAATGTCGAAAAAAATTAACGATGCTATTCCTGAATTCCCTCTAACCATTGAAGACTTCGGTTACTCAGGTTCGCATCAACAAGGTATGAGCTCATACGGTGCTAAATACCGCAAAGAAATGCTGTTCCAACCTGCATCTTCTTACTGTGAAATCTGTCATACCTTTAAGTTTGATTTCCAATCTAAGCAAGAGTTCTTTGACGCACTTGGCGATCCTAAGAAGCTTCAAGAGCACACTATTTCTAAAGGTATTGCTTGTGAAGAATGTCACGGCGCTGGTGGTCACTTAGATGGTGGTACCGGTGGTATTCAATCTAACTGTGAACGTTGTCACCAACGTTTCCAATACGACCCAACCAAGACTGAATACGCAGCTGAAAAAGGCAAGCCTGAGCTAGCATTCGGCGTGAAGATGAAGTCGCTATGTCCTTCTTGTGGTACTGAAGGTTCGCAAATGTATGGTTCTGCTCACTACGAGAAAGGCATGCGTTGTACGACTTGTCACGATCCGCACGAAGTAACAGACGGTTCTTGGATGTCTGGCATTACTAAGCCTAAGTTGAAGAAGCAATGTACTGATTGTCACGAAGCGCAAACCCTAATTGCTAGCAATACCGACACTCACTCAGAGCAAACTTGTCAAAGCTGTCACATGCCTAACATGGGTAGCTGTGAGAACTTCAAAGCAATGCAGTTCCCAGACCATGCTGGTTTCGACGCTGTACGTAAGTCTCACATGTGGAAGATTGACGTAGACCCAGAGCGCAAGACGCTTAACCCACCAGAAGGTGAGCCTCGTACTCAAGGCCCTGACGCCGGTAAAGGTTGGACTGTTGCCAAAGACGAAGATGGTCGCCCATACCTTGACTTAATGTGGTCTTGTGCACGTACCGCGATTTCTGACCACGACGTGGTAGAGAACAAAGGTTGTCACAGCCAATTCCAGTCAGAGCTTGAAACTGGTCTGCACTACAAAGACCAAGTTCAAATCTACGGCGAAGTCATGAAGTGGCAAAAACCAATCAAAGAAGTGTACGAAGAAGTTAGCCAATCAATTGTACGTATCGAGAAACTACTAGAAGTCACTAAGTTAGCGACTGAAGACAAGACTCAAGTACTACTACTGATTGAGAAAGCACAAGACGCAGTTGACCTAATCAAGGCTGACGGTTCTTGGGGTGTACACGGATTCCGCTACAGTCAAAAACGTCTTGATGCTGCGCAAACATACGTAACGCAAGCGCAAAACATCATTGACCAAAACGGCTACTAATTGGGAGTGAAAAAGGACACTGCGCTTAATACCAATCGGGGTAAATAAGTGAGCAGAGATTACGCAGAAAAAATCGCTTAGAACAAGGCAGAAACTGCAGCGAGTTAGTTGTTCTACCTTCAAAGTTTCTAACGAAGTTATAAGCGGTTTTAACCAGTAAGAATGTTCACATGCTTATGCTGATTGGTATTACAACTCACCTTGTTGAGCGCACTTGTCAAGGATGATACCCACAACTACCCGGTGCATTGCCACTATGGATTGTATCGGGATTATTGGAGGCAAGTATGAAAAACACTATCAGCATATTACTCGCAAGTTTACTGAGTGTTTGTGGTTTTAGTGTTAGCGCTGGTGGCGGCGGAGATATGCAGCCAGTTCATCAATATGAACACGAATTACAGCACATAGGTCTGCGCCATGCAGAGCTGTTACTAGAAGACCCAAATGTGATGTTTTTTGATGTAAATACCCTAGAACTTTGGGGAGAAGGATATATCCCTGGCGCGATTTTTTTCAATGTATCCGACTGGAAAGCACTACTGCCAGAAAAGAAAGACACACCTATGGTGTTCTACTGCGCAAACCGCTTATGTAATGCCAGTGAAATTGCCGCACATGAAGCGCTGAAACTCGGCTACACCCAGGTAATGCGGATGCACGAAGGTATTTATGGTTGGCGTTTATCAGGCAGGCCTATTGAGAAGCCTTAAAGCCTAGAACGAAAACCTTAGGACGAAAGCAACAGCCGTGGTGAAAACCACAATAAACATAATAACAACAAGAACATATCCAAACGCCCAAAGCAAAAGTGTTTAGTAAAAAACCATAGCAAAGCTTTAGCAAAAACATTTAGCAAGATTTGTAGAGAGAGCAACTAATGAAAACCTTAATCAAAAACACCTTTAAGTTAACTTGTGTCGCTGCGTTATGTGGCAGCAGCCTATTTGTTCAAGCTAACGAAGTGGATGATGCCTCATACGCTTTGGGCGCATCAGTAGGTAAATACATCTCTAGCCGTATCTATAGTCAGGTTGATCTAGGCGCAGAAGTGAAAGTCGACACTGTGATTGCTGGTGTAGTCGATGCACTTAAAAACGAAACCAAGATGACCGACGAAGAAATTCTGACCCACCTTAATGCTCGCGCCGAAGTGTTAAACGCCGCGAAAGAAGCGCGCACAGCTAAAATCGCCGCAGATAATCTAGAGCAAGGTAAGGCGTTCCTAGCTGACAACAAGTCAAAAGATGGCGTCAACGAAACCGCTACTGGCTTGCAATATGAAGTGATCACCAAAGGCGAGGGTAAAACCCCGCTAGAGTCAGACATTGTCACTGTGCACTACAAAGGCCAGCTAATTGACGGCACTGTGTTTGATGATTCTTTTGAACGTGACGAGCCAAACCGCTTCCCACTAATGACGGTAATTGAAGGTTGGAAAGAAGGTTTAGGTTTAATGCCTGAAGGCTCTAAATACCGTTTAACCATTCCTGCAGAGCTAGCGTATGGCGAAAAAGAGGTCGGTATTATTCCACCTAACTCAACGCTGATTTTTGAAGTAGAGCTAGTAAAGGTTGAAGAGCCTGGCAGCACTCACCACAGCATGGGTGGAATGGGCATGGGCGGTATGGGTTCATTCCACAAGTAAGCAGCAAAACTAGCTTTATATAAATAAACAAGTGCTGTTAGCGAAACATTGGCACCTCCTCAACTATCCAGCCAATTGTCGCTAGCGAGACACTTCCGCACTGCCTGATGCAGTGCGCCACTTTCACAGGAACAAGCAGGAGATTGGTATGAGTTTACTGGCTATTGCGATGGCAATCACCCTGCTTTGCTTTATTGCTCCGCTTTGGGCACACCGTTTCTCCGTGGTGGAACAACAAGATAATGAAGGCCAATCTATCCCTATCCTCCCTTCGCTATCTTGGTTAGAACTGCCGAGTATGCTCACCTTAGTGCTGCTGCTTGTTCCTCTTTTTATTTATGGGCAATTAGGGCGTTTTAGCGAATGGGATCAAGGGTTTGTAGATGAAAACATTGATTACCTTATCGCTGCCGACATTAACAAGAACGCCCGCGAAGTCAGCGAGCAGCCACTAAACAAAGTGGCGCTGCTGAATCTTGCCCACGCCTATGCCGAAGGCGGTAAATATGCCGAATCGGTCGACACCTTAAACAAATTACTGGCAATAGAGCAGGACGCAGAAGTATTAGGTATGAAAGCCAATGCACTCTATTACCGTGATGGTCGAGATATGAGTATTGAGGTCAAGCTGGTCTTGGCGCAAGCACTCGCACTCGATCCAAATGAAGTTCAATCTTTGCTGCTAATCGCTACTGATGCCTTTTTGAATAAGGATTTTCACAGAGCCATTAGCCATTGGCAGCAATTATTGGACAGCAACAACCTAAGCATTAACCGCGCATCAATTGAAAATGCAATCTTGAAAGCTGAGCAAAATATAGCTAACCAAACCGTGACTGCATCTGAGTAGAGTCATCAAAAAGGTTACAAGAAGTCAGCATTAGCTGACAGATGGAGGATGCTGTGAGTGAAAATTTAGAGAGACGACGGTTCCTAAAATTTTTAGGTGCTGGCTCGTTGATCGTTGCACCCCTAGGGTGTAGCTCTGTCGACGAGGACAAAAACAGCAACCAACCACATTACATAATGGTGTTTGACCAAAATAAATGTGTTGGTTGTGGCGACTGTAAAGTTGCCTGTAATCAAGCAAACAATCTACCCGAAGGTAAATCTCGGGTAATGATGGAGCAGCAAAGTGGCGGCGTTGAAGGGCAGGTTTGTCCACAATGTGGCAAAACTAGCTGCGAGTGTGAACGCAAATATGTTCGTGTGTCATGTCAGCAATGTCAAAACGCACCATGTGTGACAGTCTGCCCAACAGGCGCGGCGCACCGTGATGCTAAGACCGGCATTGTGACTATGGACAAAGCTAAATGTGCGGGTTGTAAGTACTGTATTGCTGCTTGCCCATACGATGCGCGTTACATCAACAAAGAAACTGATGTAGCTGATAACTGTGACTTCTGCCTTGAAAGCAAACTGGCAAAAGGCGAGTTACCAGCCTGTGTGCAGAGCTGTCGTTACGATGCCCTTATCTTTGGTGACGCTAACGATCCAACTTCTTATGTAAACAAGCTTCTTGCTGTAAAAGACTCGGTGCGGATTAAGTCGCACTTTGGTACTCAGCCTAGCCTGCGTTACATCCCAATTGTTAAACAGGGAGTATAAGAAATGGACGGAACTATTGAATTCACTATGGGGTTATCTGATGGCATCGCTTGGCCTTGGCCAATTGCTGTGTACCTGTTCTTTGCAGGTATTTCAGGTGGTGCATTAGCAGTTGCATTATTTATCCGCTTTTATAAGCAGCAAACCACTAACACGCCATTTTTAAAAGCGGCGTCGTTAGTGTCATTTGCCACGATTGCTTTGGGTATGCTTTGTCTGGTTTTAGACTTAACTAACCCACTGTTCTTCTGGCGTATTTTGGTTTACTACAACCTAAATTCGGTGATGTCTGTCGGTGTAATCGCGCTAACTGCGTATATTCCGCTTACAGCATTAATGGCGCTGTTTGCGCTGGAAGAAGAAATTAAGCAAATACCTTTGCTGCGCCCGTTGGTGCCAGTGATTGACAAGCTTAAAGGCATTCGTCGCCCATGTGAGTATGCGGTATTAGCACTTGCATTAGCGGTTTGTGCATACACCGGCTTCTTAATCTCGGCGCTAGTTCGCTTCCCGATCATCAATACTTCGGTATTGCCTGCACTGTTTGTGGCCTCTGGTTTATCAGCGGGTGCAGCGGCAGCGAAAATGCTAGCGGTAGGTATCTTCAAAGAAGACTTACACAGTCAAGATATGAAGATCTTACATGGCGCTGAATGGCCAATCATGTTTGCCGAAGCACTGTTCCTATTCATGATCATCATGTCGTTAGCGACTGGTAATGCGGGTGCACAAAGTGCATTTGAAGCATTCCATACTGGTACCTGGTCTATGGTGTTCTGGTTAGGCGTGGTGGGCTTAGGTTTTGGTGGTCCTTTGCTACTGAACTTTGCAACGGGTAAGCAATTTAGTCACTCGTCGCAAGCCTTTTACCTATCTGGCCTATGTGCTGTAGGTGGCATGATGTGCCTGCGTATGTTCATTCTTTACGCAGGGCAAAACTTCGCTATCTAGGTAGTGAGTTAAATGCGTCCCCTCTCACTTTTTAGCCGCTAATTTTGGTGTAAAAAGTGAGAGGTTTTCAACGAGATTTTACTATGAAACACATATTGTTAAGTCTGATGCTGCTATTTACCATCAGCGCCTGCAGTGCAGAGCAGCCACATGAACATGACCATCACCATGTCGGTGCAATAGGTGATCATGAGCGTTGCCATATGTGTGGCATGATGATCACTAAGTATCCGGGCCCAAAAGGCCAAATCATGTTTAACGACTCTGCAAAAAATCCAAAATTCTGCTCAACTCGTGACATGTTCAACTTTGCGCTGCAGCCAGAAAACCAGCGCAAGATTGGTCATTTATATGTACATGATATGGCGAAAACCAGTTGGGAAAAGCCAAGCGATGAGCACTTTATTGATGCAAAAACTGCCTGGTATGTCTATGGCACTAGCCGTAAAGCGGTGATGGGTAGCGCTGTAGCAACTTTTTCTACTGAGCAAGCTGCTACCGAGTTTGCTAGAGAGTTTGGTGGTGTCGTGTTGCGTTATGACGACATTAGCCTAGAGCTATTGGCGGGCAACTAGTCATGTTGGCTGTTTGTAGGGACCATTCTATGCACGCAAGAGTAGAGCCATGCTTGCAAGAGTAAAACCGTGCCTGCATGAGAGGTCAAATATTAAACTGCAAGCCGTGCTGTGCATTGCCATGCTGGTTTGTGGCTGCCTGCTGTTCACCAGTAAGCTGCATGCTAGCGATTTTTCAACTACAGCAAGCATAAGTCATAACAAAGCTAACATTAGTGACTATGAACACCAGCCACATCAGCTGCAAGACGATACAACTAAACCATCTGAGCCTAGCTTGAATCCGAGTTGGCAGGTTTGGGTTTCAACTACCGCGCAATTTATCGATGCCCTTGCTAGTGCACCTGATTATAGTGAAATTCACCTCAACAAGGGGTTGTATCTTGGGCAATTTACTATCTCCAGGCCGCTAACCCTGATTGGTCATTTAGCTGAAGTCGATGCCCAGGGCAGCGGCAGCGCCATTACCGTTGCAGCGAGTAAGGTGTCGATTTCTGGTTTAAGCATTCGCAATTGGGGCAATGATTTATATACCAAGAATGCAGGTATTTTAGTACGTGAGGGGAGCGATAACCTTAAGGTTTTTGACAACCAACTCAGTGGTCCAGGCTTTGGGGTATATGCCGAAAAGGTCGCCAAAATTCGTGTGTGTCATAACCGAATTGAGGGCGATGATAGTGCATTTATGCTCGATAGAGGCGATGGCGTACACCTACTTAGGGCAACAGATCCTAAAGTGCAGCACAATCATATTACCCATGTGCGCGATGGTGTGTATCTGGAGTCGGGAACAGGCAGCCTGGTTAATCACAACTATTTCGCGGCGCTGCAATATGGCGTGCATTACATGTATACCCAGGATGATGTCGGCCGTGATAACACCGCAAAAGATGTGGTGGGCGGTTATGCATTAATGAGTTCAAAGCAAATCAAACTGCACCACAACAAAGTCAGCCGAGCCAGTGAGTTTGGGGTGCTACTGAATATGACTAACGACGCCTATATTGAATACAACTCGATAGCGCAAATTATGCCTAAAGACCCTAGTGACGATGACTTATTCTCTCAGGGCAAGGGCATGTTTATTTATGCCAGTCAGAATAATCACATTAAAGCCAACAAGATAGCCGATAGCCAGGTGGGTATTGCGCTTGCACTTGGTGGCGAGAGCAACAAGGTTTATCTGAACCAGTTTTTACATAATCAAACTCAGGTACGTTACATCGGCGAAAGCCGCGTTGAGTGGAGCGAGGACCACCAAGGTAATTATTGGAGTGATTACAGAGGGCTCGATCTTAATGGCGATGGTATTGGCGATACAGCTCATGTACCAAACGACAAACTTGATCGCCTATTTTGGCTTTATCCAGAGGCCCAGTTTTTGATGGGCAGCCCAGTGGTGCAGGTATTGAAGTGGTTAGATAGCCAATTTCAAAACCTGGATAACAACGGCGTAGTAGACAGATACCCGCTGCTAAATGCTGGTCTGCAATAGAGAAATCACTATGAAGCAATCATCCCACGTCAGTCTTAATCAGGTGAGTCATCACTATGGCGAGCGCGCAGTGCTTAGCGATATTGATCTAACCCTAGAAGCGGGTAATACCCTAGCACTGCTTGGCCACAATGGCGCCGGCAAATCGACGCTAATTAAAATCATTTTAGGGTTAGTTAGCCCTGTTGCTGGTATGGTTAATGTACTTGGCTGCGAGTTAAACCAAAAGCCATCGGCCGCAGCGCTACAGGCATATCGTGCGCAAATTGGTTACCTGCCAGAAAACATCAGCTTTTATGACAAAATGACAGGTCGTGAGGTGCTGGAATACTTTGCTGCACTTAAAGGTGTGAGTGCCAGTAAAGTCGCGCACATTATTGACGAGTTTGGTCTTGGCTACGCCAAAGATCAGCCAATTAAAACCTATTCTAAAGGCATGAAACAGCGTCTAGGTTTTGCTCAGGCGATTGTCGCCGAGCCTAAATTGTTGCTGTTAGATGAGCCAACAGTTGGGTTAGATCCGCAGGCATCGCAGTTTTTGTATAGCAAGGTGGCAGAGCTGTCTAAAGCGGGCTGCAGTATTATTGTGTGTACCCATGAGCTAAACCTGATCGAGCCACACCTGGATGTCGCCATGTTAATGGGGCGAGGGCGCTGTCTAGCTGTGGGCGACTTACCTAGCTTGATGGCAACCGAGCAACTGCCAGTAATTATTCGCGTGCCAGGTATCGGGCACTGGATTAACGCCCATCCGCAATTGCAGCCGTTTTATTATCAAGGTGAGCTGCGTTGTCAGCTTGAGCAAAAAACCGAGCTGGTGGCCTATTTAGCTAGCATCAATCAGTTTGAATTTACCGTGAAGCAGCCTAGTTTAACTGATCTTTACCACAACAAGGTGTCACAACTGCAGCAGTGTAATGATGCTGGTATCAGCTTTATTGAAAGTGACAGCAATGCTTTAGTCGATCGGTCTAATGCGAGTTATGGGCATACAAAAGCGAATAGTTCGTTGACTCTAGGAGGCGCAGTATGAGTGTGCAATTACCAAGTCGTTTAGGGCTTATCGCTACCGTTGCTCGCAAAGAGCTAATGGACTGCATCCGCAACCGTTGGCTGCTGGTGATTTTTTGCCTATTTACGTTAATGTCTCTGAGCGTGTCTTTTACTGGCAGCGTGGTGACCGGCAGTTTGGCAATTCCACCGCTTAATAGCGTGATCACTAGCTTATCGACTTTGTCGGTATTCATTATTCCGCTAGCCGCAATCATGCTGAGTTACGATGCCTTTGTGGGTGAAGAAGAGGCTGGCACTATGTTGTTGCTGCTAAGCCTGCCGATTAACCGCACTGACTTATTGCTAGGTAAGCTCGTTGCCCATGGCGGCGTATTGTCAGTAGCCATAATGCAAAGTTTTATGCTGTGTGCAGGTTTATTGCTGGCATTTAGCGACAGTTATCAACTCGCGCCAACATTTACTGCCTTTGCCATGTTGGCACTATCGAGCAGCTTGCTAGCAATTACGTACAGTTTAATGAGCTTTGTGGTGAGTCTTATTTTTACCGAGAAAGCCAAGGTCATCGCCAGCTTGCTGATCATCTGGTTTTGCTTTGCGATGATTTATGACCTCGTGCTACTGACCTTGCTGGTGGCTGATGCGGGGGCAATGTCGCAGTGGTTAGTGAATGTGATGATGCTACTCAACCCTACCGATCTATATCGCGCAATTAACCTGGTAAACATAGATACTTCAGGCTCATTAATGCAGCGCTTACCCTTGTTTAATTGGCATGTTGGTGTGCTAGTTGGCATGTTGCTGGTGTGGCCAATAGTGCTGTCTGGTATTGCTAAGCGGCTATTTAACCGCAAAGCCTTGTAAAACTGTACTATGTTGTAACTAGCTTCATGTTTTTTAAGGAAAGTTTTACCGTATAGACAGTGACGAAGATCACGCGGCCTAATTAATGTAACCGCATATGCCTATAATTGGGTAGGTTGTCACAGCAACTAGCAGCACACTTTACTAATATGCACGGTGGAGATGAGAGTGTGCGCTGTGATGAAGGGTGAGCTGTGATTAAAGTAACGCCATATTTAGACTTTGACCAAGATACCAAAGTACTAAAAGATCGAACGAATAACGCGGTCGTCGAGCTGAGTTATTCAGAGGCTGCTATTTTTGCGTATTTACTGGAGACACGCGACGAAATTGTCACTAAAGAAAAGTTGCTAGAAGTAGGTTGGCCTGATCGCGTTGTTGCTGCCACCTCATTACCTCAGTGCATTAGTACCTTGCGTAAAAAGCTTGACCCCTATACTGAAGTTCAACTAAAAACCATCGCTCGCCGCGGTTATCAACTGCATGTTACTGAAAAATCTCACGTTACCATGGTCAGCATGTCTGATCCTAAGTCGATAAAAGCGGCGTTGATAGACGTATCTTTACTAGTTAAGGTGATGGGGATACTGGTGCTATTGGCGATAGTTGCCTGGGTTTGGTACCACAGTGACTATCATAGCGTGGTGAAAAAATCCGCCGTTTGGGATACGTCATCAACTGTGCCGATTACCTTACGTGAGGTAGAAGAGCAATTACCGCTATTTCATACTGGCGCCGAGCAAAATTTACACCCGTCTATGTGGCAAAAGCACATTGCCCCAGAAGCTAATGTAAAAGGCTTGTTTGAGTCGTTTGATGGCTTTGCGCTTGCCGATAATCAGCTGTATTCGTTTGCTGCTTGTTTAGATGTTGAAGACGGCAAGTGTGTTGGCAAGCAACTAATGAATATGGCAATGATCGCCCAGGAGCCAGCTGGGCTTAACATGATTGAGTTTGATCAGCTAAGGCAAATCATGGAAGAGCGTATTCGCTATAACCGTGAGTTGATCCCTGCTGGTAGTGTCGATGATGGGGAGATTGAAGAACATCACTACCACGCGGATGTCTACTTCCCTGTTGCTAATAAGCTGCTGGTACGCGCTGACTTAGGCATTTCTCTGGTGTATGAGCAGCCACTTGGCGGCAAGTTCTATTACTCAGCATGTATTACCGATCAAGACTGTTTAACCACACCGATTAAATATAAGGTTCGCGGTGAGTTTCAACAGTATCGTCAAACTCTAGGTGATTATGAAGTGGATGTGTTCCACGTTAAGTCGCTGCAGAAAAACCTGATCCGCCCTGAGAATGTCAGTGACTCCGCGATGTATTTTTATCGTGAGATCCGCAAACATAACGTGCGTGATGAAGAGATGTTCTTCTATCGGGTAAGCCATACTCACAACTCAGCGGTGTGGATTATGCCATTGTTTGAGAATGTGGTGACCTGGACCCACTACGAGAAAGTCATGCTTTAAACTGTCGTAGGTAACCGATTTTTAGTAAAGCAGTGGTGAAATACCGCTGCTTTGTTGTTTCTGAGCTTAGCTAATCTGTAATGTAAGCTTATTAGGTATTAATCACTTTCAATATTCCCACACTATCAGCAACAAAATCAGCGCTTTATGTCTGTGATGTTAATTTGGCGGGCTAAAATTCTGTCGATTATTCTCGACGTCGATTTATAAATACTACAATTAACCTCTTTTTAACTTGCTCGATTTAAGGCATTATTAATTCCAACGTTTTTATTTACAAACCGTACAGCCAACCAAAGCTGTATCTTATTCAATTTTTGTTTGTTTTAATTCGTTGATTTTTATGGTTTTTATTATTTTGCTTGTGATGCCGTTCTGTAGTTGAATCTGGGCTAGAAAATCCAAACTGTGGCAGAGATAGTTTTGGTAATTATCTGTTATGCGTTTGATCACACAATTGCTATATTGTAGTACAATTGAAAGCCTGTTTTGGATTATAGTCCACTAAAGCATCAAAGATTAAGGTTGAACGATGGAACTTAACACGATTGTTGTAGGGGTATACTTCTTATTCCTCGTGGGTATTGGTTGGATGTTTAGATCATTCACCACCAATACCAGTGACTACTTCCGTGGCGGCGGTAACATGCTGTGGTGGATGGTAGGTGCAACTGCGTTTATGACGCAGTTTAGTGCTTGGACCTTTACTGGTGCGGCTGGTAAAGCTTATACAGATGGCTTTGCCGTCGCTATCTTGTTCTTAGCCAACGCCTTTGGCTACTTCATGAACTATGTTTACTTCGCCCCTAAGTTCCGTCAATTACGCGTAGTAACCGTTATCGAAGCCATTCGTATGCGCTTTGGTAAAGCCAACGAGCAGGTATTTACCTGGACTGGCATGCCAAACAGTGTGATTAGCGCGGGTATCTGGCTAAATGGTCTCGCAATTATCGCTTCAGGAATCTTTGGTTTTGATATGACCACCACCATTATCCTTACTGGTTTAGTGGTGCTTGTGATGTCGGTAACTGGTGGTTCATGGGCGGTTATCGCATCTGACTTCCTGCAAATGCTAGTTATTATGGCGGTAACCATTACCTGTGCGGTTGCGGCTGTCATTCACGGTGGCGGTGTTGACAACATCATTGACAATTTCCCTGCTGAGTCATTCATTACTGGTAACGACCTGAACTACCTAAGCATTTTTGCGCTTTGGGGCGTGTTCATCTTCCTTAAGCAGTTCAGCATTACTAATAACATGCTTAACTCATACCGTTACTTAGCTGCAAAAGACTCTAAAAACGCTCGTAAAGCAGCATTGCTTGCTTGTGTGCTAATGACTATGGGTCCAATCATTTGGTTCATGCCAAGCTGGTTTATTGCTGGTGAAGGTGTGAATTTAGCCGCTGCATATCCTGATGCAGGTAGTAAAGCCGGTGACTTCGCTTATTTATACTTCGTAGAGAAATACATGCCTGCAGGTATGGTTGGTCTACTTATTGCGGCTATGTTCGCTGCGACCATGTCATCAATGGATTCAGGCTTAAACAAGAACTCGGGTATCTTTGTTAAGAACTTCTACGAGCCAATTCTACGCCCTCAAGCGGCAGAAAAAGAGCTGGTATTAGTGTCTAAGCTAACCTCTACCGCCTTTGGTATTGCGATTATCTTGGTTGCGCTATTTATTAACTCGCTTAAAGGTTTAAGCCTGTTTGACACCATGATGTACGTGGGTGCCTTGATTGGTTTCCCTATGACGATTCCAGCTTTCTGTGGTTTCTTTATCAAGAAAACGCCTGACTGGGCGGCATGGGGCACATTGGTTGTTGGTGGTATCGTATCGTTCGTCGTCGGCTTTATGATCACTCCAGAGATGATTCAATCTACCTTTGGTCTTGAGCATGAGTTAACAGGCCGTGAGTGGTCTGAGCTTAAAGTTGCGCTTGGTCTAACAGGTCACATGATCTTTACCGCAGGTTTCTTCTGCCTATCGACACTGTTCTATAAGCCGCTATCTGACGAGCGCCAAAAAGATGTAGATAAGTTCTTTGAAAATCTAGCGACGCCGCTGGTTGCTGAATGTGACGAGCAGAAGAAGCTAGATAACAAGCAACGTAAGATGCTAGGTACACTGATCTCAGTAGCAGGTATCTTCATTATGGCAATGTTCTTCCTGCCAAATGACTTCTACCCAAGCTTGATCTTCGTATTGTGTGGCTCGATTGTTCTGTCGGTTGGTTTACTGCTGATTAAAGCAGTAGACGACAAAGTTGAAGAGCAAGCTGATGCTGCAGCTAAGGCAAATGCGTAGACCTTAGCAAACGTAAAGATGGTCGATTAAACAGTTAACCCTGTTACCCTGCAAATAAAACGACCTGAAAAAGCCACTTGGTGACCCAAGTGGCTTTTTTATTGTTGTACGTTCCGTACTCGGTTAATGGTGGTCAGAACTATCTAGAGTTATTGAAGAATGGGTTTGATTAACCTCTAGAACGGCTTGCTTGAACGACTTGATTAGCCATCTACCGCATGGATGCGGTAGCTGAGCTTCCAGGGACGGATTTACAGCGTGCTAATCAAGGTTCGAGTGAGACGTTCACTCAACGGGCTCATTGATTGTAATAGTTGCACTCAGCTTACGGCTTTTGTAACTGAGATAGGTGATCACGCCTGCAGCGGGCTTATGTGCCAATCCTATTTTTTAGCCGCAACTTGCCGTTGCAAAAAGTCGTGGGATTTCATCCCACACCCTCATGCTTATTCGAAACTAGCTACCGCTTTCGATAGGGCATCCCTGCCCAAACGAAAGCTAGCCTGACGTCCTGTCAGGCTCACGCTATTTTCTTCAACGCATTTCGGCAATTCCAATGGGGTAAATAAGTAGCCTGCTGATTCATTTGCTCATTCTAGGCAGGTAAAAGATAAATCCTAGATCATGCTTGTGGACCTAAAACGGCTTGCTTGAACGACTTGATTAGCCATCTACCGCATGGATGCGGTAGCTGAGCTTCCTGGGATGGATTTACAGCGTGCTAATCAAGGTTCGAGTGAGGCGTGTTTGCGATGGGTGTGCAGTCTGTGAGTGCTTTGCTGATTTGCAGGCGGCAACAAAAAGAGCACTCAAAGGTGCTCTAGTCTAAGTCTAATCCAAAGCTATTGCTTCAGATCTAACTCGTAAAAGCTGACTTGGGTGTAGTCACCAGCTTCAATACCATTGTTAGTACAGCCTGTTCCCCATACAGGGTGTTTAGTGCCTTGGTTACACTGGTTGTAAGCGCCGACTTTAAAGTACATCCAGTCGTTACCATAACCTTGGTCGAGTGGGTGACCTGGATAAGGCTTGCTTAGGTCGGTTTTAAATACCTTAGTTTCAGCGGCATCGGTACCTGGATTTTTTACAAAAGTCAGGGTCATGATGTTATCTGCCACAGTCACATCGTAGCTAAATAACTCACCTAATTTAATGCCGTTGTCTGGGTTTGCATCGGCCTTGGTTAGTTCTGCCGAGCCCCAAATTGGGATTGGCACATCGTAGCGGTCATTAATGTCTTTCGGGAAGATTTCATAGTTCCAAAACAGTGAGCCATGCTCATGGTTTGGTAGTTTACGGTAGTAAATCTTTAGCGGCTCAACCTTGCTTGAACCATGGATTTGACCCACAACCACAGAGTGGGTTGGGAACTTACTGTCGTCGCCACTGGTGCTTACCCAATCAACGCTTAAGGTAGCACTCATTTGGCCGCCAACTGCGCCGTATTTGTCTTTATTTGGGTTGGCTGCCACAACAAAGTTATTACTTGGGTGCTTTGGTCCAATCTCGGTTTTTTCACCGCGTAGCATGATGCGTAGCTCAGAGCGCGCATTACTGCTGTTCTTGGTGGTTGGCGCAGTGTTCGGTGAGGTCATCACCATGGCGCCATTTTCTGGGTTGGTGTAAAACCAGAAATGGTTGGTATAAGGGTGAGTCTTGTCGTTGAGCTCATCAACTTCAATTTCCATTACTTGACCTTTGCGTGCAGGCTTGTGGTCGGCAATTGGCAGATTGATTTTCATTTTCGATAAATCAAAGTTCTGCGCAGGAGCAAGTGTGGCATCGAGCTTTTGTGTCAGCTTGGCTTTATAAGCCGCTTGTTGCTCTGCGAGTGTATCAGCACTTGTTGCCGTGCTGACTGCACAGCTTGCTAGCAGTGCTAGAGATAGCATTGAAGGTTTAAACTTGGTCATAGGGTCCTCGTAATCTTGCAGTTCTTGTGAGCCGCAGTTATGTCTCAGACAAATCTAATAAAGGCGCCAGTTTGCGAATTGATTAGCAAATTGGCGCCCTAATGGTTATTGCTTTTGCAGTAGCAGCTCGATGTCGCGCTGCTCCCAAATTTCAGCGAGGTTTTTGTTCACTGTAAATTGGCTAAAGTCGGTATCTTGTGCCAGCTTGATCCATTCAGGCTTATTGAGTGACTCTCCTGCTTTTAAGTACACGCTAGTCATACGCTCAACGCGGCGGCGCTTGTCTTTTTGGCTATATGGCCAAGGTTTTTGTGCATCGTGGTAACTTGCCATTAAGCTGATGCCTTTCTCTAAAGAACCACCTTGGTCGTTTTGATAGTTCCATAGGTCAACGTTAACCTTTTCGCCTAATTCAGCGATGCCAACTAACGGCACTAGGCTGAAGTAGTGGTAATGGTAGGCGCGAGTACGTGCTATTTCGTGTGGCTGTGAGCCGTCGGCAGCAAACTGGGTATCAACCCGCATCTTGCCTTTTTGTACCATGACTTTAGTTAAGTGTTCATTACCTAAGAAGTAGCTAATGCCAGCGATTTGATAGTCATACCAGGTGCCATGGTTGTTGGGCGCGGCAGCTTCGCCTTTAGGGCCGCCAGCGAGATCGGCTTCAAGCATCCAGTCTAGATAATCGCTATACCACTGTTTAATTTGTTTTTCGTCATTGTCAGTCCAGAGCTTTGACTGAGATAAAATTGCAATGGCATCCAGTAGACGATCGGCTAGTGTCCGGGTATCAATAATACCGCTGCGGCGGCCATCTGCCCGGCCTGGCACACCTTGGCCGTACTTAACATTCGGATTCATCTTAGTTTTTTCATTGATAAACCAGGTGCGGATAAACTCGATGCCTTGCTTGGCATAGGCTTCATCCTGACTAAAGTAATAAGCTAGTGCGATGGCACGAGTGGAACGGGTGAACTTACCAATGCGCTTGGAGTCGGTTTCATTGGTTTTCGATGCCGGGTTAGTTTTACCGTCATGGCGGATCCACGGCAAGCCATCTGCTTTAGTTTCATCTGGCCACCAGTAAGGGCTGATACTGAGGTAATCATTCTTGCTGCCACTTGGTGGTGTCATGCCTTTATTGGTTACGCTAAAAGGCGCTTGCTTCATAGCGATATCGGCTTCTTCAATAAGGCGCTGATAAGCCTGACGCATGTTGTCACTGGCTTTGTCTGATTGCAGTACCTGCCTGTTATGCTTGAGTACACCTTCGTCTAAGAATACAAAGTCGGCCGCGTAAACACCTTGGCTCAAGCTCATAGCGGCAGTTAACAACGCAAGTGGTGTAGCTTTCATTCTGATCACGATTTCGTCCCCTAATTTTAAAAATTGGGTCAGAGTAAAATGTTAAATTTTGGCGGTTTACTCTGACCCAAACTGTCAGTTCCTGCTATTTGTGTTCTATGTTGATCTTGTTGAACGACACCTCAAATATCTGGTTTTGATATTGAGTGTCTGGCTTTATTTGCGGATAGATCCCCGCTTTGAAATAAAAGGTCTCGTTAAGCCAGTCTTTGGTTAAGGTGTATTTATCACCGTCGTTTGCTTCTACTGGCACACCCCATGGCAGCTCTTTACTCGTGATGACACCATTAATGGTGGTCGATACAGTAATTGCTTGTTTGTCGGCGTGGATGTCATAGCGCCAGTTGTCGTGGGCTTTGACTGTGCCAAGGTCAACACTAAATGACTGGCAGTCACTACAGGTTTCATTATTAGGTTCAAACTTGTCATTGAAGATCACCCGAACCGGTGTGTTTTCCCCTTCCCATAACAGCTTTACCAGTGCTTGCTTGATTTCATAGCCGTGGATTTGCCCGAGAATAACTTTAGGAGCAATGCCGCTGATTTGTGGGTACTGCTCAATTTGCAACTCGCTACTTAAAGTATGGCTGTTATTAATAGCCCAGTTTTGATTGCTACTGCTGCAGCGATTACTCGTTTGGTAGTTGTATAACTCTCTTAGCTCTGAGCGCACATAGTTAGAATTAGTCGTGGTTGCCCCTTTATCACCCAGGTTGACGTAGAAGTGTGCGCGCTTGTCATTGCTGTCGACCCAAAAATAGTCGAGGCGAGTGTCGTTAGATAAGGTTTGTTTGCCTGAGCAGTCAGCAGGGATAAGCTCTGCGGCGCTATCGCCACCGCTGCCGTAAAAGTCGTCGCGACTAATTGGCAGGGTTAACTTCCATTGCTCAATATTCCAATCGCATTCTGGGCAGGTGCCAGGAGAGGGTTCTGGCCCAGGACTAGGTTCTCCACCGCTGGAACCGCCACATCCATATAAAGCAAAACCAAGAGTAAGGAATACTACTGTTGTCGTTTTTCTCATATTGTTAATCCTGCGCTTAACTTGTAAATAAATAATACAATATAGATCTTGAAAATTGCTCGGTTTTGCTTCAGATTTTGTGTGATCCAAATCATAAATACAATTTGTCGTTTTGGTTGGATTTCTCGCTATATTTATAAGCTGTTGATTTTAATGGTTTTAAAAATCCTGTTTCAGCTGTAAATAAAGTGTTATCGAAAAAAGTCAAAAAAAGTTGCGCTGTATCACAGATAAAACGAGCTAAAAATAAAACAATAACATAACACAAATAAGGGGAGCGTTTATAAGATGAAGATTAGCCTAATTGCCGGTTTAGTTGCCGTAGGTTTACTAGGCGCCTGCTCAGCACCACAGCAATATGCTGAAGTTGAGAAGGGAACTGTAGTTAACCAGGTTGCAGTTGAGTCAATTGTTAAACACGACAAAGCAGTGGTGAATGCCAGTGCAATTCCAGTTGTAGATAGTGCAGCACTTAAATCTAAGCTGACTTCACTAGCTGATGGAGAAGAGCTAATCCTTGAGCCTGGTAAATACCCGGACCTTGGTGTGTTAAAAATCAAAGCCAACAACGTTGTTATTAAAGCTAAAGAGCCAGGTAAGTCTTGGTTTACTGGTTTGGTACAGCTAGTGCTAGAAGGTGACAACATTACGCTAGATGGTGTGGTGTTCTCTGAAGGTGGCCCTGCAGAGCGTATGGGTGGTATTCGCTTTAAAGGTAACAACAATACCCTACAAAACTCGACATTCTACTTCTTTAATGACAAGTACAAGTACGAGCCAGATGCGCGTCGTGACGAGTATCCAAAGTACCTTTGGATTGCGATGTGGGGTAAGAACAACAAGATTTTAAACAACACTTTCCAGGGTAAGCATAAGCGCGGCACCTTGTTAGGTATTCAAAAAGAGAAAGGTGATGAAACTGCTGACAATCACGTGATTAAAGGCAACCTTTTCTACGACCACAAGCACAATCAGTATGAAGAGTTTTTCTACAGCGATGCTATTCGCTACAACTCAAATAGCTGGGAAGTGATCCGTGTTGGTGACTCTAAGAGTTCTATCTACCCATCTAAAACTCTAATTGAAGACAACCTGTTTTATGAGTGTGACGGTGAAACTGAGCTGGTTTCATTAAAGTCTGGTGGTAACAACATCCGTGGCAACACCATCATGAATAGTGCGTCGATGATCTCCCTGCGTCACGGTACTTACAACACAGTTGAAAACAATATCATCCTAGGTAACAGCAAGTACCGCTCTGGTGGTATCCGCTTGTACGACGAAGGCCATGTTATTCGCAATAACTACATTGAGCGTGTAATGGGTACAGGTAACGTACGTGGCGGTATTGCAATCAACACTGGTATTACCGATGTTCAAAATGGCGAGCGTTTAAGTACTGAAGTGAAGGGTAAAGGCTTAAACAAGCAAGCAACACCATACAAGGTAACCATTGAGAACAATACAGTTATCAACTCGCGTCAAAATATTCTTTATTCAGACAAGGTACATCGCGTCAGTATCTACGATAACAGCAAAGTGGGCATGATTTACGCGGGCACGGACATCAAGTTTAAGAACAACCTGTCGTACGCAAAAATCAAGAAAACCCTTGCTGTAAAAGGTAACGACGAGAAAGCCAAGCTAGTAAACCCTACTTACGAAAACGAGCTGTACTTCGGTAAAACCAAAGGCTTAGAGCTTCCTAGCCAAGGTATTAGTACGGCAGAACCAGAGCTGAAAGTAGGCGCAAATGGCCTGATTGAAGCTGTGGGATATGACGGTGGTGCTAAGAATTTGAAAGTGCTAACCATGGCCGACACTGGCGCTAGCTACACAATTCAAAAATAACTTAAAAATTAGATAATAAAGATATAGGACGTTGTATGAAACTTAATAAATTATCGCTATTTATTAGTGCTGTATTCGCTGTTTCAACCCTTACTGCTTGTGACTTTTATGATGAGCCAAACTCAGGTGGTGACAACCCTGAGCCACCAGAGCCTCCTGTAGGTGACCTTGTACCTGACTATGTTTATGACGGTGCAGCGGCAGATCTACATGCATTTATTAATGCTGCAGAAGATCAAAATGATGACGAAAAGCTAGTTATCTTGCTAGATAACAGCGTGAGTTTCGCCAATATGGGTGATCTTGTGTTAGACAACGAGCTGCCAGTTATCTTAATCGGTGGTGACGCTGATTACGATGGCCAAGAAGGTTCTGTGTTTGGTGACCCAGCCACTATCGCAGGTGGTGACACCTGTGTGGTGATTTCTAATGACAATATGCAACTACGCAATATTGTATTCAAAGATACAGTGCCTACGTGTAAAGACAGTTCAACCACAACTCTGATCAATGTGGGTACGTCGAGCTCGATGGGAAGCGATTATGACACTGTAGAGAGCAAGCCAAGTGGTGTGGTGTTATCTCAGTTGACCATTGACGGTGAAAACCTAGAGTCAAAAGGTCATGACGGTGACCATACAGATTGGATCATGGTGCGTGGTAACGGCACGCAAATTGTAAATAGTCTATTCACAAATAAGCCAAACGAGAAAGGCTCAATCATTACTGTACAAGGTACCAGCTCTTCTCATAAGGATGTTGTGATCAGCCATAACCACTTTGATAAGTATGCCGTAGGCAATACTTTTAGTGGCACCAATGAAGCGTTTGGTATCCGCATCGGTACCTCTAGCTCTTCTAAAACTGATTATGTCACTAACACGACTATTAGCGAAAACTTGTTCACTGACGTGAATGCATCTCGTCGCCTAATTTACGTTCGTACCTCTGGTAACACTATCGAGAACAATACCTTTGAAGCATCAAATGGTTTCATCTCGCTAGAGGGTGGTGTGGACAACACAGCTAGCAGCAACGTGATTATCAATGACGGCGCTGGTGATGATAGCGGTAAGTACGAAGCGGGTATTCGTATTATCTCTCAAGGTCACACTGTGACTAACAACTACATCTACAACGGAGGCCGTTCTAAGACCGGTAACGAAGTGGGTTCAATCTCAATCCTTGATGAAGAGTTAGATAGCCTAGAGAAATCACTATCTACTGTTGCTAACAACACCATCATTAGTTCTAAGCAACCTTTCATCTTCGGCAAATCAGGCAACTGTACTGCTGACTCTGAAGTAGCGTTTAAAGACAACTTAATTGCCAATGGTGTCGACGGCGTAACATCAAGCGACTACGGCATGCGTGATGACTGTGTACTAGCTGACACATCAACTTGGGAAGGTGACGTATTTGCGGTAACTACTCTAGCGAAAGAAGGCAACTATGACGTGGTAGCTGGTGAGCGTGACAACTTAGGTAACGGCAACGCAGAAGTTGCTGAGACAGCTGAAGGCAACAAGGTTTACCTAGCCACGGCCGAAGGTAACGTTGCCGGTAAAGGTGCATCAAACCTAGTTAAGTTAACTGCTGAGCAAGTAGGCCCAGACGCTGCAGAGTAATCTGCAGTTTCATATAAAGATTGAGTTGAATTTAGGATAAAACAAAATGAAAAAGTATCTTGCATTAGCAATCTTGGGCGCACTAAGTTTCAACGCTCAAGCAGATGATGATTACGTAAAACCGGGTACCAGTAACGTAGCGATTAAGTGGGAACACAAACTTTTAGATGGTCGTACTACACGCCCTAAGATTGAGTTTGGTCACCGTATGCGTAACGGTTTTAAATTTGGTTTTGAGCAAGTTTGGGAATACGATCGCTCTGAACCTGAACTGTCTCAAGGCTTCGCACCTAAGCAGTATGAGCTAACGTTCAAGACTGACTATGAGCACCGTTTTGGTGACAATAACGAACAACGTGTAGGTGCAGTTTTAGATTATCAATTAAAAGAAACGGCTAAAAACGTACGTGTTGGTGCTTACTACGGCTACAAGTTCAGCAGTGACTTTAACGTTAAAGTACGTGCGCGTTATAGCCAAAACATCGATCGCATGTCGATTAAAGACAATGTGGAAGATAGCTACTACCGTGATGACCTAAATAAAGAAATGCGCTACGACGCATGGTTCACATACTATTATGGTGATTTCCGCTTTGTTTACACGTTGATTTACTTCAACAAGTTGTCATCTGAAAAAGATAGTAACGGTAACGAGAAGCACGTGTTTGATAACAACAAACAAAGCAAGTTTGAACATGAATTTGCTGTTAACTACCGCTTCCCAAATGCGAAGAAGCACACTATCTACGGTAAGTACAAGTACAAGTCTGAGCTACTAAAAG
Organism: Shewanella maritima; assembly: GCF_004295345.1. NCBI lineage: Bacteria > Pseudomonadati > Pseudomonadota > Gammaproteobacteria > Alteromonadales > Shewanellaceae > Shewanella > Shewanella maritima. The sequence goes on along the minus strand of NZ_CP036200.1, from coordinate 2,346,387 downwards.
ACAGCCACAAAGCTGAAAATAACGGCGGCTACGACTGGTATGGTAAAACTGATACCGCTATCGAATTTGGTTACAAGTACAAGTTCTAAACCAAAATCGATACATAGTTACAGCTAAGCGAGGTAGGTAATCCCCTAGCTGCCGCCTCGCCAGGCTGTAAACGAGTTCTCCCTTAAGTGCCGTATCGCGAGTAGCAAGTACTCAAGCTACGGCACTTTTCGTTTCATAGGCTGCTATTACGGTATCAGCAAAGGTTTGCGACTAGTAGATTCAATTGAGACAAGCAGGGGCGAATAAGTGTGAGTCAGGAATGAGTTTTAATCTTTATATATCGCTATTATACTGACCATAAATATTATTACTTGTAAGATTCAAGTAACGCATAAGCGAACAAATACCACACACGATGGTATATAAGAATATAAAGATGAGAGTAAAAGACAGGGTTAAAGACACTGTCTGGAGATTGAGTCACTAGCCTGCTTTGGTTTCATTATAGTTAGCTGAAATTAAAGTAAAATACTTGGCTGAGTTTAATTGCTTACACAGTTGGCAAAGCCACAGTAGTTCAGGGTTTAGTCGGTTTTTATGGCTAATTTGCTAGCCAAAAGACACAAGATTATTGCACTGAAATTGCTATTCACACCCATCTGCTCCAGTAGTTTATCAATAACATCAGTATTGTCTTTTGTATTAATTAACGTGTAATACAAGATGGATAGCCAGTATATGAGCACCCAATTTACACCTATCGGCGGGTCAAAACGGAGTCTGCATGTGCAAGTTGCCTGTGAAATGGCGCGAAGCATTATTTCAGGTGACCTGCCTCAAGGCGATATTATTCCTGGTGAGATGGAGCTTTGCACCCAGTTCGGTGTTAGCCGCACAGCACTGCGTGAAGCAATTAAGTTATTAACTTCTAAAGGTTTGCTAGAGTCTAAGCCAAAGGTCGGCACCCGTGTGCGACCACAAGAGCACTGGAACTACCTAGATTCACAATTACTCGATTGGCTGATTGATATGGATAAAACTGAGTATCTGTATCACGAGTTTTTAGCACTGCGTAAAGCCATTGAGCCTGAAGCATGTGCCTGTGCCGCTCGTAATGCCTCGGTAGAGCAGCGTATGCAGCTTTCTGAACTGTTCCAAAAGATGGATAGCATCGCCAAAGGTTTTGATCAGGACGAGTGGGTTGATGTAGACCTTGAGTTCCATAAGCTGATTTTCATTTCAACAGGTAACAGCTTCTTCTTGCCATTTGCCAACGTGCTTTCAACTATGTTTAAGAGCTTCTTCCATCACGCCTCTAAGCGCGGAACAACTTGTATTGAAGAACATAGAGCAATCTATGAGGGCATTATGGCGGGGAATGCAGACAGAGCACGTCAAGCTAGCCTAGACCTGCTAACTGCAAGTGACCATGAGTTAGAAGCGATTCAATAACGCAAAGCGCTTTACTTACTATGTAGATTCAAAGGCCAGTGTCTAACGACATTGGCCTTTTTGGATTCAGCGGCTGCAAATGACACCGTCGCAATCAACCTACTGTAAATCTAATCGTGCCTGATGCCGCCATTGCTGCACCTCTAGCCCAAATCTAGCTAGGAACTTGTGGGGCACACGAGCATTTGAGCTCAGTCAGTATCGTCATCAACACTAAGTTTACTCTGACCCAATTGTTAAAAGCTAATCTGTTTAATCTAATTTTTATGGTGATTTGTATCTTTATAGATGATTGGTCTAATTGGGTTTTGCTTTAAGTTCAGTAGCTTATACATAGAGGCTTGGGTGGGTGATGGTGATACTTTGGTGTCTATATCGATTGGAAAGCCTGGATTGATGAGGTTTACTCTGACCCAAACTTTAATGGGTTGATTTTGTGGCATAAAAAATCCCCGAATTCCGTATCAGGGATATAAAAGAGTGCCACTTGCGTGGTAGGGTTTTATCGTTATTGTTATTTCCGCTAGGCTGAAGTGCCGCAGCCTGGCAGGAGCATATCTTTACTGGTTGTGGCTACTCTGGTCGTAGCCTTGGATTCTTGCTTTATTTTTTAGCGTTTAGTTAACGGCAAGAGTGCTAATTAAACGCTAAATGTGCCAATGAATGGCCAAGAATTAGCTGTTTAGCGCCGCGACAGCTTCACGTACTAGCGCACCAATCTCATCCCACTTTTGGTTGTCGATTAGGTTTGCTGGCACCATCCAAGTACCGCCACATGCAACTACGGCGTCGATGTTTAGGTAATCGTTAACATTCTTTGGTGACACGCCGCCAGTAGGCATAATCGTAACTGGGTAAACTGCGGTTAATGCTTTTAGCATGGCCACGCCGCCTGATGGCTCAGCAGGGAAGAACTTTAAGGTATCTAGCCCCATTTCCATTGCTTGCTCAACCAAAGATGGGTTGTTCACACCTGGAATGATTGGCATGCCGCGTTGCTGACAGTATTTAACCGTGTTCGGGTTAAAGCCTGGGCTCACGATGAAGTCAACGCCTGCGTCAATCGCCGCGTCTACAGTTTCTGAGTTAAGGACTGTGCCAGCACCAATTAGCATGTCAGGGTATGCTTCACGCATGTTTTTGATTGCTTGGGCTGCAGCTGGTGTTCTGAAAGTGATTTCAGCACATGGCATGCCGTTTTCAACTAGTACTTTACTGAGTGCAACTGCATCGTCGGCATTCTTGATGGCGATAACAGGGATCACTTGTAACTGCTTTAGTCTTTCGTTGAGCGTGCTCATTAAGTTTCCTTATAACTGTACTTCAAATAGTGAGTATCAAAATGGTTGGTGTACCTAGTTGCTATTTGTCGGCTTAAGCTTGTGGCATCAAGGCTTTATCTATGATTGCGCCTTTGTGCTGGATAACTATGCCAGCTAGTCTGTGACCGGTTTGCGCTGCAATGCTGGCGTCGCCGCCAAGCAGGCGTTTTGCCATGTAACCTGCGGCAAATGAGTCACCGGCTGAGGTGGTGTCGACCACTTTTTCAACTAGGGTTGCTGGAACGCTTATTTGGCTTTCTTGAGTGGCAATAATGCACTCTTGGGCACCTCGCTTAATCACAACTTCAGTGACGCCAGCTTCAAAGCTGCGGGCTAAACACTGGTCGATTTCGCTATCACCAAATAAGGCTTCTTCGTCTTCAAATGTCAGTAATCCGATGTCGGTTAGGGCTAACATTTTTAGGTAATTTTGTTGCGCTTGCGCCTTGCTGTCCCAAAGGCGTGGGCGGTAGTTGTTGTCGAATACCACTTTTCCGCCGTTGGCTTTGCACTTAGCAAGTACGTCGAATAGCACCTGCCGGCTTTGCTCGGTCAAAATCGCCAAGCTAATACCCGACAGGTAAAGCACGTCGAATTGGCTTAACTCGTTTAGCAGCTCTTGACTAGCTTGTTCTAGCCAGAATTTTGCTGCGGCTTCGTTGCGCCAGTAGTGGAAGCTACGCTCGCCGGTTTCGTCTACCTCAATGGCATATAAGCCGGGCAGGCGATCTTCCATTACTTGAACGTGCTGAGTGTCTATGCCTTCTTGTTGCCAAGTACTAAGCATTTCCTGGCTGAAAAAGTCCTGGCCTAACCCGGTAAAGTAGCTAATCGACATTGCCTCACCTTGAGTAAGACGCGATAGGTACACTGCGGTGTTAAGGGTGTCACCACCAAAATTTTGAGCCAATTCACCGTCGCGTTGCTGTAACTCGACCATGCATTCGCCAATAATCCCGACTTTTAACATAGACATAGTGCTCCTTTACCCGTTACAGAAAGTCTTGACGAGCAGGGTTGAACATATCGATTAAGATGCTGTCTTGCTCTAGTGCAACAGCGCCATGTAATACGTTCTTAGGTGCAATGTAAGCGTCGCCTACTTTTAGGATTTTCTTCACGCCATCGATTTCTGCTTCAAAGCTACCAGCAGCGACGTAACCAATTTGGTCGTGGATGTCGTGCGTATGAGGATGACCAATTGCGCCTTTGTCGAACTTAACAAATACCGCCATTAGATCAGGTGTGTAACCAATGATTTTGCGTGATAGGCCGTCACCTAGATCTTCCCAAGGCGTGTTGTCATTTTCAAAAAATGGATTCATCTTTTCTCTCCTGTGAAATGCCACATCGCGTTATTCAAATGAATAACGACTTCGACGAACTCGTAGGCACTGATTTTATTAGCACTTTGTTAGCCTTCAACTTGTCATAGTGATGACGGGTCGTTGGCTTTTATTTGCAGCTATTTCAGCCTGCTTTGCTTTATTGACCATGCTCATCATCATTGACGCACACGATCTTTATCTATTTTGTTGAACCTAGTGTACACGCAAAATACGATTATTTGTAATACAAATCTCTTCGCTCTGTGATCTGCTTCCAATTTGTTCAGTACTGAATTTATTGTTGTGCTTTTATGTTGTTGATTTGTAATTAAAACTTGATTTTGTGCAGTTTTGGCTGCTTATACGTTTGGGTCAATATGTTGTTAATGTGTGCGTAAATGTCAGTGATCCAAGTCTATAATTGGTTTTTATATGCTGTAATTTGACTCAATTTGTATTATTTTAGATGCAATTCGTAGTTTCCAGTTTGAGGTAAACATGTCGCAAGCCATAAAAGCGGTACTTTTTGAAGAGTCAGAAGTCGCGTCAATCGCGAAAGAGTTAGGCACAGACAGCCTAATGGGTAAGAGCCTAGCTAAGTTGATTGCAGATACTGACGCATTTATTGCATTAGGTATCGACGTTCCTGGCCACAGTGAGGCCGGTGGTTATGCGCACAACCGTCATAAGCAAAACTATCAGTACATTAACCAAGCAGGTCGTTTATTCTTGGTTACTGGACAAGAGAAGTACGCCAAGTACGCTGGCGACTTATTACTGGCTTATGCTGACAAATACCTGAAACTAGACTTCCATAAGCAGTTAAACACTAACCCGCCTGGTCGTTTGTTCCACCAAATTCTGAACGAGCATGTGTTCTTATTGAACATCAGCTTAGGTTATAGCTGTATTCGCCATTACCTAAGCGCTGAGCAGCAACAAACGATTGTTGATGGTCTGTTCCAGCCAATGCTAGACATGTTCACCGAAAAATATGATTTCGACTTCGACCGCATTCACAACCATGGTATTTGGGCTGTTGCCGCTGTGGCGATTTGTGGTTTAGCTATTGATAAACCTGAATACGTTGAAATGTCGATTCATGGTCTTAAAGGCGATGACATTGAAGGTGGCTTCCTAGCGCAGATCAGCAAGTTATTTGCACCATCTGGCTATTATATGGAAGGCCCTTACTACCACCGCTACGCGATTCGCCCGCTATGTTTGTTTGCCGAGGCGATTCACCGTCACCGTCCTGAGTTAGACATCTTTAACTTCAACGGTCAGGTGATTGGTAAAACCATTAAGGCAATGCTTGCTACGGCGTACCCTAACGGCGTATTCCCAGCACTAAACGATGCATCATTGACGATGGACATTTGTGACGCTGGCGTGATTGTCGCGCTTGGTTTATACGCTAAGCACTATGGCATTGACGATGACATTCTAGGCATGGCGAAAATCCAAGACACAGTTTGGGTTAACGGTTGTGGTCAAGCGCTATCAGAGGCTTATGCAAGCAATAACGCTGAGCTAAACCCATGCTGGCCAAGTGTTGAGCTAAACGAAGGTCCTAATGGCGATCGTGGCGCGCAAGCCTTTATTCGCATGCAGTCTGACAACGGCGATGTAAATCAACTAGTGATGAACTATGGTCAACACGGTATGGGCCATGGTCACTTCGACACACTAGGCATTAGCTTCTTCAACAATGGTCAAGAAGTGCTGCGTGAATACGGCTTTGGCCGTTGGGTAAACGTAGAGCCTAAGTTTGGTGGTCGCTACCTTGATGAAAACAAGTCTTACGCGCGCCAAACCATTGCTCATAACGCGGTTGCTGTTGACCAAAAATGTCAAAACAACTTCGACGTTAAGCTGGCTGACAGCCGTCATGGTGAGCCGCACTTCTTTAGTGGTGATGATGCCAATGTACAAGGGGTAAGTGCATTCTGCCGCGATTTCTATGAAGGTGTGGATCAGCAACGTAGCTTGCTACTAATCAAGCATGAAGCCTTTGCTAAGCCAATCTTGGTTGATCTGTTCCGCTTAATCAGTGACGAACAACATCAGTATGATTATGCCGTGCAATATGCAGGTCAAATTGTGCGTACTAACTTTGACTACCAAACCCACAAAGAGCTAGACACCTTAGGTGATAACTTTGGTTACCAACACCTATGGAATGTAGCGCAGGGTAAGGTTGCAAATGAGTCAAATACCTCGCTAGTAAGCTGGCTTCAGGGCAACAGCTATTACACCTGGTTAAGTGCATCTAGTAGCGATGATGAAATCATCTTTACTCGCTCGGGCGCTAACGACCCATCATTTAACTTACGTAGCGAGCCAGGCATGGTGCTACGTCGTCACGCGAAAGACACGCTATTTGCTAGCGTGCTTGAAACCCACGGCTACTTTAATGAAGCCATTGAGGCCAGTACCGAAGCTCGCGGTCAGGTAACTGCAGTGAATGCTATCGGCACTAACGAGCAAGGCTCGGTGATTGAAGTGGTAACGGCTGAAACCACCCTCACAGTAATGGTGAGCAACCAAGTTGGCGTAACTGCTGACACTGAAAACAGCGTGACATTCAACAATCAAACATTCCAATGGCAGGGTTACTTTGCCGTTGAAGCAAGAGGTTAATTCCATGAGCTATCAACCATTATTAATGAGCTTCGATGAAGCTGCCGAGCTGCGTACCCATTTAAATACCGATAGCTTACTTGGCCGCTCAATCGCGACAGAAGTGGCTGCGCTTGAAGCTTACTTGCCAATTGGTATCGAAATTCCGGGTCACGGTGAAGCGGGCGGTTATGAGCATAACCGTCACAAGCAAAACTATATTCACCTAGATTTAGCAGGTCGCTTGTACCTGATCACTGAAGATGAGCGCTACCTTGAGTACGCTAAGACTATGCTGGTTGAGTACGCGAAGGTGTACACTAGCTTTGAGCTGAACACCAGCCGTGACTCAAACCCACCGGGGCGTATCTTCCACCAAACGCTTAACGAGAACATGTGGATGCTGTACGCATCATGTGCATACTCGTGCATTCGTCACAAGCTAACTGATGACGAGATCATCCTGATTGAAAACGACTTGTTCCGCCCTATGATTGACCTGTTCGTTGACACTTACGCTCACGACTTTGACATCGTACATAACCACGGTCTTTGGGCGGTTGCTGGTGTGGGTATTTGTGGCTATGCAATTAACGATCAAGCTAGCGTTGATAAAGCACTTTACGGCCTAAAAGGTGACAGCGTATCTGGCGGCTTTATTGCTCAGCTTACTCAGCTGTTCTCGCCAGACGGTTACTACATGGAAGGTCCTTATTACCACCGTTTCTCACTGCGCCCAATCTACCTATTTGCTGAAGCCATTGAGCGTCGTCAGCCAGAGATTGGTATTTATGAGCTAAAAGATCAGGTAATTAAAACCACCACTTACGCGGTAATGTCGACGGCATTCCCTAATGGTGTGCTGCCAGCGTTAAATGACTCTTCGAAAACCATGGATATTAAAGACGAAGGCGTTCTTATCGCAACTAGCGTGTGCTTTAAGCGCTACAGCCAAGACGACAACTTAAAGTCGATGGCAGTACATCAAGATAAAGTGTGGGTTCACGGCTCCGGTGCGGCGCTTTCTGATGGTGTTGCCAATGCGGGTGAGCTAGCTGGCTTTAACTGGGGTAGCTTATACCTAACTGACGGCGCTGAAGGCGACCGCGGTGGTGTGTCTATTTTGCGTCACCGTGACGTAAACAAAGACGATACCATGGCGCTGCTATGGTTTGGTCAACATGGTAGTGATCATAAGCTGCACTCAGCGCTTGATCACGGTCACTATGACGGTCTGCACCTAAGCCTGTTCAACCACGGTCAGGAAGTGACTCACGACTATGGTTTTGGTCGCTGGGTAAACGTTGAGCCTAAGTTCGGCGGTCGTTATATTCCAGAGAACAAGAGCTACGCTAAGCAAACTGTTGCACACAACACGGTTGTGGTTGACGGTAAGAGCCAAAACAATGGCGACACTGCAACGGCAGAAGCGCGTTGGGGTGAGTCTCACTTCTTTGTGGCAGGCGAGCAAGCTCAAGGCATGAGCGCGTTTATTCGCGATTACTACCAAGGTGTTGATCAGCAGCGCTCGGTGATCATGTTCGAAATCGAAGGCATTGCTAAGCCTGTGGTGTTGGATCTATTCCGCCTAACCAGCGAGCAGCCACACAGCTACGACTATGTTATGCATTACACAGGTCAAATCATCCGCACTGACTTTGACTACCAAACTGAGTCAAAACTTAAACCGCTTGGCGAGTCTGCAGGTTATGAGCACCTGTGGAATGTAGCAAGTGGTAAGGTTGAGCAAGGTAGCCTAGTAAGCTGGTTACACGGCCAAAGCTACTACTCTATGGTCAGCAGTGCCCAAGGTGGCGAGGTGATTTTTGCTCGCACTGGTGCTAATGACCCAGACTTTAACCTACGCAGTGAGCCAGTGATCATGTTGCGCCAGCATGGTACTAACCACTTGTTTGCTAACTTGTACGAAACTCACGGTTACTTCAACGAAGCGATTGAAGCCAGTACTGATGCTCGCGGTCAAGTGGCAAGCGTAACTGTGCTTGCTCACACAGACGATGCATCTGCAGTTGCGCTTGAGCTAACTAGCGGTAAAGTTGTGCGTGTATTTGTGTCAAACAAGGTTGGCGTTAATGCCGACACTGAATCTAGCTTAGTGGTTGACGGCGAATGTGTTAGCTTCAAAGGCGAGTTCTTTATCGAGCAGTAATGTAAGCCCTGCGAGAGCAGCACAACCCTTGATCAGGCTTGCCTATTGCAAGTCTAATCAAAGGTAAAACATCGTTAAGTTAAGCCTGAGTTATGCTCAGGCTTTTTGCGTAGTTACACTGTGCTCAGAAGAATTTTAAACTGCGAAATTCATGGGAGTTTGCGGTAAATTTTAGCAGTGGCAATTTAGACCAAATGGAAGCGGAAAATGCAGCAGTTTTTGCAATTTAACAGCCCTTACGTGCGTAACAATATCAGCCTGGCCTGGCCGTTAGCTTTGAATGCATTATTAATGCAGTCGATGCTGATGATCGACACCTTGCTGGTGTCGCCATTAGGTGAAGTACCGTTAGCCGCCATGGGTATTGCAACCACCATTATCGCTTTCATTTTGGGCATTCAAATGGCGTTGGCAAATGGTTCGCAGTTGGTAATGAGCCGCGCGGTTGGATCAAACAGCCAACAAGCGATTGCTAAGTCATTTTGGGCCGGCATGACCATCAATATGGCCGTAGCTGTGTTGTTCTGGTTATTACTGCTGATGTTTGAGCAGCCATTGGTTGCCATGATCACCGACAATGCTCAATTGCAGCTAGAGGTGCTGAGCTATTTGGTTTACGCCAAGCATGTGGTGGTGGTGAACGCGGTGACTCAAGTTTGTATTGCACTGTTTAATAGCTTGGGCAAAACCAAGGTAGCGTTTAAAGGATACTTACTTGAACTGCCTATCAATGCGCTACTGTCTTATGGCTTTATTTACGGCGTAAGTTTAGCTGGCTCGCAAATCATTCCTGAGCTTGGCGTGGTTGGCGCTGCAGTGGGCAGTCTTGCCGCCATTGTGGTGCGCTTTATCTTCTTGGTCTGGTATGCCCGCAGTCTTGAGCGAGAGTTGTTGCAACTGGCTGTTTCGGCTGCCGATGCGCTTGAAAATACCCGTAAGCACTTTATCGAAATCTTCCCTGTGGCGGTAAACGTCACCATGTTGGCGATTGGTATTAGTGTTTACCAATTGCTGTACTCACAGCTATCAATCAATGCTTATGTAGCGATTACTCTAGTATTGCCATGGTTACGGGCTGGCTCGCAGTTTGTGACCTCTTGGGCGCATTCATCGGCAATTTCTATCAGTCAGGCGATTGGCTCGCGTAAGCTAAGTGAAATTGAAACTAACGTGAATGTAAGTATTCGCTTAGCAGTGGTGATCTCTATCTTAACCATGCTGCTTTACTGGCTACTGAGTATTTGGATAAGTGATGTTTACCCTGAGATGACCGAAGAAACTTATCAGGCGTTAGCTATCATTGCACCGCTTTATATTCTGCTGCCGCTGATCCGCGGCTATAACACGGTTCATGGTCATATCCTGCGTGCTATGGGTAAAACCACAGCAGTGTTTAAAATCAACTTCACCGGCCAATGGGTGGTATCAATTCCACTTTGTGCGCTACTGATTTTGTATTTTGATGCCTCAATATTCTGGGCGTTTGCCATCCAGCCATTTGAAGAGATCATCAAAGCACTACCATTTAGGCAACTTGCAAGAAAAACCGTTGCCGAATTCAGTGAGCAAGATGCCCAGAAGTTGAGTTATTAAGCACTTTCTACCAGAAAGCCCATTACCTGAGACACGTCTCACTCGAACCTTGTTTAGCAAGCCATTTTGGGAGTAAAAGTCAATTGAGCATTCACTCAAGATAGTTTTCACGATCATAGAATCGAAGAGATGAAATTATTAGTGTAAGCGCGGCTGTGACCGTCCATGACATGGACGTCATGGCCGAGCTTTCAGGGACGAACTTGCAGCGTGTCACAGAAGTGATTGCACATAAGCCCCCTGCAGGCGTGACCACCTAGCTTTACTACATAAGCCGTAAGCTAAGTGCAACTATTACGATCAATGAGCCCATTGAATAAACGTCTCACTCGAACCTTGATTAGCCCGCTGTAAATCCATCCCTGGAAGCTCAGCTACCGCATCCATGCGGTAGATGGCTAATCAAGTCGTTCAAGCAAGCCGTTTTTAGGGAGTACAAGTCAATTGAGCATTCACTCAAGATAGTTTTTACGATCATAGAATCGAAGAGATGAAATTATTAGTGTAAGCGCGGCTGTGACCGTCCATGACAAGGCGAAGTTTCACTTTGTGAAACGTTTTGAGCGAGAGGCATGGATGCTGAACTGGCTGGTTAACAAGGATGTAATTGGTCATGGCCGAGCTTTCAGGGACGAACTTGCAGCGTGTCACAGAAGTGATTGCACATAAGCCCGCTGCAGGCGTGATCACCTAGCTCAGCTACAAAAGCCGCAAGCTGAGTGCAATTATCTAGCTAGTTTAAAAAAAAAGTTTGAAACACCGATGACCGATCATCGCAGGCAAAGTGCATCAAGGAGCCTGGATATGGGTTTGGCGCCAGCCAAAAAGAGAAAGGAGCCGTGCCCCTAGTAGGCGATGAGAGGTAACCTAAAAGGGGACGGCAAAACTGGTTTAGCTTGTAAAAGCTATTAGGGATTAGCCCTTAGAAACAATGGCGTAACCACGAACCTGGTCGCCGTCTAGTGTTGCCATAGCTTCAAGTAAGTTGTGGCTGCTGATCCACACCCAGGTTTGGTATGTGTTAGACACATCCATTACCAAGAACGAGTCAGATGTTGGGTGGTATGCGCCAATAGGTGAGTAGTGGCCAGTACCGCGCTGCTCTAGCGGCACACGTGAATAGTTCACCACAACAAATTTATCTGGGTCTGCAAGGCCAGCGATTAACTGCTTCTTAATGTAAGAGGCATAAACGCAGCTGTCTTTCTTGTCTAAGTCAATTGGTTCAATAACGGTTTTGAAGCCCATTTGGGTACCAAGTGCTTCAAAGTCAGTTAGCTGCATACCATAGTCACCCTTAGGGTGTTTCTCGGTTGGCTTACCAAACATTTCAATGCGAGGTTTAGGGCTTACCTTTGATACTGACTCTTGCGTATAGCGGTGGAAGAACGGGCTCCAACCATCTTTAGGGAAGTACTCAAGCTCTGCTTCAGTCATGCGGCTTGGGTCAAGCTCAATGCTGTCACCATTTGGGGTAACAGACAGAGCATTGGCTACCATTGCCATTGAGGCAATACCACAAAATACCTTGTTAGATTGGCCTTCAAAGTGTGGTGCTAACGAGAAAAAGTCTTGGTTATCTACTGAGTTCATTAGGCGGGTTTGGCCTTCTTTACTTGCCCAGTCTAATACTTTGTTGCTTGCCATAGTCAGCGGGCTTGCTAGTGCGCCTAGCATTAATAAACCTAAGCCAGCTGATTTTAAAAATGTGTTTTTCATGCTCTCATCCTTCATACCAATTAATTTTGTGGTGATCTTTTGCTACAACGAGCGCGAGTTATCTTGGGTCGTATTGAATAAACGACACTTTGCTGCCGCTAGGTTCTACAAGCTCACAAACGCTGCCAACGCGTGGAATGTCATAAGACTCAACTTCCATCGCGCCGTTACGAATGGCTTTTTGTTTAGCAAGGTCGACGTTGATCACCTTAATAAAACTTTTCCAACCTTGGTTTACGTCAGACTCAACAATGCCAGAAGATGGCATTGGCTCGCCGACTCGGGTCAGCAGAGCGTAACGTTTACCATTGCGACCGCGTAACTTACGTACATTGACCGCGAAGGTTGAAGTGTAAAACTTGAGGTTTTCCTCAAACTCATTGGTATGGAGTTCGTGCCAATCAAAGTTCATAAATGCTCTCTCATCTTTGGCTGTTGCTCCAATGGGTTAAAGCATCCCACAGAGCGAATTACTAAACGACATTAGCCTTATTAGTAATCAGTTTTTAACAATTACAGGTAAGGCCAATTTCGCGGCGGTTTGTTGCTGATAAATCACCTTAGAGACCCGCTCTAGGTTAGTCAGTACGCTCACTGTGCATGGCTAATGCATTATTTAATGCTTGTTGCAGTTGCTCTGCTTGTGTGCGTTGGCAATGTGCCACCTGACTACGCTGCATAATCTGCGCGGCATCTTCTCCAAATGCATGCTTGTTATACAGGTAGCTTTGCAAAGCGGCATCCTGACAGCGGTCTAAGCTTGCTCGCTCAAAGGTGCCTTGCGGCATCAGTTGTCCCGTTTGTGGTTCGCAGCCAGTCATGGTGATGACAGCCAGTGCAACAACACTGATATTTAGTTTGAATGGCATCGGCTAACCCTTGTTGGTGGTTTATTGAACAATGATGGCAATTCAGTGATTACTAAAACACGTTAAGAGACTTAGTAAGGGTTAGTGAACTTGGTTACGGCATACTCGCGCGATTGATTGTTAGTTGAACAGCCCTTGCGGAGTAAAAAGCATGTATAAGTTAAGTGCGCTTGCTGTAACGATTTCTTTGACAATGGCAGCCAGTAACGTGGCTGCCCATGAAGGTATGCATGAGCATCACAAACATCATGATCATCACCAGGCTTTTGTAGAGACCATTAACGTTCATGGTGTGCGTCATGTGAAGCCCAGCAATAGCTCTGCAATGAAGCTAGACATGAGCCAGCTGGACACGCCAGGCTCAGTGTCTGTGTATGGCGCAGATTTAATTGAAGCCCAAGGCGCGGTGACTTTAGGTCAGGTGCTACACAACGATGCCAGTGTGTCTACTGGTAATGTGCGTCGTGGTCGCGAGCGTTTTTACATGCGTGGCTTTGTGTTAGAGCCAGACCAAAGCTACATGCGCGATGGTCAATTCCACCTTTCTCGTTACGCTCAGCCGATTGAGCTTTATGAACGTATCGAAGTGCTAAAAGGCCCATCTGCGCTGCTGTATGGCAAATCCACGCCCGCAGGCATGATTAACCTAGTAACCAAGAGTGCAAAAGCAGAGCGTCACTTTTCGTTAGAGCAAGAGTTTGGTTCATTCGGTTACCATCGCAGCATGGCTGACTTTGGCGGAGCTTTGAATGCAGCAGAAACGGTTCGCGGCCGCGCGATTATCTCAAAAGCGGGGCAAACTGGCTGGCGCAAGTACAAAGATGGTAGCTACGCCGAGCAAGACCGCTTAGTGGGCGCATTAATGCTTGAGGCGGATCTGAGCGACAACACTATCGTTAGCTTTAACTTTGACAGCACCAATGATGATGCTGGCATCGACATGGGCGCTCAGCATGAACAGAACCTTGAAACCGGTAAATGGGAGCGTGTAGGTAAGCGTGACTTTATTTGGGATATGCCTTGGTCTAAGCGCGAGTCTAGTGTTGAGAACATGGGTGTGACCTTAAACTCAAACTTGTCTGATTACTGGACTTTAACCGCAGGAGCTAACCATCAAGTACATGAGCGTCAAACCACCGAAAGCATGTACGGCAAGATAGGCAAAGTGGGCGGCAGTTTAACGACTGGTAAATACAAACTACGTGGCCGTGATACCTTTGAGAAGTTTGACGTTTCAACCGTATTTTTGGATCTCAAGGGTGAGTTACATACTGGCAGTGTATTCCACAATGTGCTGCTTGGAAGCAGTGTTGTGGATTATCGCAAAACCGGTATGCAAAAGAAGGTCGCTATTGCCGGCGAGTATGATATTAATGACGCTATCATCATCGACAAGCCAGCGGATTTGGACTATCGCAAAGGCGAGGCAATTAGCGAGGTGAGTCGTGTCACCAATGCGTTATATATACAAGATCTCATTGAGTTTAATGAGCAATGGCACTTATTAGCTGGTTTGCGCTTTGATCGTGAGCGTAATAATAAGGCTACCCACTTCAACGTGCTACCAAAGCTTGCCGTTATGTATCACCCAACGCCAGAAACCACAGTGTATGGTACCTACAGCGAAAGCTTTGAGCCGACTGACCCAATCAGTAACAGCGCAGATATCAACGATAAGAAGCTGTTTGATGCTATGCGTGGAAAGTCATTAGAGATTGGTGTTAAACGTGAGTTCTTTGACGGTGGTTTACTGGTTTCTACCGCGGCATTTGATATTGAGCAAACTAACAAGCTTGTGACCGAGAAGTTTGATGCTGATGAAAACGGTAAAACTCAAATTACCACGGCTGCAGGCAAGGTGCGACATCAAGGTCTAGAACTAGCGATGGAAGGGTATCTGTCTGACAGCTTATCGATTAACGCATCTATGATGTACCTTGATGGCAAAATTATCAGCGACCCTAAATACGCAGGTAAACGCTCCAAGGATACAGCAAGGTTTAGCGCTTCAAGCTGGCTGAGCTATCAGCTTAATGACGACACCAATCTGCATTTAAAGGCCACTTATGAAGGTGATCGTTTTGGTGATACACCAAATAAGTTCAAGAAAGATGGTTACGTTAAAGTGGATGCAGGCATGAGCTATCAGCTTAAATTTGCCAATGATCAGCAAGCCATTATTCGCGTTAATGTTGATAACCTATTTGGTACCGACTACCTCACCGGTGGCTGCATGAACAGTGCAACCAACAGTGCTGGGCGCAGTATTAAAGCTTCGCTGCAGTATCAGTTCTAAGCTAGGCGCATGGCGAAACTTCGCAGAATCAAAAAGGCTTCCACTCGGAGGCCTTTTTAACTTTTGGGTCAGAGCAAAATCTGGGTCAGAGTAAAATGTTAAATAGTGGCACTTGTCCCATACTAAAAGCGCGACAAAGTCATAGTTGTTGGTCGAGGTTTGAGCTATGATAATTAATCATACAAATACATCTAGTGTTACGAGGTAAGTGGCGACCATGGATGAATCTTTAATTCCTAATATCGTTGATTTTATTGGTCAAATTGACCCTTTCGATCAACTTCCCGCCCAGTGTTAAAAGATGTTGCCTCGTGCACCAGTATCACTTATCTAGGTCGTGGTGAGCAGATTGAGTTTGGTGACGATAACACCGAAAAGTACCTGTATATCATCCGCACAGGTTCCATGGAGCAGCGCAGACCTGACGGCGTGTTACGCTCGAAAATGGGTGAAGAAGACCTATTCGGCTTTACCTTTTTAGAGCCACTAAAAAATGCCCTGGACGGTTACAAAGCGACTGCCATTGAAAATACCTTGTTGTATAAGGTGCCACACTCCAAGTTACTCAAGCTGACTAAGCAATATCCTCAGTTTAGCGAGAGCATTTCTGCAGGCGCGCAGCTGCGTTTGCGCTCGGCGCTGAATGTGGTGTGGTCTAATAAAGAAAAGGGCTTGTTCCTCAAAAAAGTCTCTGAAGTTGCCCGTGGTCAGGCTGCTGTGGTCGATATTGATATGAGCATTCAGGACGTTGCTAAAGAGATGCGTAATGCTTGCCGCAGCTCGACGGCTATTATCAAACAAGACGGTAAAATCGTCGGCCTTATTACTGACCGTGATATGACCAAGCGAGTGATTGCCGATGGAATGGATATTAGCTTGCCAATCAAAGCGGTGATGACGACCCCAGCAATTACCATCGACCCTGATGATCTCATTCTCAAAGCCGCTTCTTTGATGATGCAATACAACATTCGCAGTTTACCTGTGGTGCGCGGCAATGATGTACTGGGTTTATTAACGTCATCGCACCTGGTGCAAAAGCACCGTATGCAGGCGATTTTCTTAATTGAGAAGATTAAATATACCGACACCCCAGAAGGCCTAGCTGAGTTAACGTCTGAGCGCCAAGCTATTTTCGAGGCATTGGTTGAAGGCCGGGTTGATTCCGAGATTATTGGTCAGGTCATGGCGATGATCATGGATGGCTATAATCGCCGATTACTGCAAATGGCAGAAGAGCAGTTCGGCGCGCCGCCGTGTGATTACAACTGGATTGTGGCTGGTTCCCATGCGCGTAATGAAGTGCACATGTTGTCAGATCAAGACAGTGCCATTATTTTACAAGAGGGTGCTACTGAAGCTGATAAAGCTTATTTTCAGCAGCTAAGTGAGTTTGTTACCCATCATATGGATGCCTGTGGTTATCCCAACTGTACTGGGCACTATATGGCGTCTAACCCTAAGTGGTGCCAAACCTTGAGCGTATGGAAAGAGTGCTATCGCAAGTGGGTGACGAATCCGCAATATGGCATGTTGATGAATGTCAGCGTATTCCTTGAAGTGCGCAGTTTACATGGTAATGCCGAGTTATCTGAAAGCTTACAAAACCATTTACACAGCTTAATTAATGAAGATAACCAATTCTTGCCGTCATTGGTCAATGATGCGGTGCGTACTCAGCCGCCCTTGGGTATTTTCAACAAGCTAGTGCTCGAAAAAAGCGGCAACAACACCCGAGTTTTGAATATTAAAAAGTATGCGTTGACCCTGATTGTCGATTTAGCGCGTATATATGGCCTCGCGGTTGGCTGCTCTAAGACTGGCACCCGTGAGCGCTTTGAATTTGCGGTGGAGCAAAAGCTGCTCAATGAAGATGACTTTAAAGATGTGATTGAGGCGTTTTACTTTTTAACCCAGCTGCGTTTTAACCATCAGTTGTCGGCGCTGCGTCAAGGGCTACAGCCAAATAACCATATGGAGCCGAGCGCCATTAGCTCGTTTGAGCGCAAGCATTTGAAAGATGCGTTTCGCATTATTAGTAATATGCAAGAGGCGGCTAAGCTGCGCTTTAGTAGCAAGTAGGAGTTGGTGATGCTTAAAAACTGGCTTAACTCATTTCATCCATTATCGCGTCTGGCTCGAGCGCGCAAAGCCTATTTGCAGGCACATCCTGATATGCCTGAGCACTTAAAAGTGCTTATTAATCAGCCGTTACCTGAGTTAAATTCTCCAGTTGCCGATTTAACCTATTTGTCGCTAGATATTGAAACCAGCGGCTTTGATGCCAGCAAAGACCATATTCTTAGTGTTGGCTATGTAACTATGCAGGGCAAGCATATCGAGTTGTCGAGTGTTGCCCATACCTATATCAAAGGTGTTGTGCGCCCTGAAACGGCGGTGATAAACCATATTGTGCCGCAAATGCTCCGTGATGCCCGCAAGCTTGATGAGGTGATGGATCACTTGTTTGAGCAAATGCATGGTAAGCAGTTGCTGGTACATGGCAGGCAAATTGAGCAGCAATTTATTGATCACTATGTGATGCAAAAGTACGGTCTACCACCGTTGCCGGTGCTGTGGCTGGATACCTTAGCGATTGAAAAGTCGATGACGTTAAATCGGCAAAACCAACAAGATGGTGATTTTAGGTTAGCATCTGTTCGTCAGCGTTATGGTTTGCCTGAGTACCATGGGCATAGCGCCTCGGTTGATGCGATTGCCACTGCAGAGCTATTTATGGCGCTGGCGGTGCAGTTGTTTGGGCAGTCTAATGGTGAATTTAAGCAGGTGTTTAAGCCCTAAGCTGAGATCTTAAAATTGGGTCAGAGTAAAACTAAGGTTTACAGCTACCACCAAGACCGTTGAGAGCTAGTCAGATACAACAAAGCCCAAGCAACCGCTTGGGCTTTGCTGTTTAAATTCGATTATTTGGGGCTTATTCATATTAGTCTTGAACAGGGTTGTAAATATTGATCATCGCAACCCCTATGATGACCAAAACCATGCCGATAATGGTCTCTATATTAGGAATTTGACCGCGAAGCATGCCCATGAGTGAGATCAGGATTATTCCCGCCCCGCACCAAATAGCATAGGCAATAGCGGTTGGAATGTTTGCTGTAGCCAGTGATAGGAAGTAAAACGCACTTGCGTAACCTAGGGCGCAGCCCAAAGAAGGTAAAAAGCGAGTAAAGCCAGCTGTTACGGGGAGAAGACAGGTAGCAATCACTTCCGATACGATTGCAATACTAAGGCAGATGTAGCTGTTCATTTAACCTTTACCTTTTTAAAAAGGCTCCAACCATCCTGTTGGAGCAAATAAGAAGGAGTAATATGATGAGATGAACAAGCAAACACATATGTTATTAAACATCAAAGCTAATGTTTAATCGTTGCTTGGCCAACACTCAAACGTAAGCATAAGGTTAATGGGTTTACTAAACATCATTAGGAGTGTTTATGGCGGATAAGAAAAAGGCCGGGCTTATCTCTATAAGCTCGGCCTTTCTGTAGTGAATCATTATTAATCGCCACTAACTCTATTAGTGTTCACTTAAGCTAAGTTTGTATTACTTGCTTAGGCGAATATATTCTTGCCAATCAGAGATTTCGGTTGGGTCGCCATAGGCTTTCATCCAACGAATAAAGCTTTGCGGACAACGAGTGTTGAGGTTTAGCTGACACCAGGCATCGAGTGCGGCTTGGGTGGTATAGCCCTCTTTATAAGCATTATAAGCTTTGTCGGCATGACGCCAGAAAACATGGTCAATGCGACCACGCTCAGCCATAAATGGATGGTCTGCTTTTGGCTGTACGTGTTTGCGAACCTGGGTACTGAGGTCGATTAGTACACGTTGTAAGATGTCTGCACCAATTTCATTGAGTGTCATTTCATCGATTTTGTCGATGTCTGCGCCCACTAGTAGTTTTACGCGCTCAATTAAGTAATCCAGGTTGCTGCTAACCGCCATGTCGTAGGCAAAGCCATCTAAACGCGCCAAAATGCGGTCAAGGTACTCTTCTTTAGTGAACTGCTTGTCTTTAATTGCCTTGTTGAAGTCTTTAACGTGAGGGTGTTTGCTCACTAACTCCTTTTGTAGCAGTGGGTAATCCTTTAAATGCTCTTTGGGTAGCAGGCTTAATAGGTCGACTAGCTCTGATGAATTGACGAGCAGAGTGCCTAACTCTGCTTTGGCATTCGCTGAGAGTTTTGTTGTCATGTACACATTCCCGTAAATATAGGTTTTGTGGCGTTTCTAAAGCTATCTCTATGAATAACTGCCAAAGCCTTGGCTTTTTACTAATAGCTACTAAAACACTCGGTGTTTTTTAGTTAATTATCACTGTATACACTGGGTTTCATCATATTTATGCAGGCTATGTGCAAAACATTTATGTTGACGCCGTAGTTTTTCGTGTTCTTAAACTTCTGTTGAGATACACCACGGAGCCATGGAAGGCGGTTTTTTTCAAACCCTGCCTAAATTCCCACGCAATGAGTTCGCAAAATAACCTCTGCAAACCCAGTATTCAGCATATTTAACCTGATAATGTTATCAAATATTGTCACTGAATGAATGTATCAATTGTGTTATTACCATAAAAGCGCCTAGGTGCGTGACTAAACATGCAATTCGTTTAACGTATGGTGTCCTGAATATTATTTAGCCGTTAAGTCATTAATTTATTAAGAACTTAAATATTGCATTCCTGTAGCATTCGGTAAATTTTACTAGCAAACTCTGGTGTGATGTATGCCATTAGCCGCAATCGGTATACTGAAGAGGATGCGTGGAGCAACAAAAATCCCCAGCCTGAGCCGGGGATGTTGATTTAAAGCTAGTCTTAGGACGTGATGAGTTAGCCGAATTCACCGCTTACATAACCCTGAGTGCGGCTATCGACCGGATGATTGAACAGAGTATGAGTATCAGCGTGTTCAACTAACTCACCCATCCAGAAAAACGCGGTTTTATCTGAGATTCGCTTTGCCTGATTCATCGAGTGAGTGACGATAACAATAGTGAATTTCTGGCGCAGCTCATCCATTAACTCTTCAATTTTATGAGTTGCTATTGGGTCAAGTGCGCTGGTGGGCTCGTCCATTAAAATCACTTCTGGTTTCATTGCAATGGCGCGGGCGATACACAGACGTTGCTGCTGACCACCTGAAAGCCCGAGAGCTGACGTGTGTAGTCGATCTTTTACTTCATCCCATAACGCTGCGCCACGCAGTGACTCTTCAACCGTTGCATCAATGACCTTTTTATCTTTTTCGCCTTGAGCACGAAGGCCAAAGGCGACATTTTCAAAAATGCTCATTGGAAAGGGGTTAGGCTTTTGAAACACCATGCCTACACGCATTCTGAGTTGTTTTACGTCGATGTCTGAGTAAATGTTTTCATCTTCAAATAGCACGTCGCCATTAATTTTTACCCCTTCCACTAAGTCGTTCATCCGGTTTAAGGTGCGCAGCAGTGTTGACTTGCCGCAACCTGATGGACCAATTAACGCCGTGACTTGTTTGGCTGGGATAGGCAATGAAATGTTTTTAAGCGCATGGTTGTCGCCGTAAAAAAGGTCGAGATTGTTAACTTCAAGCTTGTTCATTTTTAATTGCCCTAGTGTGAGTGTTTATCAAAGCGTGCAGCAATAAGTTTGGTTGCTAAATTAAGTAGCAATACCAATACGATTAGAATGGTTGCGGTTGCGTAGGCCTGGTCCCATTCGTGCTGGGTAAATAGCTCTTGGGTTAATTTATAGAGGTGTACCGTTAGCGTTCGGCCTGACTCAAACACGCTGTCGGGAATTTGCGTTACCATGCCCGCGGTTAAAAACACGGGTGCAGACTCGCCAATCACGCGGCCAGTACTCAAAATAATTGAGGTCACAATACCGGGCAGTGCACTGGGTAAAATCAGTCGCCAAATGGTGTAGATTTTGGAGCTGCCTAATGCAAAGCCCCCTTCACGGTATGCCATCGGCACAGCGAGTAAGGCTTCTTCAGTGGTACGGATGATCACAGGTAATATTAAAATTGATAACGTCAGTGCGCCTGAGATAATCGAAAAGCCCAGACCTAACACTGTGACGAAGAAAGTCATGCCGAACAGGCCGTAAACAATAGAGGGGATGCCCGCTAATGACTCGATGCAAAATCGAATTGCTTTAACCAATTTACTGCCAGGTTTGGCGTATTCGGTTAGGTAAATCGCGGTCATAATGCTGATCGGTGCAGCAATAGCCAGCGATAAGGCAACCATATATATGGTCGAAACAATCATCGCCCAGATACCTGAAGCTTCACCGATACGGGTATAAGCGCCAGTAATAAACTCCCAGCTCACATGGCTTAAACCGTTTGACAAAATATGCCATACCACCCAAAGCATAAATATGATGGTTAAGCCCGCTGCAGCCCAAACGCCAGCAAGTAAGGCGCTGTCTTTACGTTTTCTTGCCAACTGCTTTACTGACAGCTTGCCACTGCTTGTGGCATTTGCTGAGCTGCTGGTTTGGTTTGATTGTATTGATTGAGTATTAGTTGAAGACGCCATAATTAGTGGCCTCGCTTACGGTTTAACATGAGCAAACCTGCATTAAGTAGGACAATGAATGTCAGCAGCACTATGCCCGTTGAGTATAAAGCGCTGGCATGAATGCCAGTTGCATAAGACATTTCCATAGCGATGTTCGCGGTGAGGGAGCGAGCTGGCTCAAGCAGTGAGCCTGGCATGGCTGGGGCATTGCCCATGACCATAATAATCGCCATCGTCTCACCGATAGCGCGGGCGATACCCAGTGCTATGCCTGTGTAAATACCACTTCTGGCGGCGGGTAAAAGCACATTAAAAATACTGTAAATATGCGATGCGCCCAACGCTAAGGCACCCGCTTTATAACTTGGTGTGAGCGCGCGAATAGAAGTTTCTGAAATAGTAATAACCGTTGGCAGGATCATGATTGCCAAAACGATAATGCCAGCGAGTAGCGTATTACCGGCTGGGATATTAAAAATACTTTCAATAGCTGGCACAATGACAATAAGGCCAAAGAAGCCATACACCACAGACGGGATACCTGCGAGTAACTCAACCGCTGGGCGGACAATATCAGCCAGCCATTTAGGTGCGATTTCTGCTAAGAAAATCGCAGTGAGCAGCGCTACAGGCACACCAATTATCACAGCGCCTGCAGTTGAGATGAGTGAAGCGACAATCATTGATGAAATGCCGTAAAGTGCAGGCGGCAACCACTCTTTGCCAAATAAGAAGTTGAAAATACCTGCCTCTTTAAATGCAGGTATTCCTTCATAGAAAACAAACCAGCCAATGGTGATGACTGATATCACACCAACCATGGCGCTGATCAGAAATAGCCAGTGAAATACTGACTCTACCCAATCGATTTTTTTTGCTGGAGACAAGGACTCGCTCGTTATCTCCAATTTGCTAGCAGCTTCCATTTTCAACCTCTTTAAAACCTGCGTGGCGATTAAACACAGCAAAGAAACAAGCGTCTTCTTTGCTGTGTTTTCAACAGTGACTATTGAACGCGGATATAGCCTTCATTAGCGACGATGCTCTGGCCTTCATTCGACATGACATAATCGATGAATTTAGTTGCTGATTGCGGCGCGTCGTTGTTCTTTAACACGATGAATGGACGGGCAATTTGGTAGTCGCCAGATGCGATATTGGCATCTGATGGCTTAACGCCATTGACTGACAGTGCTGTTAGCGAGTCATCAACACTACCAAGTGAGATATAGCCAATAGCATATGGGTTGTTGGCAACAATGGTTTTGATCATTCCGTTGCCGTTACCAACTTGAGCCGTAGGCACAATGGCTGAAACCTTGTGGCCGTTTACTGTGCGTTGTAGCTTCATGATGTCTTCGAATGCGCCACGTGTACCAGAGCCGTTTTCACGGGTAACAACAACGATAGGGCGAGCTTCTCCGCCAACTTCGCTCCAGTTTTTAATTTCACCGCGATAAATTTTTGAGATTTGCTCTTGAGTTAAATCTTGTACTGGGTTGGCTTTGTTGACTGCCGCAGCGATACCGTCACGAGCAATAACAATTTCTTTAGTGCTATCCGTTAGCTCACCATCTTTAATGTTACGAGATGACATGCCCAGCATGCTGGTGCCATCTTTTGCTGCGCGGATACCAGCTGATGAGCCCGTGCTTTGTACTTCAACTGTTGCTCCTGCTGATGCTTGATAGTTTTCAGCCAGTACTTCCATTACGTGGGCTACCGAGGTTGAGCCTGAAACCGTCACTGTTTCAGCATTCGCTAGTGGCGCAGTGATTAAACCTACTGCAGTTAATAAACCAATAACCTTTTTCATGGTGCTTTCTACTCTTTAATCGTGGATTTTCAGTTGAGGGTTTGTGTTCAATCTTTTGTTCAAATAAGTACGCCCTTGTTTGGGCAAGCGCATTAAGGCAGACAAATATGACAATCAGGTTACAGTGGTTTGGGAGTAACTCTGGGTAATAAAAAGCAAATTTAGATAGGTGTTAACACTCTGTATTTAAACTGTTTTGAGTATGATCTTTGTGGCAGCTTGTGTTACTGGAGTTATGGTCAAAACTTAAAGTGAAATACTGATTGCAAGTTATTGCGTAGTTTGAAGTTGTTTTGGCTTGAGCTGGTGCGCAGGTGTGGTTAACTAAGTTTTAATTAAGTTTGGATTAACCCTTGGTCTGTGGATTTTGTGTATATTGCAAACTAAAGATGCAACATAAAAATTTTTATGAAGTTTTTATGACACAAGCGCTTGTTGGCACTAATGCGATGTGCCGTTTTAACGGAATCGCAAAGCTTACCTCACGATATTCGAATGGAGACCATCCGCTAGAGATACAAGATAGACATATACAGGAAACACTATGACCATTGAACTGATGATGATTTGTATGGCAGCGTTAACCGTTATTGGTATTTTGCTGCACCATCCTTCTCGTACTCTTGGTATTCCGTCGTTGCTGATTTTTATGGGGGTCGGCCTGGCACTGGGCAACGGTGAATTTGACTTTGTATATGATGATCTTGCGCAAACCGCTTTAGTGGGCGGTTTAGCATTAAATGTCATTGTGTTTGTCGGTGGTCTGAATACTTCTACTGCAAAAATTAAGGTGGCCTATAAAGAGGGCGGCGTGCTTGCTTCTTTTGGCGTGCTATTTACCACGATTATCTTTGCCGGCATTTTATATCTGTTACTCGATTTTGATTTCATCATGTGCCTGCTATTTGCTGCAGTTGTTTCCTCCACCGATGCTGCAGCGGTGTTTTCGATTCTTGAGTCGAAGAAGTTAAAACTTAAAGAGCAAACCGACACTGTATTAGAGTTCGAGTCCGCCACCAATGACCCTGTTGCGATGTTAATGGTGATAATGTTGACTGAAATGGTGTTGTCGTCGACTCAGTCTTTATCTGTTGTTGATGTTTCAACGACGCTATTTATGCAAGTTGTAGTTGCGGTTGTGGTTGGGCTTAGTGTGTCGCGCTTAGCTGTTTGGCTGCTCAACAATATCAGTCTGTCTGAATACGGTTTAATACCAGTATTTGTACTGGCTAGCTTCATTATTGCGACTTATGGTGCTGAGATGTTAGGCGGAAATATTCTGTTGGCGTCTTATATTGCGGGAGTAGTGATCGGTAACTTTATTAAGCGTGGGCAGCAGGTCAACTTACATTTCTTCAATAGCTTATCCTGGTTGGCGCAAGCGCTAATGTTTATTGTGCTTGGCTTGCAAATCTTCCCACAAATGTTGATGTCGGTATTTTGGGTATCACTCGTACCAGCATTATTGCTTATTCTGGTTGCGAGACCTTTAGCTGTGCAGCTGTGCTATTTACCTTTTACTAAGGCAACTTGGCGTAAGCGTTTGTTTATTTCTATGGTGGGCTTAAAGGGGGCTACACCAATTGTATTTGCGCTTATTCCTGCAGCGGCAGGTGTTCCAGATGCAATCAATATTGTGCATATGGTGTTTTTCATCATGATTTTTTCAGTGTTTATCCAGGGCGGTGCTATCGGGCCGTTAGCCAATAGGCTGGATTTGATTCAACCTTCGAAACCATAACTCTATTTTTATGCCGCAAGTGGAAGCTGCTTTGATTCTGCACGCTTCCATGCTTTCTCGTGAAAATAAAATACTACTGTGTTCACCGCTGGCTCAATGAGTGCTACTGCGCCGCCTAATACCCAGCTGCCAGTTAGTAAATAAGTAATAGTGAAAGCTACGCCGAAATGTAACATGGCAAAAGTGATTGTCTTTTTCATCTTGTTTACTCCTCAATTTGATTTATTTAAATGATAATCATTATCAATTGGTTGGTAAAGTAGATTTTGTCGATAAGCTTAATTGAGTTGTTCGGTTAATAAAAAATGCCCACTCGTTGGAGTGGGCATTATCTTAAATCGGATTGGTAAGGGGCGCGCTCTTAGGCAAGAGCTCTAAAATCAATAGTGCCAAGGGAATTTCGAGAAGTCCTGATCGCGCTTTTCCAAAAAGGCATCGCGGCCTTCTTGAGCTTCATCTGTGCCATAGGCTAGGCGAGTGGCTTCTCCTGCAAATAACTGCTGACCGACTAGGCCATCATCTGGCAAGTTAAAACCGTACTTAAGCATACGCATTGCCGTTGGCGACTTGCTATTGATCTCTTTTGCCCAGTTTAACGCTTCGGTTTCAAGCTCTGCATGTGGGATTGCGCGGTTAACCATACCCATATCGAATGCTTCTTCTGCGCTGTAATTAAAGCCGAGGAAGAAGATTTCACGGGCGCGCTTTTGACCGATCATCTTAGCTAGGTAAGCACTACCATAACCTGAGTCAAAGCTGCCTACGTCTGGGTCGGTTTGTTTAAACACCGCATGCTCTTTTGAAGCCAAGGTTAAGTCACACACCACATGTAAACTATGGCCGCCCCCAACTGCCCAGCCAGGCACTACTGCGATGACCACTTTGGGCATGAAGCGGATAAGTCGCTGCACTTCAAGAATGTGTAGGCGACCCATTTTAGCCACGTCAGGTTGGTGCTCACCTTGGCCTTCATATTTATAACCATCTTTACCACGAATGCGCTGATCGCCACCTGCTGAGAATGAATATTGACCTTTCGCTGACGGGCCATTACCAGTTAACAATACGCAGCCGACATCTGACCATTGGCGGGCATGATCTAACGCGATATATAACTCATCGACTGTTTTTGGGCGAAATGAATTAAGGCAATCAGGGCGATCGATAGCAATACGCACAGTGCCTTGGTCTTTAGCGCGGTGGTAGGTGATGTCTTCAAACTCAAAGCCTGGGACAACATCCCAAAGTGCAGGATCAAACGTATCAGAAACTTGGTGGGTCATAAAAAGCCTAACCTTGTGTGCTCAATTATCTATGGCATCAAAGGCTAGGCTGATTTACTGACTAGGTCAATGCTGGGACAAAAAACCGTTAACTTGAACTTGCTGTATCAAGGCGTGCTTATAGCTTGTCGCAAATGTAGCGCAGGTTGTCTAAGCTAAATACATCATGGCGTGCTTTTGAGCTCTGGCAATACTCTGCTTTAAAGTCGTCTAGCGTGTTGCCGTCTGTGAGCACTTTTTTCATTTCTGCTAACTCTTGGCCATTTAAGCGATTGACGAGGTCGGCTTCTAACTTTGGAATACGACTATCAAGCTTTTGGATCTTAGTGCCAGTTGCCTTATTGATTTTACGCTCTATTGATTGGTAAACGTCTTGCACATAAACAATAGGCTCATCGAGTTTATTGGTTTCCGTTGCGAGGTAATAAAGAATACCTGCAATTATGGCTAAACCTATCCAACCTCTCATTTTTTTGTCCGAGTTAGTGATAGAAAGGTATATACTATTCCAGTTTCTTTACAATGTTAATGTAGTAAGGCTGTAAAATGAGTACAGATTCGAATTCAAAGGATTATTCGAAGCACAACCGCATTAAGATTCACCAACCTGATGCTGCAAAAGCTGACCGCTTCAATCCACGTAATCGTATATATGTGCGCGCAGTTGAAGGATTATGGACTAACGTGCGTCGCCGTATGGGCTGGGTTGCCATGCTGTTCTTCCTTATTCTTCCGTGGATCCCTTGGGGTGACCGCCAAGCCGTTTGGTTTAATTTAAGTGAGCAAAAGTTCCATGTGTTCGCGTTAACTATCTGGCCGCAAGATCTTACCCTGCTAGCTGCACTGTTTATGATTGCTGCTTTTGGCTTGTTCTTTGTTACCACTTACTTAGGCCGTGTTTGGTGTGGTTATACCTGCCCGCAAACTGTGTGGACCTTTATCTTTATATGGTTTGAAGAGAAGTTCGAAGGCGCACGTAATAAACGTATCAAGTTAGACAAGATGCCATGGTCGTTCGACAAGATATGGCGTAAAACGGCAAAGCACACCTCGTGGGTATTAGTGTCACTACTAACGGCAATGACCTTTGTGTCTTACTTTGTGCCAACTCGTGAAGTGTATACGGATGTCTTTACCCTAAGTGCTGACATTGATATCTACTTCTGGGTGCTGTTCTTTACCGCTGCAACCTATGGTAATGCAGGCTGGATGCGCGAGATTATGTGTTTGCATATGTGTCCTTATGCGCGTTTCCAATCGGCAATGTTCGATAAGAATACCTTTATTGTCGGTTATGACGCCAAGCGTGGTGAAACGCGCGGACCGCGTTCTCGTAAAGCCGATCCTAAAGAATTAGGCTTAGGCGACTGTATTGACTGTGACTTATGTGTACAAGTTTGCCCTACTGGTATCGATATTCGTAATGGTCTGCAGTATGAGTGCATTAACTGTGGTGGTTGTATCGACGCATGTGATACCACTATGGAGCGTATGGGTTATGCCAAAGGTTTGATTAGCTACACCACAGAGAACAAACTCGATGGCATAAAAGAGAAGGTACTGCGACCTAAGCTAGTCGGTTATGGCGTGGTGCTTAC
Source organism: Shewanella maritima (assembly GCF_004295345.1). Lineage (NCBI taxonomy): Bacteria > Pseudomonadati > Pseudomonadota > Gammaproteobacteria > Alteromonadales > Shewanellaceae > Shewanella > Shewanella maritima. The sequence continues at coordinate 2,318,048 of NZ_CP036200.1, read as the reverse complement.
AGTTATGATCCTCGTGTTCATCTACGCCAGCGCCACTATCTCACCTGTGCGTATGGATGTTATCCGTGACCGTAACGCACTATATAGAGAAAACAGCCAGGGTAATATTGAGAATACCTTTACCATTAAGCTACTCAATAAGACTGAACAACAGCAGGTATATAGCTTGTCGGTAGCTGGGCTTAATAATGCTCAGTGGATTGGCCCAGATTCAGTGACGATTGATGGTGGTAAGATCATGACATTGCCTATTAGTGTTGCGATTGACCCAGTAGAGCTTAAACGGAGTATTTCTGACATCTATATTGAAGTATCTACTGAAATAGAAGGTGAGAAAGTCGAGATTAAGCAAGAAACACGATTCTTCGCTCCATAGGTTGAAACCGCATAAGCGGCATTATTGTTGAAAAAAGGGACTGAAAAGTCCCTTTTTTAGTGGTTTCGCACAAAAAAACACCTCTTAAGCATGTTTTTGCAAAAAACTTCAAAAAAGCCCTTGCGCAAAAATCTAAGCTCCCTATAATGCGCTCCCACTGACACGGCGCAGCGGCCAACACGAGGTGTAGGCAGTGAACCTGACAGTTTGATTTGAAGGCATTTAAGCCACTCAAATCAAGGCGAAAAGAAAGTTTGAAAAAACACTTGACGCCAACGCGGGAAAGCGTAGAATACGCAGCCCTGACCCGATGAGCCAAGCGCTAACGGGATGCTCTTTAACAATATGACAAGTATATCTGTGTGGACATTCACAGAGCTTTAAATTCGACAGATTCACTTTCGAGTGAGTCACAAAATTTAAAACTCATTGATGTTCATACGACACAAGTTAATTTGAATTGTTCATTCAATTTAAATTGACGCATGACAGTAGAATTCATTGAGTCAGTTCTTTCTATTTTATAGAGAGTGACTGTAAAAACTTTTAATTGAAGAGTTTGATCATGGCTCAGATTGAACGCTGGCGGCAGGCCTAACACATGCAAGTCGAGCGGAAACGAGTTATCTGAACCTTCGGGGGACGATAACGGCGTCGAGCGGCGGACGGGTGAGTAATGCCTAGGGATCTGCCCAGTCGAGGGGGATAACAGTTGGAAACGACTGCTAATACCGCATACGCCCTACGGGGGAAAGGAGGGGACCTTCGGGCCTTTCGCGATTGGATGAACCTAGGTGGGATTAGCTAGTTGGTGAGGTAATGGCTCACCAAGGCAACGATCCCTAGCTGTTCTGAGAGGATGATCAGCCACACTGGGACTGAGACACGGCCCAGACTCCTACGGGAGGCAGCAGTGGGGAATATTGCACAATGGGGGAAACCCTGATGCAGCCATGCCGCGTGTGTGAAGAAGGCCCTAGGGTTGTAAAGCACTTTCAGCGAGGAGGAAAGGTTAGTGGTTAATACCTGCTAGCTGTGACGTTACTCGCAGAAGAAGGACCGGCTAACTCCGTGCCAGCAGCCGCGGTAATACGGAGGGTCCGAGCGTTAATCGGAATTACTGGGCGTAAAGCGTACGCAGGCGGTTCGTTAAGCCAGATGTGAAAGCCCCGGGCTCAACCTGGGAATTGCATTTGGAACTGGCGAACTAGAGTCTTGTAGAGGGAGGTAGAATTTCAGGTGTAGCGGTGAAATGCGTAGAGATCTGAAGGAATACCGGTGGCGAAGGCGGCCTCCTGGACAAAGACTGACGCTCATGTACGAAAGCGTGGGGAGCAAACGGGATTAGATACCCCGGTAGTCCACGCCGTAAACGATGTCTACTCGGAGTTTGGTGTCTTGAACACTGGGCTCTCAAGCTAACGCATTAAGTAGACCGCCTGGGGAGTACGGCCGCAAGGTTAAAACTCAAATGAATTGACGGGGGCCCGCACAAGCGGTGGAGCATGTGGTTTAATTCGATGCAACGCGAAGAACCTTACCTACTCTTGACATCCAGAGAATTTACCAGAGATGGTTTAGTGCCTTCGGGAACTCTGAGACAGGTGCTGCATGGCTGTCGTCAGCTCGTGTTGTGAAATGTTGGGTTAAGTCCCGCAACGAGCGCAACCCTTATCCTTATTTGCCAGCACTTCGGGTGGGAACTTTAGGGAGACTGCCGGTGATAAACCGGAGGAAGGTGGGGACGACGTCAAGTCATCATGGCCCTTACGAGTAGGGCTACACACGTGCTACAATGGCGTATACAGAGGGTTGCGAGACCGCGAGGTGGAGCTAATCTCAGAAAGTACGTCGTAGTCCGGATTGGAGTCTGCAACTCGACTCCATGAAGTCGGAATCGCTAGTAATCGTAGATCAGAATGCTACGGTGAATACGTTCCCGGGCCTTGTACACACCGCCCGTCACACCATGGGAGTGGGCTGCAAAAGAAGTGGGTAGCATAACCTTCGGGAGTGCGCTCACCACTTTGTGGTTCATGACTGGGGTGAAGTCGTAACAAGGTAGCCCTAGGGGAACCTGGGGCTGGATCACCTCCTTATCGACACGAATTTAGACCTGTTGAGTGTTCACACAGATAACTTGTCGCTTCTTTTATAAGAAGTGAGAGTCAAATGCGCCGCGAGCCGGTTAGCATTGTTCTTTAACAATTTGGAAAGCTGATAGTATTTTTATGTGAAAACATAAAATGCGAAATAATTGAGTTCTCAAAACACTATTTAAGTGTCTTGAATATTCTAAAAACTAAGGCGATACACATGAATGAGTTTACTCATTGGTGTGATTTATCAAATAAACCAGCTAGTCACCTATGTGGCTCGAATGACTTACATTAGTAAGACTCATTTGGGTTGTATGGTTAAGTGACTAAGCGTATACGGTGGATGCCTTGGCAGTCAGAGGCGATGAAGGACGTAGTAACTTGCGAAAAGCGTTGGCGAGCTAGTAACAAGCATTTGAGTCAACGATGTCCGAATGGGGAAACCCAATTGCATAAGCAATTATCCTAACGTGAATACATAGCGTTAGGAGGCAAACCCGGGGAACTGAAACATCTAAGTACCCGGAGGAAAAGAAATCAACCGAGATTCCCCTAGTAGCGGCGAGCGAACGG